>NZ_CP124620.1:3545000-3845000 GCF_030128875.1 Stenotrophomonas sp. BIO128-Bstrain | reverse complement strand
TCGCCAGCACCGCGGCGCGGTCACGCAGGCGCAGGGCCAGCCAGCCGGTACCGTTGTCCGCCCAGCGCGCGTCCACCACGTCCTGCGTTGCCACGCCGAGCCCGCGTCGCACCTGTTCACGCAGGTCCGGCGCCAATGCGTCGCCCCGCAGCAGCGGCGGCGCCAGGAACGCCAGGCCCGCCGCGCTGCGGCGGATCCGCACCAGGCCGATGCCGCACTCCTGCACGATCTCTTCGCCCTTGGGCACGCCGCCATGGGCCAGCCAGGCATGACAGCTGCCCAGCGTGGGATGCCCGGCGAACGGGAGTTCTTCCAGCGTGGTGAAGATGCGCACGCGATAGTCCGCCTGCGGATCGGTAGGCGGCAGCAGGAAGGTGGTCTCGCTCAGGTTGGTCCAGTGCGCGAACGCGGCCATGCGCGTGTCGTCGATGCTCTCGGCATCAAGCACCACGGCCAGCGGATTGCCGCGCAGGGGATCCCGGCTGAAGACATTGACCTGTTGGAACGGCAGCGTAGGCATGGCGGAACGTCGGTAACCGGGTGGAACGCGCATGATGCGCGCTACCGCGGCGTCGGGTCGAGCGGTGCGCCCGCCGCGCCCTAGGCCGCGTCGGTTTCCATCACCTGCACGCGGCGCTGGTACCAGCCATCGGCCTCGGGTTCGAAGATGGCACTACGGGTCATCTCGCCCTGATAGACGTGCACCGAGATCGCCAGCTCCGCATCGCTGGTATTGCGGATGGTGTGGTACTCGTGCGGCGGGATCAGGCTGCCGGCGCTGCCACAATCGCCCACCACGGCTGCTTCGGGGCGGAAGCGAAACCGCTCGCCGTCACGCTCCAGCAGCTGGTACTGGGTGATTTCCAGCTGGCCCATCCACACGCCCTCCACGCACCACAGCCCGCTGTGGTCATGCAGCGGCGTGCCCTGCCCCGGCCCCCAGCTCATCGCCACGATGCTGTAGCCGTGCACGGGGCTGCGGTACAGCTCTCGGCGCGCGTAGTGGTCCTGGATGGGGCGATGCACGCAGGCCGGCAGCTGGATCCGGCTGTCGGCGATCGCCTCACGCAACGCCGAGCGCAGCGTGGTGGCGATCTGGTGCGCGTGCTCGTGCTGCACCGCATGGTCGACCGCGGCGATCAATCGATCGCGGCCATGGAACGGCGGAAACGGGTTGCATTGGTCTTGCATGCCCCGAGTCTAGGCGATCCCGGTGAACAACGTGTTTGACCTGGATCACATCCGTTTGCCCCACCATCTCCGACATACCCCGCCATTCGAAAGAAATCGTCGGGCTTGCCTATCGATCAGGGAATCAGCAGCGGCCGCAACGAGGGAACCTGACGGGCGAGTTCCTCGGTGACCAGCGTGGCGAACAGCGCCGCGCCGTCCGGGCCCAGATGGGTGTAATCAAAGGCGACCTTGGCCTGCCCCATGGGCTCGGTGGCGGCGTTGTTCTGCGCGACGGGTGCGCCAGCGACGGGCGCTGCGCCCACGGTCGTACCGCCCAGCGCCGCACTCACCTGCGCAGGCGTGGCGGCCGCCTGTGCCAGCGGCATCGAGGCTACCGGCCCAAGTGCCTGCACCACCGCGCGGCTGCGTGCGTGGAGGTCGACCAGCGGCACCTCCAGTTCCCGCGCAACAGTGCGCACGGCCTCGGCCCACGGGGCCAGATCATCGATCAGCACGCCGTCGGCGAACTGGCGGCGGGTCAACGGGGTCAGCAGCACCGGCTGTGCACCGGCGGCGCGGACCTCGCGCACGTAGCGGCGCAGATTGTCCGGGAACTCGCGCTGCAGATCGGTGGAGCGGCCCGGCTTGCCTGGCTGGTCGTTGTGGCCGAACTGGATCAGTACCCAGGTCTGCGCATAGCCCGGCATGCGCATCTCCGCCTCGGCCAGCGCCCACGAGCCTTCGGCACGGTAGTTGTAGGTGCTGCGGCCGCCGCGGGCGAGGTTGGTGCAGGTCAGGAACGAGGTCACGTGCCGTGCGCAGAACGCCGGCCCCCAGCCGCCCTGCACGGCCGTGGTGGAATCGCCGACCAGCACGATCTTGCTGGCGCGGATCGGGGTCGGTGCCGGGCGGTCCATCACCGCCGGATCCACGGCGGCCTGCGCCGCGCTCATCAGGGCGAACAGTGCGCTGCCGAGCAGCCAGGACGTACACCGCATTGGTCTTTCTCCGTTCAATGAAATGGATACTGATCGTGGAATGCAACACGTCGGCGACCTGCCGGTATTTGTCGTCTAAAGCGTCACCTCGTGGGCACGTCCCAGCGAGCAACGCCAGTGGTCGCGGCAGTCGCACGGCCGCAACGCGCTAGTATCGCCACTGAAACGGTCCTCCCCCGTCAGCTGACGCTGCCACTTCTCAGTGATGAAAAATAGCGACATTGCAACGATCAAGGCGATGCTTCATAGCAGGACGCGTATCTGGATCAACGTCGACTACCTAGAATCAGGTGAACCGGCGCATCAGGAGTTCTTTCTCATGCTGAGTGGCGACCGGTACAATCTGGGCTTGGACCGCTACTTGGAAAAGTACGAGGACGCCGTCGATCTATACTCACTTCATCTGCGAATGAGCTTTGACGAACTCACCGCGGCCGTCGACTACGCTGTCCAACACCTCGGTATCCAAAAGAGCGACCTCCTTCGAGCGCGCAAAGTCACCTATGACCTTCGCCCCGGCTGGCCGTAGGCCGTTGGAAGACGCTGTCGAGTGGCATACGCATCAGAATGTGCCTCGTTGGATGAAGGGGGCCTGCTGATAGAGACGACGCTCGCCACCGCGCGGGTCGTCGGCCTGCTGTGAGGTGGCATCGAACAGCATCGTTTCGCGGCGGTTGATCGAATAGGTCTGCCAGCGTGGCAGTCCGCCATGATTCGGATCGCCATGGCGGGCGAAGGCGATCAGGGCCTCGCTCATCGTGGCCGCCACGCGGCTGGCTTCCTCGCCGTTGCCGGTGCGCGAACCGGGGCGGTCGATGTTGTCGAACACCAGCGGGATATCCAGGGTGTGGAACGCACCGAACCTGCCGCCGTCCAGCGGCGAGCTCCAATCGAGTTGATAAGCCCAGGTGGGTGCGCCCTGGCGTGCACGCGCTTCCAGTTCCTCCACCGCACCGCGCCATGAACGACCGGCGGTGGTGGCGGCGAAGAACACCTCCGAAGGCGTGTAGTGCGGATACAGGCGGCGGTACTCGGCGATCACCACCGAGGGCAGCAGGTCCACGTACTGCTCTTTTTCCAGCTTGGCCGGCAGCGTCTCCCAGGTCAGGGCGAAGTTGGCCGGGTCGTTGCCGAGGAAGGCGCGGGTTTCATCGTGGGTGTTGCCGATCACCATCGGGATTCCGGCGGACTGTGCCGGCGCCTCCGGCCAGAACGGATGCACCGGCAGCGAGCGACCGTCCAGCACGGGGCCCACGTACAGGCTGCTGTTCTCCACGCGCGAGGGATCGCGTGCACGGGTGGCGGCCAGCAGCGCTTCCATCGGCATCGTGCGCAGCGCCTCGGCATCGGCCGCCCCCACGGCCTGCATCGCGATCTGCGCGCGCTGGGTGGCCGCACGCGGGCCGGCAGCGGTGACCTGCTGCCCGCTCATCGTCCACGCGCGCTGGAACAGGCCGCGTGCGGCCGGCATCGCCATCAGCGTGGCGATCTTCGCCCCGCCACCGGATTGGCCGACCACGGTGATGTTGCCCGCATCGCCACCGAACTCCGGCGCGTGCTGGCGTACCCACTGCAGCGCCTGGACCAGATCGAGCTGGCCGACATTGCCCGAATCGGCGAAGCGCGCATCGCCCAGCTGCGCCAGGTACAGGTAACCGAACACGTTGAGCCGATGGTTGACCGTGACCACGACCACGTCGCCACGCCGGCACAACGCGCTGCCGTCATACAGCGGGTCGCTGCCCGAGCCGTTGTTGTAGGCACCGCCATGGATATAGAACACGATCGGCCGCTTGCCGCCGTCGCGCAGCGCCGGGGTCCACACGTTGAGGTAGAGGCAGTCCTCGCTGCCCGGCCCTTCGTTACCGCCCTGCGGCGCGGCATTGCCGTACGCCAGTGCATCACGCACGCCACGCCAGGCCGATTCCTGCACGGCCGGCTGGAAGCGTCGTGGCGCGGTATCGGCGCCGTAGGGAATGCCGCGGAACACATTCACGCCCTGCTCGAGCTGCCCGCGCAGGCGCCCGCTGCGTACACGCGCCAGCGGCGCGGCATCGTGGCGCGGGCCGGGCACCCCGGCAAAGGCCGGCAACAGCGGCAGGCTGGTAGCACCGAGCATGAGTGCGTAGCGCGCACTGTCGCGCAGGAAACGACGCCGTTGAAGATCGGCGGGGGTATCAGTCATGGCGCGCGGGCTCCGTGTGGCGCGAGGGGATCCAGCGCAGGGCCAGCTCGGGCCACTGCGCGGCGGTCAAACCGGCCGGGATGCGCACGCCGAAGCCGTGGCCGCCGAACGGGAACAGATGCATTTCGGTGGCGACGCCGGCGCGCCGCAGCGCCTGGTAATACACCAGGCTGTTGTCGACCGAGACCACGGTGTCGTCCTGCGCATGCACCAGGAAGGTCGGCGGCGTATCGGTGCGGACCTGCTCCTGCATCGAGAACCGTGCCTGCAGCGCGGCATCGGGGTGCGGGCCAAGCAGGCGCGCACGCGAGCCGGTATGCGCGTGCGCGCCCATGTCGATCACCGGGTAGATCAGCAAAGCGACATCCGGGCGTGCGCTGAGCGCATCGATGGCATCGCGATGGGGATAGACCGGTGCATCGAAGCCATTGCTCAGCCGTGCCGCGACGTGGCCGCCGGCCGAAAACCCCATTACCCCGACGCGCTGCGGATCGATCTGCCAGCGCGAAGCATCCGCGCGGATCACCCGCATCGCGCGCTGCGCATCGGCCAGGGCGGCCTGGCGATCACTGCGGCCGGCGGGCAGCCGGTAGCGCAGCACGAACAGGGTCACCCCGCCCTGCTCGACGAACGCCGGCACCAGGGCAGTGCCTTCCTTGTCGAGCACGATGCGCTGGTAGCCGCCGCCAGGCACCACCAGCAACGCGCTGCCGTTCGGGCGCGGTGGCCGGTACACCACCAGGTAGGGCGCACTGACGTTGTCGATGTAGCGATCCGGCAGGGCGGGATCATGGCTGCGCTCCACCACGTTGGGCACGCTGGCCGGGCCGGCTTCGCCCGGCACCTCGCCCGCCGGCCACAACGCGATCCGGTCCGCCGCGCCAGCGGCCGGCTCGGTGTCCGGCACGGCATGCTCGGCTGCGCGCGCGAGGCCGCAGGCCAGCAGCAAGAAAGGGAACAATGACAACACTAGGGGGCGGCGCATCGGCGGACGTCCTTCCGGCAGGGGAACAGGCATCGTGCCTGACCGGCAGCCGTTCTGATGCGCTGCACATTGCCAATGACACCGGTTTACCATATACAGCACATCCAACCGCTGTCGATTGGCAGTGCAACAATTTTTCCGGGAGACCCGCTTGAGCAACGACCACGGCAAACAGGACCTGCCCGACCAAGGGTTGGGCGAGATCGCCCGGCACTTCGTCAACGCCCGCCAACACGGCCAATCCCTGCCGGATTTCCCGGGCACCATCCCGGAAGACCTCGTCACCGCCTACCAGGTACAGGACCAGGCCATCGCGCTGTGGGACGACCAGGTGGTCGGCTGGAAGGTGGGCTACATCGCCGCCGAGCGCCGCGATGTCTCCGGCGACGACCGGCTGCTGGGCCCGATCTTCTCGCGTCAGCTCTGGAATGCTACCGGTGGAACAGTAGAGATTCCGGTGTTCGTCGGGGGCTTCGGCGCGGTCGAGGCCGAGTACGTGATCCAGCTGCAGGAAGACGCCCCGGCGGACAAGCTGCAGTGGACTCCGGAAGAAGCCGAGGCCCTGGCCGCCAAGCTCTTCATCGGCGTTGAAGTGGCCAGCAGCCCGCTGGCGACCATCAACAAGCTCGGTCCGCGCGTGGTGGTGTCGGACTTCGGCAACAACAATGGCCTGGTGCTGGGCCCGGAAATCCCGGACTGGACCCGCCTGGACGATGCCGACCTGCGTGCGGAAACCCGCATCGAGGGCGAGGTGGTCGGCACCGGTGGCGCGACCCTGCTGCCCGGTGGCCTGCGTACCGCCTATGCCTTCGCCCTGGGCCGCTCGGCGCAGCGTGGGCGGCCGTTGAAGGCCGGCGACCTGATCGCCAGTGGCAACGCTACCGGCATCCACGACATCGCCGTGGGCCAGCAAGCATTGATCCGTTTCGTCGGCTACGGCGACATTACCTGCAAGGCCATCGCCGCCGGGTAACCGCGCGGACATGGCGAGCACGCTTGGGAGGGCGCAGATGTTCACTCGCAGAAGTTTCCTGGCCACCAGTCTGGGCGCGCTCGCCGCGCCCGCGCTGACGGCTTGTTCGCGGTCGTCCAACGCCGCACCGGCTGGTGCGCAGTTGCTGACCGCCACCGACGTCCACGTCGCCGACTACCCCACCGTCACGGCGGTGAAATGGATCGGGAAGACGCTGGAAGAAAAAACCGGCGGCCGGCTGCGCCTGCGCCAGTACCACTCCGGCCAGCTCGGCCGCGAGTCCGAGGCGATCGACATGGCCCGCTTCGGCGCCATCGACATCACCCGCGTCTACTCCGGCGCGCTCAACAACGCATTTCCGCTGACCCAGGGCCTGTGCCTGCCGTACGTGTTCGAGTCGGTGGCGCACATGCGCCGCGCCCTCGATGGTGGCGTTGCCGATACGGTCCTGCAGGGCTTTGAAACCCGCGATCTGGTCGGCCTGGCCATCTACGACTCCGGCGCGCGCTGCTTCTACAACACCAAGCATCCGATCGTGGAACCCAAGGACCTGCATGGCCTGAAGCTGCGCGTGGCGTCTTCGGACATCTTCATCCAGTTGATGCGCCTGCTCGGTGCCAACCCCACCCCGATGTCGCTGGGCGATACGTTCTCGGGCATGGAAACGCACATGATCGACGGTGCGGAAAACAACATGCGCAGCTTCCACTCCAGCCGCCACTTCGAGGCCGCGCACTACTGGTCGCAGAGCGATCATTCCTACGCGCCGGACGTGCTGCTGATGTCGCGCCAGAGCTTCGATGCGCTGAGCCCGGCCGACCGCACCCTGGTGATCGAGACCGCACGCGAGTCGGTGCAGGTGATGCGCGAGCAGTGGGATGCCTCGGAAAACACCGCCCGCCAGGCCGTGGCCGACTTCGGCATCAAGTTCAACGAGGTCGACATGCCGGCCTTCCGCAAGGCCGCCGACCCGCTGCTGCAGCGTTACCTGCAGCAGCCGGAGCTGGCCGCCCTCACCCGTCGCATCCGCGACTTCGCCTGAGGCCCCGACGCGATGTCCGACTCGACTTCCGAAACCGTCATCACCCCGACCGCGCCGCAGCGCCTGCTCAACGTCATCGCCGATGTGGCGATCTACATTGCCGTCATCGCCCTGCTGGGCCTGGTGGTGGTGCAGGGCTGGCAGGTGTTCGCCCGCTATGTGATCAATGATTCGCCCAGCTGGACCGAGCCGGTCACGCTGCTGCTGCTCGCCACCGCGATGAGCCTGGGCGCGGCCACCGGCGTGCATACCCGCCGCCATTTCGGCTTCTTCCTGCTCGCCGCGCACATGGGCCCGGGCCTGCGCCGCGCGGTCGATGTGTTCGCCGCGCTGGTGGTGGCCGTGCTGGGCGTGGTCATCGCCTGGTGGGCGGCCGTGCTGCTGATGGACGGCCTGGACATCAAGGCCGCCGGCGCCAACCTGCCGCAGAGCATCAACTACCTGCCCCTGTCGATCGGTGGCGCCTTGATGGCGATCTTCGCCGTGAACCAGATGGCGCTGGCTGTACGGCCGGCCGATGCCGTTGCCGAGGGAGATCGCTGAGTCATGGGTATCACCATTCTTTTCACCGTGTTCGCGGTGCTGTTGCTGCTCGGTGTGCCGGTCGCGTTCGCGCTCGCCGCCGCCGCCCTGGCTACCTTGTGGTACCTGGATCTGCCGACGCTGGTGCTGGTCCAGCAGATCTCGGCCGGTACCGGCTCGGCCTCGCTGATCGCCATTCCATTGTTCATCTTCGCCGGCGAAATCATGATGCGCGGCGGCATCTCCGAGCGCCTGATCTCGCTGGCGTCTTCGCTGGTCGGGCGCATGCGCGGCGGCCTGGGCCAGGTGTCGATCCTGTCCTCGCTGTTCTTCGGCGGTGTATCCGGTTCGGCCATCGCCGATGTCTCGGCGGTCGGCGGCACGATGATTCCGCAGATGGTCAAGCGCGGCTATGACCGTGACTTCGCGGTCAACGTCAGCATCACCGCCGCGCTGGTCGCGCTGCTGGTGCCGCCCTCGCACAACCTGATCCTGTTCTCGGCCGCGGCCGGGGGTGGCCTGTCGATCGCCGATCTGTTCGCGGCCGGCATCGTGCCGGCGCTGCTGATGACCGTCGCCCTGATGATCACCGGCTACGTGGTCGCGCGCCGTCGCGGCTATGGCGTGGAGATCTTCCCGGGCTGGCGCGCGGTGCTGCTGCGGCTGGTCTCGGCCCTGCCCGGCCTGGGCCTGGTCGCGCTGATCTTCATCGGTATCCGCGCCGGCATCTTCACCGCGGTGGAAAGCGCGGCGATCGCCGTGGTCTACGCGCTGCTGGTGACCACGGTGCTGTATCGCCAGCTGGACTGGCGCGAGTTCCTCGGCACGGTCACCCATGCCGCGCGCAGTACCGGCGTGATCCTGTTCGTGATCGCGACCGCGGCGGTGTTCGGCTGGCTGCTGGCCTATCTGGAAGTGCCGTCGGCGGCGGTCAATTTCCTGCAGTCGTTCGCGCACAGCCAGTTCATGGTGCTGTTGATGATCGTGATCATGCTGTTGCTGCTGGGCACCTTCATGGACCTGGCGCCGATGATCCTGATCTGCACGCCGATCTTCCTGCCGGTGGCCAAGGCCTACGGCATCGATCCGATCCACTTCGGCCTGGTGCTGGTGCTGACCGGTGGCCTGGGCCTGGTGACGCCGCCGGTGGGCTCGGTGCTGTTCATCGGTACCGCGATCGGCAAGATCAGCGTGGGTGAGAGCATGCGCTCGATCTGGCCGTTCTGGTTCGCTGCCCTCGGCGTGCTGCTGATCGTCACCTTCTTCCCGGAAATGTCGCTGTGGCTGCCCGCCCTGCTGCGCGCGTAAGCGTGCGGCGGCTGGCTGCCCTGCTGTGGGTCGCCCTGCCCTGCGCCGCCATGGCGCAGGGCCAGGACATCGCGCTGCGAGGCTTCCAGGACGGCATCAACCATTGGCAGAGCGGCCACGGCACGGACTACCCGCGCTATCGGCCCGATCAGTACCGGCAGATCGCCGACAACCTGGTCGCGCTGCAGCGGCACGGTGGTGGCTGGGCGGTCAACCAGGATCCCCAGCGGATCCTCGACGAGGCCGCCAGGGCCCAGGTATCGGCCGACCAGGCCACGCCCGGCGGCAGCTTCGACAACCGCAACATCTACACCCAGGTCAGCTACCTGGCCGAGGCCTTCGCGCGCAGCGGGGAGGCCCGCTATCGCGATGCGGCCGTGCGCGGCCTGGACTTCATCCTCGCCGAGCAGATTCCAACGTGTGGCGGCTGGCCGCACTCGGTGCCGTCGCGCACCTCCTACCATGGCCATATCACCTTCGCTGACGACGTCACCAGCGGTGTGCTGACCACGCTGCGGCGGGTGCAGCGCGAGCCGGTGTTCGGCTTCATCACGGCCGATCAGCGTGCCCGCGTGGACGCGGCCGTGACCGCCGGCGATGCCTGCCTGCTGCGCCTGCAGGTGCGCCAGGACGGTGTGCCGACGATCTGGGCCGGCCAGTACGACCGCACCACCCTGCAGCCCGCGCAGGGCCGGAAGTTCGAACTGCCGGCGCTGGTCACCGACGAGAGTGTCGGCGTGGTCCGCTACCTGATGTCGATCCCGGATCCATCGCCGGAGGTGGTCGCCTCGGTCAACGCCGCCATGGCGTGGTTCCAGGCGCACGCGCTGACCGGCTGGCGGCTGGAGACCTTCCAGACCACGCCGGAACAGTTCCAGTTCCATCGCACCACGGTGGATCGCCGCCTGGTCGCCGATACGGATGCCCCACTGCTGTGGGGGCGCTTCCATGACCTGCGCGACAGTTCGGTGGTGCTGGCCAACCGGGAGGGCGAACGCGTGGCCACCTTCGATCAGATTCCGCGCGAGCGCCGCACCGGCTACCACTGGTACGGCACCTGGCCGCAGGCCCTGATCACCACCGAGTACCCACGCTGGCAACAGCGTCTTGCCGGGCCCGGGGCGCGCTGAGCGCGGCCGGCCCACGATACGTTCAAGGGAGAGAGACGATGCACTTGAGGAAGACCCTGGCGAGCTTCGCCACCGCCTGCCTGCTGCTGGCCGGCGCCGGACACGCCGCCGAGCCGGCCACCGCCTGGAAGCGCGGGATCGAGAACCAGCGCCAGGCCGACCTGGGCAACGGTACCTTCCTCAACCCGGTGTTCGCCGGCGACCGTCCGGACCCGTCCGTGCTCAAGGATGGCGACGACTATTACCTCACCCTGTCCTCGTTCGATGCATACCCCGGCCTGCCGATCTGGCACTCGCGCGACCTGGTCAACTGGCAGCCGCTGGGCCATGCGATCACCAAGAACGTGGGGGCGATCTGGGCCCCGGATATCGTCAAGCACGGCAGCCGCTACTACATCTACTTCCCCGCCCGCACCGGCGAGACCCGCAGCAACTTCGTGGTCTGGGCCGACAACATCAAGGGCCCGTGGAGCGAGCCGATCGACATCGGCCTGGGCAGCTACATCGATCCCGGCCATGCGGTGGGCGAAGACGGCAAGCGCTACCTGTTCCTCAGCGGCGGCGACTATGTGCAGCTGGCCGACGACGGTCTGAGCGTGGTCGGCACGCCCAAGCACGTCTACGACGGCTGGAAGTACCCGGAAAGCTGGGACGTGGAGGCCTATGCGCAGGAAGGCCCGAAGATCAATTTCCGCGATGGCTGGTACTACATGACCACCGCCGTGGGCGGCACCGCCGGCCCGCCCACCGGCCACATGGTGATCACCGCGCGCTCGCGCTCGATCCACGGCCCGTGGGTGAACGCGCCGAACAACCCGATCATGCGCACCCAGTCGGCCGCCGAGCCGTGGTGGTCGCGCGGCCACGCCACGGTGATCGAAGGTACCGACGGGCGCTGGTGGATGATGTATCACGGCTACGAAAACGGGTACTGGACGCTGGGGCGCCAGGCCCTGTTGGAGCCGATCGAATGGACCGCCGATGGCTGGTTCGTGGCCAAGGGCGGCGACCTCGGCCAGCCGCTGGCCATGCCTTCGGGCACATCGGTCGGCCAGCACGGCATGGCGTTGTCCGATGACTTCCGCGGCAAGACCCTCGGCGCACAGTGGTCGTTCTTCAACCCGGCCCAGGACGAGTACAAGCGCCTGGGCTTCACCGGCAAGGGCATGGTGCTGCAGGGCAAGGGCAGCACCCCGCGCGACAGCTCGCCGCTGACCGCCATCGCCGGCGACAAGGCCTACCAGTTCGAGGTGGAGATGGAGATTGCCCCGGGCGCGGTGGGCGGCGCCCTGCTCTTCTACAGCGACCGCCTGTACGTGGGCGTGGGCAGCAACGGCGAGAAGTTCATCATGCACCGCTACGGCGAGGAGCGCCCCACCCGGCTGGCCCCCAGCGCCACCGGTGGCACGCTGTGGCTGCGGGTGACCAACAACCGCCACATCGTGACCATCCACTCCAGCACCGATGGCAAAACCTGGCAGAAGTACCCGGTTCAGATGGAAGTCTCCGGCTACCATCACAATGTGGCGGGCAAGTTCCTGGCCCTGAAGCCGGCGATCTATGCTGCCGGTGACGGCAAGGTCCAGTTCCGGAACTTCCGCTACCGCGCCCTTGATTGAGCTCCCCGCTAGAATCCCCTGACTCATCCCCGGTTTGAACGACATGTCATTGCGCAGCAAAACCGATCCGTCGCCGCACGGATTGACCAAAGGCAAGGCCGCCACGATCAACGACATCGCGCGTCTGTCCGGGGTATCGAAGAAGACCGTTTCGCGGATCATCAACAACTCGCCGCTGGTGCGCAAGGACACGCGCGAGAAGGTCGAGGCGCTGATGCGCGAGGTCGGTTACACGCCGGACCCGCTGGCCCGGGGGCTGGCGTTCCGGCGCTCGTTCCTGATCGGCATGGTGTACGACAACCCGACCGCGCAATACATCGTGGACATGCAGTACGGCGCGCTGGACGCGCTGCGCGGCTCCAGTTTCGAACTGGTCGTGCACCCCTGCGATTCCCGCAGCCCCGGCTACATCGAGGGGGTGCGCCGCTTCGTGCAGCAGCAGAAGCTGCACGGCGTGATCCTGGTGCCGCGTGCCTCCGAAGACCAGGCGCTGGTGGACATGCTCGATGAGATCGGCTGCCGCTTCACCCGGATCGCCTCGCTGCCGCTGGATGACACCTCGCAGATGGTGGTCACCCACGATCGCGACGGCGCGGCCGAAGCTGCCGATTACCTGCTTTCCCTGGGCCACCGCGACATCGCCCTGGTGACCGGCCCGAGCGCGTACCGCTCGGCGCACGAACGCACCGCCGGCTTCATCGATGCGCTGGCCAAGCGCGGCATCGAGCTGCCCCCCGCTCGCATCGTCGAGGCCGGCTACACCTTCGAATCCGGCGTGGCCGCGGCCGAAAAGCTGCTGCTGGGCAAGCAGCGCCCGACCGCCATCTTCACCGGCAACGATGAAATGGCCGCCGGTATCTACAAGGTCGCCCTGCGGGCGGGCATCAACATTCCGCGCCAGCTGTCGATCATCGGCTACGACGACAGCCCGCTGGCGTCGCGCCTGTGGCCGTCGCTGACCTCGGTGCGCCGCCACACGCGCGACACCGGCCGCACCGCCGCGGCCATGCTGATCCAGCCCGATGGCCAGGCGGTGATGCAGCACGCCAGCGTGCGCCCGCACCTGATCGTGCGCGACTCCTGCCAGCCCCCCGAGGATTGACGCGTGCCGCGATGGCAACGACGTGCGTTCATGATGAACGCGTCGCCACGCACCCGTGCCATCCGTTGCCGATCGCACGGCTTTTCTGACATGGACACCACGCCGGGCCCGCCCCGGTCTATCGTGCGCTGCAAAATGACACCGGTTTACCAAATCGCTACAATCACTTGAAATCGCGCCGGGGCCGACGCATCGCCCCACCCCTGCTCTGGAGACGCCATGTACTGCAAGACCCACTACGCCACCCATCCCGACGCCATCAAGGGCGCCAGCAATGACGACCTGCGCGAGCTGTATCTGCTCGACGGTCTGTTCAACGCCGATGCGGTGACCCTGAAGTACACCCATTACGAGCGCTTCGTGCTCGGCGGTGCGGCCCCGGTCAACGGCCCGGTCTCGCTGCCCAAGCAGACCGAGCCGGCCTCGGCTGCCGGCCACGCGTTCCTGGAGCGCCGCGAGCTGGGCGTGATCAACGTCGGCGCCGGCAGCGGCACCGTCACCGTGGACGGCACCGTGTTCACGCTGGGTCCGAAGGACGGCCTGTACGTGGCCATGGGCAGCACGGAGGTGGTGTTCGCTTCCGATGACGCGGCCAACCCGGCGCAGTTCTACCTGGCCTCGACCCCGGCGCATGCGCGCTTCGAGACCAAGGCGCTGTCGATCAAGGACGCCGTGGCACTGGACCGTGGCGCGCTGGAAACCAGCAACGAACGCACCATCTACCAGTACATCGTGCCGGCCACCTGCCAGTCCTCGCAGCTGCTGCTGGGCCTGACCGTGCTCAAGCCGGGCAGCGTCTGGAACACGATGCCGCCGCACCTGCACGACCGCCGCAGCGAAGTCTATTTCTACTTCGACCTGGGCCAGAACGACCGCGTGTACCACTTCATGGGCGAGCCGGACGCGCAGCGCCACATCGTCATCCAGAACAACGAAGCCGTCGTCTCGCCGCCGTGGTCGATCCACATGGGCGCCGGCACCAGCAACTACGCCTTCATCTGGGCGATGGGCGGCGAGAACCTGGATTACACCGATATGCACGTGCTGGACATCTGCCAGCTGAAGTAACCCCGACACGCCGCCGGCATCGCGCTGGCGGCGTCTGTTATGCATTGGACAAGGACCACATACGCAATGGCTAATCCGTTCAGTCTGGAAGGCAAGGTCGCCCTCGTCACCGGTGGCAACACCGGCCTGGGCCAGGGCATCGCGGTCGCATTGGCGCAGGCCGGTGCCGACGTCGCCGTGGCCGGCATCGCGCCGCCCACCGAAACCATCGCCAAGATCACCGCCCTGGGTCGCCGCTGCCTGGCGATCGAAGCGAACCTGATCAGCATCGAGCCGGTCGAGCGCGTCATCCGCGAAACCATCGAAGGCCTGGGCGGCCTGGACATCCTGGTCAACAACGCCGGCCTGATCCGCCGCGCCGACGCGGTGGAGTTCAGCGAGCAGGACTGGGACGACGTGATGAGCGTCAACATCAAGTCCGCGTTCTTCATCTCGCAGGCCGCCGGCAAGCATTTCATCGCCCAGGGCCGCGGCAAGATCATCAACATCGCCTCGATGCTGTCCTTCCAGGGCGGTATCCGCGTGCCGTCGTACACCGCGAGCAAGAGCGGCATCGCCGGCATCACCCGCCTGCTCGCCAACGAATGGGCCAGCAAGGGCATCAACGTCAACGCGATCGCCCCGGGCTACATGGCGACCGACAACACCGCCGCACTGCGCGCCGATGAGGACCGCAACAAGTCCATCCTCGATCGCATCCCGGCCGCACGCTGGGGCACCCCGGAAGACCTCGGCGGCACCGCCGTGTTCCTGGCCTCCAGCGCCTCGGACTACGTCAACGGCGCGGTCCTGCCGGTCGACGGTGGTTGGCTCGCCCGGTAACACCCTCGCTACGCGCTGGCGCGCCCACGATCTGCGCTGCGGATCGTGGGCTCCGGTCGTGCCGGCCGCTGGCCGGCAGCTCTCCACCCAGGAGCATGACCATGTTGCGTTTGCTGTTGTCCCTGTCGTTCCTGCTCGCGGCCCCCAGCGCGCTGTGCGCCCCGCACCGTATCTTCATTGCCGGGGATTCCACCGCCGCCGAGTACGGCCCGGAGCGCGCGCCACAGGCCGGCTGGGGCCAGGCCTTGCAGAGCTATCTCGATCCCGCCGTGTGGGAGGTCCGCAACCATGCCAAGGGCGGCCGCAGCACGCGCAGCTTCATCGATGAGAAGCGCCTGGATGCGATCGCCGCCGAACTCCAACGTGGCGACGTGCTGCTGATCCAGTTCGGCCACAACGACGCCAAGTTTGAAGATCCCACCCGCTACGCTGATCCTGCCGTTGCCTACCCGCAGTTCCTGAAGCGCTACGTGCAGCTGGCCCGCGACAAGGGCGCCACGCCGGTGCTGATCACCCCGGTGGCGCGGCTGCTGTACGACTTCGGCTCGCTGCTGGATACGCATGGCGTGTACACCCAGGCCGTGAAAGCGCTGGCCAGCCGTGAGCAGGTCGCGCTGATCGACCTCAATGACAGCTCCACGCGCTGGATCCGCGGGCTGGGCGAGCAGGGTGCCAGGCCATATTTCATGTTCGTACCCGAGCAGAACAAGGCCGACGGCACGCACTTCAGCGTGGCCGGTGCGACGGCGGTGGCGTGCCTGGTGATGCGTGACTGGGTGGCGTTGCAGCCGGAACTCGCCTCGGCGCTGAAGCGCGATATCGACTGCGAGGTGCGCAGTGCAGGGCGGGGTGGTGAGGCCACCAAACCCTCGCGCGTGGTCCACGAGCGTGACATCGCGGTAACCCAGCCCGGCCCGCATGGTGGAGCGGGGCCGACCACGGCGTACCCGTTTTTCGCCGA
This sequence comes from Stenotrophomonas sp. BIO128-Bstrain, assembly GCF_030128875.1. NCBI lineage: Bacteria > Pseudomonadati > Pseudomonadota > Gammaproteobacteria > Lysobacterales > Lysobacteraceae > Stenotrophomonas > Stenotrophomonas sp. BIO128-Bstrain. The sequence goes on along the minus strand of NZ_CP124620.1, from coordinate 3,829,112 downwards.
GGACACGGACCTCCCGTTCGTGCTGCGCAAGCGCGTGCTGCACAAAGGCGCGGGGATCGGCCTGCATCCCCAGCACAAGGACGAGATCTACTACATCGTCAGCGGGCAGGGCAGCTACGTACTGGATGGGAAGCAGTACGACGTGGCGGCGGGGGATGCGCTGCTGACGAAAACGGGCAGTTCGCATGCGCTGCAGCAGGTGGGCGAGGAGGATCTGGTGGTGCTGCTGGCGTACCCGCGGTGATCGAAACCCAGCCGAGCACGGGCTCGGCGCTACACGGGCTGCGTTGCGCTGTAGCGCCGGGCCTACGCTCGGCCTGGCCCTACAAGGGCTCCGGGCCGAAGTGCTGCAGCCCCAGCCGCGCCAGGTCTTCCGGGCGCTCGAAATAGGCTTCGTCGAAGGCGTGCAGGGCGGCCTGCTCCTCATCGGTCATCGCGCCGTACAGGTCGGTCAGTTCCTTGATTTCCGGGTCGTCCTCCAGCCGGTCCAGCAAGCCACGCATCCCTGCCAGGATCGCGTGGGTCTGCACCGCACCCATTGCCTGCAGCGCGCGCAGCGCCAGCTGGCAGGTCGGGTCGCCCCAGTTGCACAGGAACTGCATGAAGCCCCCGTTGTTGATGTCCGCCTCCATGCGCCACAGCGCGACCAGGTGCTGGTCTACATCGGACAGCGCATCCAGCGCCCATCCGGCCGATTTCAGCCGCGCCAGGGCCGCCTCGTAGCGGTCGTCCCACACCTGGTTCGGCACATCGACCACGCCCTCCTTGCGCGCGGGAAGCAGTGCCGGCCAGTTCACGCCCAGCCCATCGGGCGTGAGCACCCACTGCGCGCGCTGCAGGGCATCGGCCTCGTGCAGCGCAGGTGCCCAACGTAAGGGTTGCCGGGTGCGCCGGCCATCGGCGAGGGCCAGCAGGACGAAGTCGTCGTCGAAATCGACGGTGGCCACGCGCAGGGAAGCGAAAACATCGGTCATGCGGGTCAGGATACCGGACCGGCCAGCGCGCTCACACGTCGCCGCCGTCTTCCCAGCCTTCGCCCGTGCCCTTCTGGAATACGCGGTCACCGTCCTGCACCTCACCGGCCGGCAGATGGTCCTTCGCCTCCAGCCCGGCATAGATCGGGGTGAAGTCCGGCGCGGTGGCCTGCATCAACTGCTCGAAGCTGTCGATGACGAAGTAGGTCTTCTGGAAGGTGTCGATCCGGTAGCGGGTGCGCATGATCCGCTCCAGATCGAAACCGATCCGGTTCGGTGCGGCCGACTCCAGCGAGTACAGCGATTCGCCCTTGGACGACACGATGCCGGCGCCGTAGATGCGCAGGCCCTCATCGGTGTTGATCAGCCCGAATTCCACCGTGTACCAGTACAGGCGGGTGAGGTGCTGCAGCGCCTCCGGGCCGATGGCATGTGCCTTGACGCCACCACGGCCGTACTCGGCCATGTAATCGGCGAACACCGGGTTCATCAGCAGGGGCACGTGCCCGAACAGGTCATGGAACATGTCCGGCTCGGCGATGTAGTCGATCTGGTCCGGGCGGCGGATCCACCAGGTGACCGGGAAACGGCGGTTGGCCAGGTGGTCGAAGAAATCCAGTTCCGGCAGCAGCCCCTCCACACCCACCAGGGTCCAGCCGGTGGCGGCGCCGAGCACCTCATTGAGCTGGTCGAAGCGCGGGATCATGTGCGCGCTCATGCCCATCTCGTCCTGCGCATGCAGGAACTCCTTGCTGGCGCGGCCGACCAGCAATTCGCGCTGGCGCTGGAACAGGGTGCTCCAGGTCGCGTGGTCGTCGGCGGTGTAGCTGTCCCAGGGCTGTTCCACGATAGCAGTGGTATAGACCGGCACGTATCCCTTGTCGGTCTGCTGGTGTTCGACGCGGCGGGGGGCGGTGGCGGTTTCCATCGTGGTGGTCTCCTGGGAAGTCATCTGTCGATGCTAGGGCAGGGCGCGCGCAAGAGGTTTGCAAAGTTGCGCGGATATGGCCTGTTGGCGCAATATCATTGCGTCCACATCATGTTGCGGGGCAGCAATGACCGGAGATGCCCAGTTCGACCGCACGGATCTGCGCTTGCTGGCGGAAATCCAGCAACACGGGCGTGCCACCAACGCCGAGCTCGCCGCCCGGGTCAACCTGTCTCCGTCGGCCTGCCTGCGGCGGGTCCAGCGGCTGGAAAGCGAGGGCGTGATTGCCGGGTATGGCGCCCGCCTTGAGCCGCGTCAGATCGGCCTGGGCCTGCAGGCCTTCGTCCGCGTGCAGCTGGAGAAACACGACCAGCACGCCATCGGCGTGTTCGCCGACAGCGTCGTGGAATGGGATGAGGTGGTGGCCTGCCACGCGCTCACCGGCGACATGGACTACCTGCTGCACATCTATGTGCGCGACCTGGAGCACTTCTCCAGCTTCCTGCTCGACAAACTGCTCAATGCCGCCGGCGTGGCCGACGTCAATTCCAGCTTCGTGCTGCGCACGGTCAAGGAATTCCGCGCGCTGCCGTTGTCGCAGCTGGAATGACGCCGATCGCCCTCGCGATCGCACGGTAGAGCCGACCGTTGGTCGGCTGCTCCAACCCCATGGCCCCGCGGCAACGTCGCTCGAACGGCAGCCGACCAACGGTCGGCTCTACCGGTGGCGGGGTTTCAGCCCTCGCACTTTTCCTTGCGCCCCATCAGCCGGCCCACGCGCGAAGGCGCATCGCACTTGGGCTTGGGCGGCGGCGGGGCGAGCGCGGCGGCACGCGCCTTCTGCAGCTGCTGGACCTTGGCGCGGATCTGCGGCATCGCCGCCATCGCGGCCTTCTCGCCTTCCAGGATCGCGTTGTTGCGCTGGCCGAAATCGGCCGCGCCGATGTCCAGCACCTTGGGCCGGATGATCACGTCCGCGCGTGCCAGTTCCTGCTCGCCCAGGCGCTGGCCCATGATCGAGATCGACTGGTTGACGATGCCGAGCATGCCGGTCGGCGCCTTGCCGCTGGCCTTGCTGGAGATGTCCACGGCGATCACGATGTCCGCGCCGAGCTGGCGCGCCGCATCGACCGGCACCGGGCTGACCACGCCGCCGTCGATGTAGTTGTACTTGCCGATCTTCACCGGCTCGAACACGCCGGGGATGCTGCTGGAGGCGCGCACGGCCTGGCCGACATTGCCACGCACGAACACGGTGCGCTCGCCGGTTTCCAACTGGGTGGCGACCGCGGCGAACGGCTTGCTCAGCTTCTCGGCGGGGCGGTTGTCGACCTGGGCGTTGACGTAGTCCTGCAGCTTCTGGCCCTGGACCAGGCCACCGGAGAACAGGCGCACGTCGCGGATGCTGGCTTCATCCAGGGCCACCGCCTTGGACTGCATCTGGAACGCGTCCATGCCGCTGGCATACAGCGCGCCGACCACGCTGCCGGCGCTGGTGCCGGATACCACCACCGGTTCGAAGCCGTTGGCCTCCAGCATCTTGATCACCCCGATATGGGCGAAGCCCTTGGCCGCGCCGCCGCCGAGCGCGATGCCGATCTTGACCGGCTTGGCCGGGGTCACCGGCACGGCCGCCGGCGGCGGGGTGGGGCGCACGGGATCACCGCCGCAACCGGCCAGCAGGCCGAGCAGGGCAACGGACAGCGTCAGGCGGGTACGGCGCAGTGAGGTCATCGGCGTGGCAACGTGAATGGGCATCGAGGGCCGCCAGCATACCGAAGCGCTGGCGGACCCGGCAGGGCGGCAGGGCAGGGCATTCAGGCGATGACCGGGGATGTCGGGACGCGATCGCCGTCACAACGCGCAGGCTCGGGAGCAGGTAATGAATAGCCGTTGTTTGCGGCTCTGTTGCTGTACTGCAACAATTGTCTGGTAGCGCCGGTCCACCACCCCTCCCAACACAGCCTAAACGCCATGTTCCCGAACCGCACTGCCCACGGCCGTTTCCCGTCCGTGCACCCGCTCGCTGTCGCGCTTGCCGCCCTGCTGCCATTGACGGCCGCAGCCCAGGACGCCCCCGCCACCAAGGATCCGGTTGCCCTCGATACGCTGCAGGTCACGGCGCAACGCCGCGTCGAAAACGCCAAGGACGTGCCGGTCTCGATCTCGGCCATCCAGGGTGAAAAGCTCGACGTGCTCGGTTCGGCCGGCGATGACATCCGCTTCCTGTCGGCGCGTGTGCCCAGCCTGAACATCGAATCGTCCTACGGCCGTGCCTTCCCGCGTTTCTACATCCGCGGCCTGGGCAACACCGATTTCGACCTCAATGCCTCGCAGCCGGTCTCGCTGGTGTATGACGATGTGGTGCAGGAAAGCCCGCTGCTGAAGGGCTTCCCGCTGTTCGACCTGGCCGGTGTTGAAGTGCTGCGCGGCCCGCAGGGCACGCTGTTCGGCCGCAACACGCCGGCCGGCGTGGTCAAGTTCGATTCGGCGCGTCCCTCGCAGGATGCCGACGGCTACATCAAAGTCGCCTACGGCAGCTACAACACCTGGAACACGCAGGGTGCTTACGGCGGCCCGCTGACCGACCGCTGGTCGGCACGCGTGTCCGCGCTGTACCAGCGCCGCGACGACTGGGTCACCAACACCCGCCAGGGCGCCCCGGCGCAGGGCTTCGAGGGGTATGACGAAGCCGCTGCCCGCGTGCAGTTCCTGTACGAAGGCGATGATGTCGAAGCGCTGTTCAACCTGCACAAGCGCAAGCTCAACGGCACCGCGCGCCTGTTCCGCGCCAACATCATCAAGCCGGGCACCAACCAGCTGGTCGAGAACTTCGACCGCGATGAAGTCTCCACCGATGGCCAGAACTTCTCCGACCTGGAAACCTGGGGCGGCAGCGCGCGCCTGAAGTGGGACCTGGGCCGCGTGACCCTGCACTCGATCACCGGTTACGAGACCGCCGAATCGCTGAACCACGGCGACATCGACGGCGGTTACGGTGCCAGCTTCCTGGGCGCCGGCAACTACGGTCCGGGCAACATCCCGTTCGCCTCCGAATCGGCCGATGGCCTGCCGCACCACCGCCAGTGGACCCAGGAATTCCGCGTGGAATCCAATGAGTGGGGCCGCTTCGACTGGCAGGCCGGCGTGTTCTACTTCGATGAAGACGTCACCATCGACAGCTTCAACTACGACTCGCTGACCCCGGGCAATCCGCAGACCGGCCACGCCGTGCAGCAGCAGCGCAACAAGGCGTGGGCGGCCTTCGCCTCCGGCGATTTCGACGTGACCGAGCGCTTCAAGCTGCGCGGTGGCGTGCGCTACACGCAGGACAGGAAGGACTTCAGCGCCAGCGTGCTGCAGGCCGTGCCGTTCGGTACGCCGGTCAGCGGCCCCTACATCGCCAAGACCGACGTCAACGACGTCAGCTGGGACCTGAGCGGCGTCTACCAGATCACCGACAACCTCAACGCCTATGCCCGCGTGGCGAAGGGCTTCCGCGCGCCGTCGATCCAGGGTCGCCTGGCCTTTGGTGGCGTCTCGCAGGCGGATTCGGAGAAGGTGATCTCGTATGAAGCCGGCATCAAGGCCGACCTGTTCGACCGCCGCGCACGCCTGGGCTTCAACGTGTTCCGCTACAACGTCGATGGCCAGCAGCTGATCGCCGTGGGTGGCAGCAACAACACCGCGACCCTGCTCAACGCGGACAAGACCATCGGCCAGGGCGCCGAGCTCGACTTCGAGGCCTACCTGACCGACCACGTCCTGCTGACCGTGGGCAGCAGCTACAACGACACCGAGATCAAGGACAAGGATCTGGCGGTGGCGATCTGTGGCGGCGGCTGCACCATCACCGACCCGACCACGGTCATCGATGGCGGCACCTACGCACTGGTCAACGGCAACCCGCTGCCGCAGGCGCCGAAGTGGATCCACAACCTGACCCTGCGCGCCGGCTTCCCGGTCAACGATGCCAGCGAGTTCTATGTCTACACCGACTGGGCTTACCGCAGCGAAGTGAACTTCTTCCTGTACGAGTCCCCGGAGTTCCGCAGCCGCTCCTCGCTGGAAGGTGGCCTGCGCCTGGGCTACAACTGGGATTACGGCCAGTACGACGTGGCCGTGTACGGCCGCAACCTGACCGACCAGGTCCGCGTGGTCGGTGCGATCGACTTCAACAACCTGACCGGCTTCCTCAACGAACCGCGCACGTTCGGCGTGGAGTTCACCGCGAAGTTCTGATGCACGACTTGCGGTAGGTGCCCACCGTGGGTGGGCACGCCCGTGAAAACGAAAACGGCGCGGAGAAATCCGCGCCGTTTTTTTTGTCATGCGCGGTAGAGCCGACCGTTGGTCGGCTGGCCTGCTTACAACGCGCTCGCCGGCCGCACCTTCAACACCGCTTCTTCGGCCGCGCAATCCCGCGCCGAATGCAGCCCTGCCTTGCGTGCCGCAGCGATCTCCTTGCGTGCCGCCAGCAGGTCACTGTTGAACGCAGCGTTGTCATGCAGGCGTGCCACGGCGGCAGCGCCCATGAAGCGGCCTTCCAGGATGTCGCTCTGCCAATGCACGTTGCAGACCAGGCGGCTCTCGCCATAGTTGCGGCCGCGTGCCTGGATCGCGTCGGCGCGGTCCGGGGCGATCTCCGAGAGGATCAGGGCCCAGGCCCAACCGATCGAGGTATGGCCGGACGGATAAGAACCATTGCCGCGCAGGTCCTTCTCGTCTTCCGGCGAGCAGGTCGGCTCTTTGTTGACCATGAACGGCCGTGCGCGCTGGTAGTGCTTCTTCGCCGTGCGGGTGGCCGCGCTGGCATCGATCCGGCTGCGTTCCAACAGACGGTACAGGGCGGGCGTCTTGACCGCATCCACGTCGACATCGATCGCGCAGGAGAACTGGTTGGCACCGGCCGGGAAGGCGAGCTCGGCGTCACGGTGGGCCTGCTCGAAGCGTGGGCTGCCGCGCAGGGCACGGGCTTCACGGCTGACCTGCTCATCCAGCGCGAAGCCGGCCGAGCCGGCCGCCGGCGGTGCCGGTACCAGTGCCAGGCTGTCCGGCACGGCGCTGCCCTGCAGGTAGCCGACCGCCTTGGTGGTGACCGACGCTTCCACCGCCGTGGTGTGCGGTGCCGCCGTTGACGAACAGCCGGCAAGGGCGGCGAGCAGGGCGGTCACCAGCATCGGGCGAACGGCAGCAGAGCGCGGGAACGACGACATCGACAGGTCTCGAAGAGGGGGAGCCGCATGATCGCAGCTTCATCCAGCCACGGGAGCGGCCGGGCGGCATCCGGCCAGATCCGGCATGGCCGTGCCGCAGTAGGGGGCCGCGGGGCCCCCTTTCGCGTTCACCCCGCGAACGCGCTCAACCGGCCGGCCTGATCCACCACCCGGATCGGTCCGCCGAACAGCTCGGACAACGGTCCATCGCGCAGCAGTTCCGCGCGTGAGCCATCGGCGAGGATCTTGCCACCGCGCAGCATCACCACCCGCTCGATCTCGGGAATGATCTCCTCGATGTGGTGGGTCACCAGCACCAGCGTGATGCCCTGGCGGGCGAGATCGCGCATGGTGGCGATCAACTGCTCGCGGGCGATCAGGTCCAGCCCGGTCGAGGGCTCATCCAGCAGCAGGGCCTGCGGCCGGTTCACCAGCGCCCGGGCGATCAGCACGCGCCGGGTCTCGCCGGCCGAGAGTTCGGCGTAGCCACGCTGCAGCAGGGGCAGGGCGCCGGTCATGGCCAGGGTTTCACGCGCGCGTTCGCGCATCTCCGGGGTCACTTCACGGAAGGCCGGCACCACGAAGCTGGCGAAGAAGCCGGTCAGCACCGCCTCTTCCACGGTCAGCCCGGGCATGTCCGAGAGATTGCTGCTCAGGTCGCCGGTGACGATGCCCAGCTGCGAGCGCAGCCGGTCCACCTGCCAGCGGTTCTGGCCGAGCACGCGCACCGCCACCGTGCCATCGCCATGCGCCAGCGGGTACAGCTCGCGGGTGATGAGCTTGATGAAGGACGACTTGCCGCAGCCATTGGGGCCCAGCAGGGCGGTGTGCTGGCCCTGTTCGATGCGAAGGCTGAGATCGTGCAGGACCCGGACCTGGCCGCGGATGACACAGGCGCGGTCGAGCTCGATCAGGGGGACGGAGGAGGCCGGCACCACCGGCGAGGCTGCGACTGTCATGAATGCGGGGGCATGCTCACGAAGGTAAGGGAGGAACTGAATGACTGCGCAAAAATGGCATCGAAGGGATGAAGTTTGCAACGTCAGGCCCCATCATGTCCGAAGGTGTACCCGTTTCCTTGCTGGCCGACTGCGGCCCGGAGTTCTGCGATGCTCGATACGCTCCTCAACTTCCTGACCGGCGGTGTCGTCGGCCTTGGCTGGTGGGGCATGGCGCTGGTGCTGCTGGTGTTCACGCAGCTCACCATCTTCGCCGTGACCCTGTATCTGCATCGCAGCCAGGCGCACCGGGGGGTGGATTTCCATCCGGTCATCGCGCACTTCTTCCGGTTCTGGACCTGGCTGACCACCTCCATGATCACCAAGGAGTGGGTGGCGATCCATCGCAAGCACCACGCCAAGGTGGAAACCGATGAAGACCCACACAGCCCGGTGACCAAGGGCATCGGCATGGTGTTCTGGCGCGGCGTGGAGCTGTACCGCGAGGCCCGCGCGATGCGTGCGGACATCGAGCAGTACGGCCGCGGCGCCCCGGATGACTGGATCGAGCGCCACCTGTACACCCCGCACGCCAATCTCGGCCCGGTCGCGCTGCTGGTCATCAACAGCGTGCTGTTCGGCCTGCCCGGCGTGGCCCTGTGGGCGATCCAGATGGCCTGGATCCCGTTCTGGGCCGCCGGCGTCATCAACGGCCTGGGCCACTGGTGGGGCTACCGCAACTTCGAATCGGCCGATACTTCCACCAACCTGACCCCGTGGGCGTTCTGGGTGGGTGGCGAAGAGCTGCACAACAACCATCACGCCTTCCCCAGTTCGGCGCGCTTCTCCATGCGCCGCTGGGAGTTCGACATCGGCTGGGCGGTGATCCGCGGCCTGCAGGCCCTGCGCCTGGCCAAGGTGCTGCGCGTAGCACCGAGCATGGACGTGCGCCCGAACATCGCCGTGCCGGATGCGGAAACCCTCAAGGCCCTGCTGTCGCACCGCTTCCAGGCGATGACCGATTACCAGCGCAACGTGTTCGTGCCGGCCCTGCGCGAAGAGGCCGCGATGGCTGGCGCCAAGCTGCGCAAGCTGCTGCCGCGCCGCATGCGCCGTGGCCTGGTCAACGACGGCCGCTGGCTCAAGCCGGATTGCCGCGCCCAGCTCAGCACGTGGGTCGAACAGCGACCGCGCATCCGCGTGCTGGTGGAACACCGTGCCCGCCTGGCGGCCCTGCTGGAAGCGCGTGGCAACGACGCCGCCGAGCGCCTGAAGCTGCTGCAGGCGTGGTGCCACGAGGCCGAAGCCAGCGGCATCGCCGCGCTGCAGAACTACGCCGCGCGCCTGAAGGGCTACGCACTGACGGCGCACTGATCGATGCGCCTCCCGACCGGGAACGTCTCCGCGAAACGCCGCCTTGTGCGGCGTTTTGCGTGTCTGGGCCTGGCCGTTGGCGTGCTGGGCGCGACGGCACAGGCGCAGGTCACCGATACCGGCAGCTACCTGCAGCGCATGGACACCGACGGCGACGGACGGGTCAGCGTGGAGGAATACGTGCAGTGGCTGCTGTACGCCTTCGATCACATGGACCGCAACGGCGATGGCGTGCTCCGTGCCGATGAACTGCCCGGCGGCAAGGGCGCCCCGATCACCCGCGAACAGCAGCGGCAGACCCTGATCCAGCGCTTCCACAAGCAGGACGCCAACGGCGATGGCTACCTGAGCGCGAAGGAACTGGCCGCGCCGCCGCGGTGAGTCTGGTCTGGCCGCCAGGTGGAGCGTTGGGCGATCATGCTCCGCATGGACGATCTGATCGACGAATGGTGTGAATTCTGCGCGGGACGCAGCGAACAGGAAACGTGGTACTTCTCCGGGCTGCTGCAGGGCGTTACCGAGGCGGAGGTCCTGACGCAGGTGTTCGCAGCCTTTCCTCACGCCGATGCGCTGGAGGCGCGCGCCTTGGACGTGCTCCAGGCCGGTCGCTGGGGCAATCATCTCTACCTCCAGCCCGCCCACGAAGGGAATGCACAGGCCCGAGCCGCCGCCGCGCGTGCGTGGCTGGACGAACTGGCGCGCGTTGCCGGCGCGAATGGCGAACCGGCGTTGCAGGCAACGCTGCTCAGCGTCCCGGTTGTCAGTACATCGTCTGATCGACTGGAAGCGGCTCGGTCCACGTCCGAACCGTCGGGCTACCTGCACGATGTGATCTGCGAGGTGGTGAGGGATGCGCGCACGCTGGACACCGCGCAGGTGGCCGCACTGGACGAGGCGCTGTACCACGTCGCTTCGGATCTGTATTTGGGCTGGTACATCTCCCAGCCGTTGGCACCTGACGCCATCGATTTCGCGCCCTATCTGGCGCTCTGGCGTTTAGGGGGAGGCAGCGCGCTGGTCCAGGATGCGTTCTTGGTCCAGGAGTGAACGGAGCGCGCGCGACGCGTTGAGTAGAATTGCCCCATGCCTGAACTGCCCGAAGTAGAAACCACCCGCCGCGGCCTGGCCCCGCATCTGGAAGGCCGCAGTGTGCACGGCGTGATCCTGCGCCGGCCCGACCTGCGCTGGCCGATTCCGCCGGAGGTCAGCGAGCAGCTGCCCGGCCAGGCAATTGAAGCGGTCCGCCGTCGCGCCAAGTACCTGCTGCTGGATACCGCCATCGGCAGCGCGGTGCTCCACCTGGGCATGTCCGGCAGCCTGCGCGTGCTGCCCGGCGATACGCCGGTGCGCGCGCACGACCACGTGGACATCAGCCTGGACAACGGCCGGCTGCTGCGCTTCAACGACCCGCGCCGCTTCGGCAGCCTGCTGTGGCAACCGGCCGGGGAAACCCATGCCCTGCTGGCCGGGCTGGGTCCGGAGCCGCTCGACGACGCCTTCGATGGCGACTACCTGTTCGCCCGCAGCCGCGGCCGCAGCGCGTCGGTGAAGACGTTCCTGATGGACCAGGGCATCGTGGTCGGCGTCGGCAACATCTACGCTGCCGAAAGCCTGTTCATGGCCGGGATCAATCCGCTGCGCGAGGCCGGCAAGATCTCCCGCGCGCGCTACCAGCGCCTGGCCGATGCGGTGAAACGGATCCTGGCCTATGCCATCACCCGGGGCGGCACCACCCTGCGCGATTTCATCAATCCGGACGGGGCGCCGGGGTACTTCGAGCAGGAGCTGCTGGTCTACGGGCGTGAAGGCGAGCCCTGCCGGCAGTGTGGCCGCCTGCTCCGCCACGCCACCATCGGCCAGCGCGCCAGCGTCTGGTGCGGGCACTGCCAGCGCTGAATCGTCGCGCGCCTGTCGCCCATCGGGCGGTATAGTCCGGCCAACGTCACCGGCGGGGGTGTGCGATGGACGAAGGACCGGATATCACCGTGTGGCTGGATTCGGCCCGGGCGGGCGACCGCGCCGCGCTCGACCGGGTCCTGACCCTGCTCTACCAGGAGCTGCACAGCATGGCCCGCCGGCAGCTGGCCGGTCAGCAGGGCCGCACCCTGGATGCCACCTCGCTGGTGCACGAGTCGTACCTGAAGCTGCTCGGCTCGCGGGGCGCCGCGCGCTTCGAGGACCGCGCGCATTTCTTCGCCTACGCCGCCTCGGCAATGCGCAGCGTGGTGGTCGATTACGCGCGCAACCGGCTGGCGCGCAAACGCGGCGGTGACCTCAAGCGGGTGGAGCTGCCCGAGAACAGCAGCAGCGGCGTGCGCCTGGATGAAGATCTGCTGGCGCTGGATGTCGCGCTGGCGCAGCTGCACGCGGTGGATGCACACCTGGCCAAGGTGGTGGAACTGCGGTACTTCGCCGGCCTGTCCGAGCAGGAAATCGCCGACCTGTGCCAACGCTCGGAGCGCAGCATCCGCCGCGACTGGCAGAAGGCGCGCATGTTCCTGCTGGCGTCGGTCGGGGAGCCCTGAAAGCCCACGCATCGTCCGGGGAGAGGACCGATGGAGGCGTCACGCTGGCGGCAGCTGTCCTGCCTGCTGGATCAATTGCTGGAACTGCCCGAACCGGCGCGTGAGCAGCGGCTGTCGCGCCTGCGTGTGGAGGATCCGGGCCTGGCCGAGGATGTGGAGCGCCTGCTCGCCCACGAGCGCGACAGCCACGAGTTCCTGGCCCAGCCGTTGTGGACCGCCGCGCCGGAGGACAGCCGGGTAGGCACGCGGGTCGGGCCGTACCGGCTGCTGCGCCCGCTCGGCGAGGGCGGCATGGGCGAGGTCTGGCTGGCCGAGCGTGCCGATGGCCTGTACGAGCGCCAGGTCGCCCTGAAGCTGCTGCGCAGCGGCTATGCCGATCCCGGCCTGCGCCAGCGCTTCAGCCGCGAACGCGAGATTCTGGCGCGGCTGCAGCACCCGAACCTGGCCCATCTGCTGGATGCCGGCGTGGATCTGCAGGGGCAGCCGTACCTTGCGCTGGCCTACGTGGAAGGCGAGCCGATCACCGAGCACTGCCAGCGCCTGGCGCTGCCGCTGGAGCGGCGCCTGCAGCTGATGCTGCAGGTCTGCGCGGTGGTCAGCCATGCGCATGCGAATCTGATCGTGCATCGCGACCTCAAGCCCTCCAACATCCTGGTCACCGCCGAGGGCGAGGTGAAACTGCTGGACTTCGGCATCGCCAAGCTGCTTGACGATGACGAGGGCAAACCGCCCGTGCATCCTCCCACCGAAGCGCGGGCGTTCACCCTGCACTACGCCGCGCCGGAACAGGTCCGCGGCGAGCCGGTCTCCACGCTGACCGATGTCTATTCCCTGGGCGTGGTGTTGTTCGAGGTGATCACCGGGCAGAAGCCCTATCGCCTGCGCCGGCACAGCGATGCGGAATGGGAGCGCTCGATCCTGGAGGTGCAGGCCCCGCGCGCCTCGGCGGTGGTGGCGCGCGTGGCGGCCGCCGGGGGTGAGCAGGCGGTGGCGGCCAGGCGCCTGTCGCGGCGGCTGCGCGGCGACCTGGATACCATCCTGCTCAAGGCCCTGCAGAAGGAACCCGGGCAGCGCTACGCCTCGGTGGAAGCGCTGGCCCAGGACCTGCGCCGCTTCCTCGAAGGCCGCCCGATCCATGCCCGGCCGCAGCACGTGGGTTACCGGCTGCGCAAATACCTGGGCCGCCACCGCTGGGGCGTGGCGCTGGGCAGCATGGCGGTGCTGGCCCTGCTCGCACTGGCGCTCACCGCGCTGTGGCAGATGCAGCAGGCCCGCCGTGAAGTGGCGCGCGCCCAGGCGATGGAGGATTTCACCGTGGGCTTGTTCGACCGGGCCGCCGGCGTGCGCCACGGCAGTTTCGATCTGCGCCAGCTGCTGGCCACCGGACAGCAGCGGGGCGAGGCGGAACTGCGTGATCAGCCACTGTCGCTGGCCGAGCTGGAAGGCGTGATCGGCCGCCTGCGGATCGGTATGGGCGACTACCAGCTGGCGCTGCAGACGCTCGATCACCAGCGCGCGCTGCTCGAGCAGGCCGGCGAGGTGCCACCGGCGCTGCAGCTGGAAGCGGTGACCCAGCGTGGGCGGGCCCTGCGCATGCTGGGGCGCTCGCGCGAGTGCGTGACCCACCTCACGCCGATGCAGGCATTGGCCACGCAGCAGCGTCTGCGGCTGCCGACGGTCGTGGCCGAGTACCACACCCAGTTGGGGCGCTGCCAACAGCTGCTGGGCTACCGCGACAACGCCCGCGCCTCCTTCGAGCAGGCGCGGGTGCTGCGCCGTGATGTGCTGCGTGATACGCAGGGCACTGCGGAGAGCCTGGCCGATCTGGCCGCGCTGGACAGCGACGATGGCCGTGCGGCGGCCGCATTGGCCGGCTACCGGCAGGCGCTGCAACTGCTGCAGGCCAAGGCCAGCGCGCGCAACCCGCAGTTGATCGCGCTGCGGCGGCACATGGGCGAGACGCTGGCCGCACAGGGCGACCTCGACGCTGCCGGGCAGGCGCTGCAATGGGCCGGCGCCGATGCGGTGGCGCTGTACGGGCCGGATCACCCGGAAACCCTGTCGATCCGTCGCCTGCGCGCGCTGCTGGCGCTGCAGCGCGGTGACCTGCAGCAGGCGCAGGCCCAGTTGCAGCAGGTGCATCGCCTGACCCGTCAGGCGCTGGGTGAACAGCATCGCGATACCGGCCTGACCTGGCATGCGCTGGGGCGGCTGGCGCTGGAGCGCGGTGACAGTGCCACCGCGATCGATGATCTGGGCCGCGCCGTGGCGATCTGGCGCCAACCCGATTGCGTCGGCCTGCTGCCGCAGGGCCTGTACGACTATGCCGCTGCCCTGGCCCAGGGCGGGCGTTGGCAGGCCGCCCTGGCCGCCCTGCATGAGGGACGCCAATGGCAGGCCGCGCAACGCGGCGACGACGATGCGTCCGTGCAGCAGGCCGATCGGCAGATGGCAGAGATCGTCAGTGCGCAGGGTGATCCACGCCAGGCCGGCGAGCAGTTGGCGGCGCTGATGCGTCGGGTGGACCGTGCCGGGCCCTCCAGCCCGGCGCTGCAGCGCGCGTTGCAGCTGGCCTGGGGCCGCAACCTGGGCCGGATGGGCCAGACCGTGGAAGCGCGCCGCGCGCTGGCGCCCTTGCTGGTGGGCGACGCCGCCGACCTGGACAGCCGTGCCCTGCGCTGGCGCGCGCGCGCGGCGATGGCGCAGCTGGACTGCGGCACCTCCCCGGCGCGTGCGCGCGAAGCACTGGGCCAGCTTCGGCAGGAGCTGCAGGCACAGTGGCCGCAGGGCGGGCAGTTGCTGCAGGAGGTGAACCGGCTGCGCCAGGACTGCGTGCCGGCGCAGGTCGCCGCCGGGCCCTGACCGTGCTGGCTGAACGCCGCCGCGCATTCACCTCGGCGAATTAACGTCTGCGTGCCTATGATGGCCGGCCCTTCCCTGCCATCGCTGCCTGCATGCAACGACGCGACTTCCTCCGCAATGCCTCCGTGGCCCTGGCCGCTTTCGGCCTGCCCGCACTGCCGGCCTGCGCCGCGCAGGGCAACCAGGTCGGCCTGCGCCGGCTGGGCCAGCCGCAGCCGTTCGATTTCGCCTCGCTCAAAGGGCAGGCCCGCGCGCTGTCCCAGGCCGCCTACCAGAGCCACAAGCGCACGTTGCCGGGCCCGGTGGAAGGGCTGGACTGGGACCAGTACCAGTCCATCCAGTACCGTCAGGACCACGCCCTGTGGGCCGACCAGCCCGGGCGTTACCAAGCCAAGTTCTTCCACCTGGGGCTGTACTTCCATTCCCCGGTGCGGATGTTCGACGTGACCGACGGCAAGGCGCAGGAACTGGCCTATGACGGCGCCGCCTTCGATTACGGCAAGAGCGGCCTGAAGGGCAGCCACCTGCCGGCCGACCTGGGCTTTGCCGGCTTCCGCCTCAATACCCGCAAGGACACCGACCGCGACTTCGCCGCGTTCCTCGGTGCCAGCTATTTCCGCGCGGTCGGCAAGGAGGGCCAGTACGGCCAATCCGCGCGCGGCCTGGCGATCGACACCGGCATGGGCAAGCCCGAGGAATTCCCGGATTTCATCGCCTACTACCTGGAGCAGCCGGCAGCGGACTCGAACACGCTGGTGGTCTACGCCCTGCTGGATTCACCCAGCACCACCGGCGCCTACCGCTTTGCGATCACCAACGGCGATGTGCTGTTGATGGACATCGACTGCGCGCTTTACCCCCGCAAGGCGATCGAGCGCCTGGGCATCGCCCCGTGCACCAGCATGTACCAGGTCGGCGAGAACGACCGCCGCATGGCCTGGGACTGGCGCCCGGAAATCCACGATACCGATGGCCTGTCGATGTGGACCGGCGCCGGCGAATGGATCTGGCGCCCGCTGTGCAACCCGTACAACCTGCGCTTCAACATGTTCGTGGACAACAACCCGCGCGGCTTCGGCCTGCTCCAGCGCGACCGCAACTTCGACCATTACCAGGACGACGGCGTCTTCTACGAGAAGCGTCCGTGCCTGTGGGTCGAACCGAAGGGGCAATGGGGCAAGGGCTCGGTGCAGTTGGTTGAAATCCCGACCGTGGATGAGACCTTCGACAACATCGTGGCGTTCTGGAATCCCGAGGCCAAGCCGCAGCCGGGCCAGGAGCTGCTGCTCGGCTACCGCCTGTTCTGGGGCGCGGAGCCGCCGGCGCGCCCGCCGCTGGCGCACTGCGTGGCCACCCGTACCGGCCTGGGCGGGGTGATCGGCAAGAAGCGCGAGTACTTCTCGTGGCGCTTCGCGGTCGATTTCGAAGGGGGCGAACTGGCCGCGATGATCGACAAGGGCGAAGTCGAGGCCGTCGTGCAGGTCAGCCGTGGCCGCACCGAGATCGTTTCGGCGCGCCCGCTGCGCGAGATCAGGGGCTACCGTGCGATGTTCGACGTGGTGCCGCCGGATGACTCGACCGAGCAGATCGACATCCGCCTGTACCTGCGCAGTGGCGGGAAAACGCTGACCGAAACCTGGCTCTATCAGTACAGCCCGCCGCCGAAGGGCGCGGCGGAGCGCACGTTGTACTGAGGCGCCGGCAACCGCCGACCCACCTCACCCGGCGCGCGGACAGGCGCCCGGGTGAAGCTGACGGGGAGGCGGGTCAACCGGCCTGCAACGGGTCGATACGGCCTTCACCGCGCATGATCTTTTTGAACTCTGCGCGGCTTACCGACACATAGCGCTCGTTGCCGCCGATCTCCACCTGCGGCCCGTCCTGCACCGCGTGGCCGTGCTCGTCCACGCGCACGGTCATCGTGGCTTTCTTGCCGCTGTGGCAGATCGTCTTGATCTCCTGCATCTCATCGGCCCAGGCCAGCAGGTACTGGCTGCCTTCGAACAGCTCACCGCGGAAATCGGTGCGCAGGCCGTAGCAGAGCACCGGGATGCGCATCTGGTCGACCACCTCGCTGAGCTGCCACACCTGGCTGCGGCTCAGGAACTGCGCCTCATCCACCAGGACGCAGCCCAGCGGGCCGTGCGTGCCGATGTCCTCGGCGATCAGCTGCTGCAGGTCGGTGTCGGGGTGGAACGCGATCCCGTCCGCCTTCAGGCCGATCCGCGAGGCGACCACGCCGTGCCCGGCGCGATCATCCAGCCGCGGGGTCAGGATGGCCACGCGCATGCCCCGCTCGCGGTAGTTGTGCGCCGACTGCAGCAGGGTCGTGGTCTTGCCGGCGTTCATCGCCGAATAATAGAAATAGAGCTTGGCCATGCCGGGATTTTATCCGTTCGGCGGCCCCGGCATGGCGCCGGATCGGTTCAGTCCCACAAGCCCGGTACCGTGGTCGGCATGCCGACCTCCACGCTCCCGGTGCCGATGGCACGCCCGGCCGCCTCCAGCTGCCGCGCCTGCCATTGCCAGTACTGGGCCGGCTGCCAGTATTCGTCCCGATAGAACACGTCCGGCTCCACGTAGCGCTGGCCGCGATCATCGCGGACCAGCATGCGCATGCCGCCGACCGAGCCGGTTCGGCTGCCGGTGACCTCACTCAGCCCGCGGCGGAGCTCACGCTCCAACCGGGGCTGGGCCACCGTGTCGCCAAACTCGGCGTACAGGGCCTGGCCTTCCTGCACCGCACGGGTCTGCTCGTCCGGGGTCAGCGCAGCCCAGTAGCGCTCACGCAGCACCAGCAGGAACTCGGTCCCGCGCTCGGCGGCCAGGTCCATCCAGGCATAGGCCAGCGCCCGGTCCTGCCCGCCGCCCTGGCCGTTCCACCACATCTCGGCCAGCGCGGCCTGGGACAGTTTGTCGGCATGGCGGGCGCCGAGGCGGTAGAAACGCCGCGCTTCCTCGAGGCGGCCGCGCGCCTGGGCCTCCTTGCCGAGCTTGCGGTAACGCAGGTCGGGGTGCCGGTTCAGGAAGGCGTCGGTGTCCTGTGCATCCTGGGCACGCAGGTCCGGCTGGCTCGACTGCCCCCAGGCGGGCAAGGCCGCGAGGGCCGCGACCAACATCCACACCCCGCGTCCTTTCCTGCTCATTGCCATGCGTCGCGTCCTCTGCGTCGATCAGGACAATGGATACCCCACCCCCGTGAAGGCGTCAATCCGGGCGGTGGCGCGTCGATGCGGGCCGACCAAGGCCGGTACAATGCCCCTCCCCTGGAGATGGCATGCACGGTCTCAATCCTCCCCAACACGCGGCAGTGATGCACTGCGAAGGTCCTCTGCTGGTGCTCGCCGGCGCGGGCAGCGGCAAGACGCGCGTGATCGTGGAGAAGATCGGCCAGCTGATCGCCAGCAAGCGCTACCCGGCGCGGCGGATCGCGGCGATCACCTTCACCAACAAATCGGCCAAGGAAATGCGCGAGCGCGTGGCCAAGCGCCTGCGCGGTGACGATGCCGATGAAGTGACGATCTGTACCTTCCACGCGCTGGGGCTGAAGTTCCTGCAGATCGAACACGCTGCGGTGGGGCTCAAGCGCGGGTTCTCCATCTTCGATGCCGACGATTCGACCGCACAGGTCAAGGACCTGATGTACGGGGCCAAGCCGGACGACATCGAGGACGTGAAGAACCTGATCTCGCGCGCCAAGAATGCCGGTCTCTCGCCCGAGCAGGCGATGGCCGCGGCACGCAGCACGCGCGAGAAGGAAGCGGCCAGCGTCTACGAGCGCTACCAGCTGCGGCTGACCGCGTTCAACGCGGTCGATTTCGATGATCTGATCCGCCTGCCGGTGCAGGTGCTGGAAGAAAACCCGGAGATCGCACTGGCCTGGCGCGAGCGCATCGGCTACCTGCTGGTGGACGAATGCCAGGACACCAACGATGCCCAGTACCGACTGCTCAAGCAGCTGGCCGGCAGCAAGGGCAACTTCACCTGCGTGGGCGATGACGATCAGTCGATCTACGCCTGGCGCGGTGCGAACCCGGAAAACCTGCAGCAGATGGCGCGCGACTACCCGGCGCTGGAAATCATCAAGCTGGAGCAGAACTACCGCTGCTCCAACCGCGTGCTGCGCGCGGCCAACGCACTGATCGCCAACAACCCGCACGAACACCTGAAGAAGCTGTGGAGCGACCAGGCCGACGGCGAGCGCATCCGCGTGTGGGAGTGCCGCAACAGCGAGCATGAAGCGGAAAAAGTGGCCGCGGAGATTTCGTTCCTGGCGACGTCCAGGAAGATTCCGTGGAGCGATTTCTGCATCCTGTTCCGCGGCAACTTCCAGTCGCGGCCGCTGGAAAAAGCGCTGCAGCTGGTGCGCGCGCCGTACCACATCACCGGCGGCACCGCGTTTCTGGAACGGCAGGAGGTCAAGGACACGCTGTCCTGGCTGCGCCTGCTGGTGAACCCGGACGACGATACGGCGTTCATGCGTGCGGTGCAGTCGCCCAAGCGCGAAGTGGGTGCCGGCACCCTGGCCAAGCTGGCCGAGCTGGCCTCGGAAAAGGATTTGCCGATGGCGCATGCCGCCGAAGCGATCGGTGCGCTCTCGCAGTTGCCGCCGCGCGCGGCCAATGGCCTGAGCCGCTTCACCGACATCCTGCGCGACCTGCGTGCGGAGATGCCCAAGCTCAGCTCCGGCGACCTGGTGCGCAAGCTGGTGAAGGAATCCGGGCTGGTCTCGGATCTGCGTAGTTCGTGCAAAGAAGAATCGGTGTACCAGCGTCGCCTCGGCAACCTGGAAGAACTGGCGCAGTGGTTCGAGGGCGGTCCGCGCGGAGCCTCCACCGCCGATCTGGCCGCGCAGCTGGCACTGCTCTCGCGCAACGACAAGGACGACGGTGGCAACCAGGTGCGGATGATGACCCTGCACGCCTCCAAGGGCCTGGAATTCCCGTACGTGTTCATCATCGGCTGCGAGGACGGCGTGCTGCCGCACCAGGTCAGCCTGGACGAAGGCAACCTGCAGGAAGAGCGACGCCTGCTGTACGTGGGCATCACCCGCGCCAAGGTGCAGCTGTGGATGAGCTACAGCAAGCTCACCCGCAAATTCGGCGAGCACGTGCGGCTCAAGCCCAGCCGCTTCTTCGAAGAGATACCGGCCGAGGAAATGCAGCGCGACGGCGCCGATCCCGTCGCCGACGCCGCGCGCAAGAAAGAGCGCGCCAACGCAGGCCTGGCCGCGATCCAGGCCCTCTTCGACTGACCCACCGCCGGGGTAGAGCCGACCGTTGGTCGGCTGCCCAAAGCGCGCCGGTTGCCGTATCCCGGCTCGAAGCGCAGCCGACCAACGGTCGGCTCTACCGGGTTTGCGGCGCGCATTGCACAATCGGCGTATCGCCTTCCACCGGAACCCGCATGTCCGCCGTGATCCAGACCGACCGCCTGCACCTGCGCCTGATCGACCCTGACCATGATGCCGCCGACATGCTGGCCCTGCTCAACGAGCCGGGCTTCATCCGCAACATCGCCGACCGCGGCGTACGCACCCTGGCGCAGGCGCGCGACTACACCGCCGAGCGCGTGCTGGGCAGCTACACCCTCAATGGCTTCGGCATGTACGCGATCATCCGCCGCAGCGACGGGGCGTGGCTGGGCAACGCCGGGCTGGTGCGCCGCGATGGATTGCCGGCGCCGGACATCGGCTACGCGTTGCTGGCCCAGTACGAGGGCAACGGGTACGCGTTCGAGGCCGCGCGCGGGGTGATGCATTACGCGCGCGATGTGCTCGGTCACACCGACCTGTACGGCATCGTGTCCCCGGACAACGTGCGCTCGGCCGCGCTGCTGCGCAAGCTGGGCATGGAGGATCGTGGCGACCTGCTGCTGCCGCCGCCACACGAGGAGGTGGTGCTGCTGTTCGCCACCCCGGGCGCGCCGGCGCCCTGACACCGGCGACGTGCACGCGCCACACCCACCCACCGGTAGAGCCGACCGTTGGACGGCTGCCCGTCACCAGCGAATCAATCAGCGACACGCGTAGAGCCGACCGTTGGTCGGCTGCGCCTCACCCGCCCAATTGCGCGCGCAATTCCGCCAGCTGCTCCTGCAGCTCGGCCACCGTGGCCTCCAGCTGCTGCACGCGCGCTTCCAGCGCCGGGCTGCCACCGCCACCACCACCGCCCGACGAAGACCCCTTGTAGCTCTCGGCCAACGCCTGCACATCCACCGGGCCACCCAGCAGGTGCATGTAGCGGTCTTCGCGCTGGCCGCTGGCGCGCGGCAGCTGCACCGCCAGACCGCGCTGGATCATGCGCTCGATGTGGTGGCGCAGTTCCTCCGCGTCCTGGAACTGGAACAGCCGCTCGCTGCGGGTCAGCAGCTCGTTCACCGTCTGCGGGCCGCGCAGCAGCAACAGGCCCGCGATGGCCAGCTGTTGCCGGGTCAGGTCCAGCGCACTGCCGGCGCGATGCTCGTAGCGCTCGGCGCGCGAGGAAAACTGCTGGCGGGCCAGGCCCATGCTTTCCAGCTGGCGCAGCGCATGGTGCACATCACCGGCGGACAGGGCCATCACCGGCTCGCGCGCGGTCTTCTGGTTGGCCGCCACCTGCGCGGCGTTGACCGTGAGCGGGTAGGCGTCCGGGGTGGTCGCCTCCTTCTCGATCAGGCAGCCCAACGCGCGGGCCTGGGCCGCGCTGAGCACGGGCAGGGCAGGGGTCTGGGTGTCGTCGGTCATGGGGCGCTCCGGGGTGTTTCAGGGGCGTGCAGCATAGCCGAGCCCCGCCTTGCGCATGAATGCCGCCGGACAAGCCGGTAAACTGGCGCGAATCTGTTGCCGGTGAATGCCATGCGTCGTAGTGCTGTTTCCCTGTCCGTGCTTGCCTGTGCCGTGCTGGCACTGAGTGCCTGCAAGCGCACCGAAACCCCGGCCGATGCCGCCCCGCCGGCCGTTGCGGCTGCCGCGAGCGCCCCGGCCGCCACCGGCGATGCCGCCGTGGCCGCCAATGACAACCTCAATGCCGTGCTGTGGATGCAGCGCGCGCAGGAATACCGCGCGATCACCGAGCAGACTTACCGCGCCGCCGCCGATCACCTGGACAAGGCGCTGAAGGAACCCAACTGGGACGCGCTGGTGCCGGAAGAACGCGGCAACGCCGCCAAGGGCCTGAAGCCGGCCGTGGTGCTGGACGTGGATGAAACCGTGCTGGACAACTCGCCCTACCAGGCGCGCCTGGTGCGCGATGGCAAGGAGTACGACGAGCTGAGCTGGGACCAGTGGGTGGCCGAAAAGAAGGCCAAGGCGATTCCGGGTGTGGTCGATTTCGCCAAGGCGGCCAACGCCAAGGGCGTGACCCTGCTGTACATCTCCAACCGCGCCGTGCATCTCAAGGAGGCCACCCTGGCCAACCTGCGCGAGCAGGGCCTGCCGGTGGCCGACGACAGCGTATTCCTCGGCCTGGGCACCGTGGTGGACGGCTGCGAGCAGGCCGGCAGCGAGAAGAACTGCCGCCGCCGCCTGGCGGGCCAGAAGTACCGCGTGCTGATGCAGTTCGGCGACCAGCTGGGCGACTTCGTGGAAGTCACCGCCAACACCAACGACGGCCGCGACGCGCTGCTGCAGCAGTACCACGACTGGTTCGGCGAGCGCTGGTGGATGCTGCCCAACCCGACCTACGGCGGCTTCGAGCCGGCCCAGTTCAACAACGATTACAGCCAGTCGCGCCAGGCCCGCCACGACGCCAAGCGCGCCGCGCTGGATTACGCACCGTGAGCCGCGCGCCGCTGCCGCTGCGGGACGACGAGCGCCTGATCTTCGCGCTCGACGTGCCCGGCCGCGATGACGCGCTGGCCTGGGTCGATCGCCTGGGCGATGCGGTGTCGTTCTACAAGATCGGCATGGAACTGCTGGCCTCCGGCGAGTACTTCGAGGTGCTCGATGCGCTGGCCGCGCGCGACAAGCGCGTGTTCGTCGACCTGAAGTTCTTCGACATCCCCGCCACTGCCGCTGCGGTGATCAAGCGGCTGTCGCAGTGGCCGGTGAGCTACGCCACCATCCATGGCTGGCACCCGGCGATGATGGAAGCCTGCGCGGCCGCCAACGGCAGCGACATGCGCCTGCTGGCGGTGACCGTGCTGACCTCGATGGGCCGCAGCGACCTGGCCGGCATGGGCATCGACCGCGAGCCGGTGGAGGTGGTGGTCGAGCGCGCGCTGGCCGCCCAGGCCGCCGGCATCGATGGCGTGATCGCCTCCGGCCAGGAGGCCGGCCCGATCCGCGCGGCCACCGGCGCCGGCTTCTCGATCGTGTGCCCCGGGATCCGCCCCGGTGGCCCGGTCGGTGATGACCAGAAGCGCACCGTGGGCGTGGCCCAGGGCTTTGCCGACGGCGCCGACGCGATCGTGGTCGGTCGCCCGATCCGGCTCGCCAGCGACCCGCAGGCCGCCGCCCGCGCGATCCAGGCCGAGATCGCCCAGGCGCTCGCCGCGCGCTGAGGCAGTGACGGGGCGGAGCTGCCCCGTCACCGCCGGTTTTTCTGTACATTCAAGGGCTTGCGCATAAAGCGCAGGGTCGGCAGGTCTGCCGGCTTGCCGCTGTCACCGAACAGGCCGCAAGATGCGGACCGGTCCGGGGAGTCCGAATTCATGTCCATGTCGTTGAAGCCGTGGCAGTACCGAGGGCAGGTGTTGGCGCTGGCCCTGTGCGGGTTGGTGCTGCTCAGTGCCTGCAAGGACAAGCAGATCGATCCGGACGCGCCGGCGTCCGAGCCGGTCGCGGCCCTGCAACAGCTGGCCCAGCGGGTCGCCGACAACGATCTGGTCGGGTATGCCAAGGCAGCGGTGCCGCCGAGCCAGTACGCACGCCTGCAGGGCGCGTGGAGGCAGGGCCACAGCCGCTGGCCGCTGACCGAGCTGCCGCTGGATGGGCAGTTGCTGCCGATGCTGGCCGCGCTGTCGCGGCCGGATGCGCCGCAGCGGCTGCAGCGCTCGTTCGATACCCAGATCGCCGGCCAGGCGACCCAGGTCCGCCAAGCCGCCCACTCGATGGGACTGTTCGGCGAGCAGTACCTGCGCAACCAGAGCGAGTACAGCGACAGCGAGCGCGCCCATTACACCCAGGTGGTGAACGCGCTGAGCCGCTGGGCTGCCGCCGCGCCACTGACGGACAAGCAGCGGGCCAGGACCACCATCACCCTGCTGACGGCCACCGCGCGCACCGCCGGGCTGTCCACCGATGCGGAGCTGCAGGCGGCCGGCATGGAAGAGAGCCTGCGCCGGCTGAGTCCCTTCATCAAAGCCTTCAAGACGGCCCTGGCCAGCTACGGGCTGTCCCTGGATGAGGCGCTGACCGGGCTGCGCGGCGAGCTGACCTCCGAGCTCGGCGACGACGCCGTGGTGCGCATCCAGTACACGTTGGCCGGCGAGCAGATCGAAGCGCAGGTGCGGATGACCCGGCGCGAAGGCCACTGGTATGTGACCCGCACGCTGGAAGACACCGACGCGCTGCTGCAGGCCGCCGACGCCGCACAAGCTGAACATGACGCCCGCCAGGCGGCCGAGGCAGAAGCCGCTGCAGCGGTCAAGGACGATGCTTCCGCATCGGCTAAGCCATAATGAAGCCGATGCCGAACCAGAATCCCCTGCCTTTCCCCGGCGAAGAGCCGCCCAAGACGCCGGACGCCACGTCCTCGTCGCCCGCTACCGTGCCGTCCGACGGTGCTGCCGCCCCGGTCCCGCCGGCCGCTGGCGCGCCCGCGGAGGCCGTTGCCGTCGATGCGGAGCCGGCGGCCATCGTGCCGTCGGCGATCGTGCCCGGCACCCGCGCGCCCAGCGGCCGCCCGCCGTGGTGGTCGCGCCTGCTCGGCCGCCTGGTCGAGCCGTGGCTGTCGCTGAAGATCGAACCCGAACATCCCGGCCAGTACAACGATGGCCGGCCGGTGGTCTACGTGCTGGAGGACTACGGCCTGTCCAACGCGCTGATCCTGGACAAGGCCTGCCGCGAGGCCGGCCTGCCATCGCCGCTGGTGCCCATCGCCGGTGACCCGACCGGGCGCAAGCGCGCCTACCTGGCCCTGTCGCGCCGGAGCAGCAGCAACTCGCTGATCCCCGAGCAGCGTGGCGCCAAGACCCACTCCGACTCGCTGGCCAAGGTCCTGCAGGCGCACCGCGCCCGCGGCGAGCTGGACGTACACCTGGTGCCGGTCTCGATCTTCGTCGGCCGCGCGCCGGACAAGCAGAGCGGCTGGTTCGCGGTGCTCTTCTCCGAAAACTGGGCCCTGGTGGGTCGCTTCCGTCGCCTGTTGGCGGTGCTGCTCAACGGCCGCAGCACGATCGTGCGCTTCGCCCCGCCGATCTCGCTGCGCACCACGGTCGATGAGGGGCTGGACCCCGAGCGCACCGTGCGCAAGCTGCAGCGCGTGCTGCGCACCCATTTCCGCCGCATCCGCGAATCGGTGATCGGGCCGGACCTGTCGACCCGCCGCCTGCTGGTGGACAAGGTGCTCGACGCGGACACCGTGCGCGAAGCGATCGCCTCGCAGGCCAAGCGCGACAACTCCAAGCCGGCCGATGCCTGGAAGAAAGCCCACGCCTACGCGTGGGAAATCGCGGCGGACTACTCCAGTCCCGTGGTGCGTTCGGCCAGCTTCATGCTCAGCCATGTCTGGAACCGCATCTACGCCGGCGTGCTGGTCCACCACCTGGACAAGTTCAAGGCCGCCGCGCCCGGGCACGAAGTGGTCTACGTGCCCAGCCACCGCAGCCACATGGACTACCTGCTGCTGTCCTACCTGCTGTACGACCGCGGCATCGTGCCGCCGCACATCGTCGCCGGCATCAACCTGAACCTGCCGGTGGTCGGCACGCTGCTGCGCAAGGGCGGTGCGTTCTTCATCCGCCGTTCGATCCGCGGCAACGCGCTGTACTCGGCGGTGCTCAGCGAATACGTGGCGCAGCTGGTCGCCGGCGGTTACTCGATCGAGTACTTCGTCGAAGGCGGCCGCTCGCGCACCGGGCGCCTGCTGCAGCCCAAGGGCGGCATGATCTCGATGACGCTGCGCGCGTTCCTGCGCCAGCCGCGCAAGCCGGTGCTGTTCCAGCCGGTCTACATCGGCTATGAAAAGCTGATGGAAGGCGGCAGCTACCTGGACGAACTGTCCGGCCGGCCGAAGGAGAAGGAATCGATCTGGTCCCTGCTGTGGTCGATCCCCAAGGTGCTCAAGCAGAACTACGGCCAGGTGGTGGTGAACTTCGGCGAGCCGATCGCGCTCAACGACGTGCTCGCCCAGCGTGCGCCGGAGTGGAACGGCCAGCCGGTCGGCGAAGACGAGAAGCCCTCGTGGCTGTCCGGCACGGTGGATCACCTGGCCGAACGCATCCAGGTGCATATCAACGGCGCCGCCGACGTCAATCCGATCAACCTGCTCGCGCTGGCGCTGCTGTCCACGCCCAAGCATGCGATGGGCGAGGCGGACCTGATCGCGCAGATCGAACTGTGCAAGACCCTGTTGGTGGAGATGCCGTACTCGGACCGGGTGACGGTGACCCCGCACTCGCCGGAGCGGATCATCGCCCACGCCGAGGAGATCAACGTCCTCACCCGCATCAAGCATCCGCTCGGCGATGTGCTCAGTGTGAGCGGCGATACCGCGGTGCTGCTGAGCTACTTCCGCAACAACGTCATCCATCTGTTCACCGCCTCCTCGTGGGTGGCCTGCTGCTTCCAGAACAACCGCCGCATGAGCCGCACCGGGCTGGTCCAGCTGGGCCGTACGGTGTACCCGTTCCTGCAGGCCGAGCTGTTCCTGCCGTGGACCGAAGACGAGTTCGCCCAGCGCATCGAGCAGACCATCAACGTGTTCGTGCGCGAAGGGCTGCTGCAGAACATCAACGACGACGACGGCGGCATCCTGGCGCGCAACACCGGGCAGACCGATGAAGTCTTCCGCCTGCGTGCGATCGGCCATTCGCTGCAGCAGGCGTTCGAGCGTTATTACATCGCGATCTCGGTGCTGGTGAAGAACGGCCCCGGCACGCTGGGCGCAGCCGAGCTGGAAAGCCTCTGCCAGCAGGCCGCGCAGCGCCTGAGCCTGCTCTATGCGCCGGCCGCGCCGGAATTCTTCGACCGCACCCTGTTCCGCGGCTTCATCCAGAAGCTGCGCGAGCTGCGCCTGGTGTGGCCGGATGAAAACAGCAAGCTGCTGTTCGATGCGCGCCTGGATGCGTGGGCCAAGGATGCGAAGTTCATCCTCGGCCGCGAACTGCGCCACACCATCGAGCGTGTCAGCCCGGAAGCAGCAAAGCCGGAAGAGCCGGTCAGCACGGATTGACGACGGCACGTCGTCGATCCGACGTATCCGACGTATCCGGCCGTATCCGACGCATCGGGCGCACCGGGCGCATCCGGGCGTATCCGGATCTTGTTGCGTTCGCCAGCAATTCGTAGGTACCGACCGTTGGTCGGTACCCGCGCGCAAGCGCGGCACAAGCGTCCGGAGACCGGGCAACACGGCGTGCCCCGGCTGACCGACGCTGACCACCGTCCGAAGCCTCACGCCAAGGGTTCATGCCGCCGGGAGCAACAGCAGCCGACCAACGGTCGGCTCTACGCCGGCTCGTCTGGAATCAACATGTCTTCGAGCTTGGCGATGCAGTCCTTCAGCTGCAGCTTGCGCCGCTTCAGGCGCTTGGCCTCCAGCTCATCGTCGCCGTTGGCGGCCATGCCCAGGATCTGCTCATCCAGCGCACGGTGCTCCTGCCGGAGCGCGGCAAGGCGGGCACTGATATCGGTGGGTGTCATGGTGTCCACAAGCGCCGAGCATACACATCTGCGGTGACCGCCGGGAGTGAACGCAGTCACTTCCCGGCCCCTGTGAGGGTGCGCCCCAGCCGGTAGAATGAAGGGATGAGCGCTGCTGTCATCCGTCTGCCCGATCCCGTTCCGCGCGCCCGCGATCCGCGCGCGCCCGGCGGCGTGCAGGACCGCCTGGCACGGCAGCTGCGGCGCCAGGTGGGCCAGGCGATCGCCGACTTCGGCATGATCGAGGCGGGCGACAAGGTGATGGTGTGCCTGTCCGGTGGCAAGGACAGTTACACCCTGCTCGACATCCTGCTGCAGCTGCAGAAAAAAGCGCCGGTGCCGTTCGAACTGGTCGCGGTGAACCTGGACCAGAAGCAGCCGGGCTTTCCCGAGCAGGTGCTGCCCACCTACCTGGCCTCGATCGGCGTGCCGTTCCAGATCATCGAGCAGGACACCTATTCGGTGGTCAGCAGGGTGATCCCGGAAGGCCGCACGATGTGTTCGCTGTGCTCGCGCCTGCGCCGTGGCGCGCTGTACCGGCACGCGGCCGAACACGGCTTCACCAGGATCGCGCTGGGCCACCACCGCGACGACAGCGTGGCCACGTTCTTCCTCAACCTGTTCCACCACGCCAAGCTCTCGGCGATGCCGCCCAAGCTGCGCAGCGACGACGGCCAGCACATCGTGATCCGCCCGCTCGCCTATGTGAGCGAAGCGGATATCAGCGCCTACGCGCAGGCGCGCGCGTTCCCGATCATTCCGTGCACCCTGTGTGGCAGCCAGGACACCCTGCAGCGCCGCCAGGTGGAGCAGATGCTGCAGCAGTGGGAGCGCGACCAGCCCGGCCGCATCGACCAGATCGCACGCGCGCTGGGCAACATCCATCCTTCGCAGCTGGCCGATCCGGCGCTGTTTGATTTCATGGCATTGGGGCGCGCCGCGGCCGCGTCGTTGCCCGACCCGCCGGCCTGGGCCGGCACTGCCCACGACCCCGGGCACGCCCCCGGCCCGGCCTGAGCCACGCCGGTGCGCCCGCCCTTCCTTTCACGCTCTTACCCTGGACGTCCATGTTCTTTCGCAACCTGACGCTGTTCCGCTTCCCGACCGCCACCGATTTTTCCGAAGTGGACACCCTGCTGCCGCAGGTGCTGCTCAAGCCGGTCGGTCCGCTTGAAATGAATTCGCGCGGCTTCATCTCGCCGTTCGGCCGTGAAGAAAAAGCCGTGTTCTCGCACCGCGTCGGCGATGCGCTGTGGCTGACCGTTGGCGGTGAGGACAAGATCCTGCCGGGCGCGGTGGTCAATGATCTGCTGGCCCGCAAGCTCGAGGAGATCGAAGAGAAGGAAGGCCGCAAGCCCGGCGGCCGCGAGCGCAAGCGCATGAAGGACGACCTGCTGCACGAACTGATGCCGCGCGCCTTCGTGAAGAGCTCGCGTACCGATGCGCTGATCGACCTGACCCACGGCTACGTGGCGGTGGACTGCTCGAGCAGCAAGAAGGGCGAGAACATGATGTCCGACATCCGTGGCCTGCTCGGCAGCTTCCCGGCGATGCCGTTGAACGCCGAAGTAGCGCCGCGCTCGATCCTCACCGGCTGGATCGCCGGCGAACCCCTGCCGACCGGCCTGAGCCTGGGCGAAGAGTGCGAGATGAAGGACCCGGCCGAGGGCGGTGCGGTGGTCAAGTGCCAGCACCAGGAACTGCGCTGCGACGAGATCGACAAGCACCTGGACGCCGGCAAGCAGGTGACCAAGCTGGCCCTGGTGTTCGAGGACAACCTGTCCTTCGTGCTGGGCGACGACCTGATCGTGCGCAAGCTGAAATTCCTGGATGGTGCGCTGGACCAGCTCGAGCATGCCGACGATGACGGCCGCCGCGCCGAACTGGACGCCCGTTTCGCCCTGCAGAGCGGTGAAGTGCGCCGCCTGTTCCTGCTGCTGGAAGAGGCCTTCAAGCTGAGCAAGGCGGACTGACCGGTACCGATCAGTCCCCAGTCATGCGCCGGTCACGGCCGGCGCTATGCTGTACCCATGTCCGGATTCCTCCGCCGCCTGATTTCGCCGGCTGTCAGCACGCTGCAGCGCGATACGGTACGGCTGCGCCTGGAGGATGCCGAGATCGACGTGCTGCGGGTGCGCGATCCGCGGGCGCGCCGGATCAAGCTGAGTGTCGATGAGCGCGGTGTCCGGCTGACCCTGCCGCCGCGCGCCAGCCTGGTGATGGGCGAGCGTTTCCTCGAGCAGCATCGCGGCTGGTTGTCCGAACAGCTGCGCGGCTACCAAGCCACCAACCTCCCGCCACCGCTGGTGATCGGCGAGCCGGGTGTGCTGCCGTTGCGCGGCGAACTGCTGCCGCTGCGCTGGGAAGCCGGCCGCTACGCCACGCTGCGGGTGGACGAGCGCGGTGCCTGCCTGCACTGGCCCGCGCGCGGGACCGACGCCACCCTGCGCCGCACCCTGCGCGAGTTCTATGAAGCACAGACGCGTGCCGACGTCGGCCAGTGGCTGCCGCGCTACCTGCCCGGCCTGCCACGTGCACCGGCGCGGCTGCGGCTGAAGGTGATGTCCTCGCAATGGGGTTCGCTGGCGCCGGACGGCAGCATGGCGCTGGATCTGGCCCTGGTGCTGGGGCGGCCCTCGGCCTTTGAGTACGTGCTGGTGCACGAGCTCTGCCACCTGATCCAGGCCAATCACTCCCCGGCATTCTGGGCCGAAGTGGAGAAGCGCTTCCCGGCGTGGCACGCCGAGCGGGATTACTTCCAGCTCGAAGGGCGGCGCCTCAAGGCCACGCTGCGGCAGCTGCTGACCCCGACACCGTAACGGCGGCGGCAACGCGTGCTCCCAGCGGCCGGCACTACCGGTGCGACGGTTCCGTCAGTTCCCCATCCGCAACGCGGCCGCCTGCGCCCAGCGCGCCGCCACGCGCGGCGCGGTGATGCACACGGCCTGATCGGTCACGGTGGTGACGGCACGCTCCAGCAGCTGGATGTCAGCTTCGTGCTGGCGAGCCACGTGCGGGTCCTCGAAGAAGATCGCGCGCTGGCAATGGCCTTCCAGCACGCGGTCGGCGATCTGCGCATCACCGCCCATCGGGCCGCTCTGGTAGCGCGTCACCCATTCCTCGCCCTGTGGCCAGCCGCGGCTCCACGCCAGTTCATTGAGGCGCTGGCCGGTAGTGCCGGTGCCGACCCGGTTGCGGAAGCGTGACAGCACCTGGAAATGCTCGTCGGCGAAGGCCAGCATCGCCGGCTTCATCGCGTCGTGCGCGATCAAGGCCAGCGTGTGCTGCTCGAAAGCGTGCAGATCATCGGCGCCCGGGTCCGGCGCGAGGCCAGCGTGCAGGCGCTCGACTTCCACCCAGTCGCGCGCGGTGGCGACGGTGGAGATGAAGGGTTTGCCGTGGATCACGCACTGGCGCTTGAGCGCGGTCGCTTCGGGAAAGACCGAGGACGGGTCGACCGGGTCCATCAGATAGATGGCACCGTCCAGGGTGCGCTCCGGCGTGCCCATGCCCACCACCTCGGCGACCAGCTTCATCAGGCCGCCCTCGCGCCCATTCGGGTAGCGGCGCAGCGGCGCGAAGTCCTGCAGGAAGCCCAGCCGCTGGATCGCATCGAAGGTGCGCCCGACCGCATGCAGCTCGACACCCAGTTCGCGCAGGCCGGTATCGCTGGCGCGCAGCCAGCGGAACAACGCGGCGTGCTTGTCGTGGTGGTGCAGGCGGTTCGCGGCCAGGCCGATGCGCATGAGGGCAGTCCAGAGAAAGGCCGCGCCAGTGTAATCCGCCCAGGTTGCGGGGAAGCAAGCGTCGAACAGTGATGGAGATCACGCGTCTTCACGCAGTTTCGTAGTTGTTGCATGGTCTCGGGAGGGGCCGTATCCGACAGTGGTGGTCGTCCGTCAATCAGGAAACCCCCTGCCATGACCCTCCCCCCTTCCCCCGCCGTCTCCTCATCTTCGCCAGCCGCCTCGGAGACGGGCCGCCGCATCCGCGCGCTGGCCACGGTGCTGCGCGAGGCGCCCCAGGCCGATGCCGAGGTGCTGCTGGCCGGGCTGGCGCGCATGCTCGATGCACACATGGGCCGCGGCCACGATGATGTGGTCAGCAACCGCCGCATCCGCGACCAGCTGGACAACATCGAGCTGCTGATGGCACTGGAGATCGAGCGCGCCGGCGTGCGTCAGACGCCGGTACCGGCGGTATCGCGCGCCGCCTGAGCGGCCGCACGCGCAGTACGTGAGGGCCCGGGCGCGAGGCGACGCGCCCGGCATCGCCTCACCCCGGCACCGCAACGGCGCCGTTACGCCGAGAGCAGCTGCACGATGCTGCCGGCCGCGTCGCGGCCCTCGGCCACGGCCGTCACCACCAGGTCCGCGCCGCGCACTGCATCGCCACCGGCGAACAGGCGCGGGTGGGCGGTCTGGAACGGCAGGCGACCACTGCCACCGGCCACGATGCGGCCGTTGTTGCCGGCCTCCACGCCCTGCTCGGTCAGCCAGCCCGGCGCACTCGGCGAGAAGCCGAAGGCGATGATCACCACGTCCGCTTCCAGCAGCGATTCGCTGCCGGCGATCGGCACCGCGTTGCGGCGGCCCTGTGCATCCGGTTCGTCCAGATGCGTTTCCACCACCATCACGCCGATCACTTCATCGTCCGCGCCGGCCTCGATCGAGAGCGGCTGGCGGTTGAACAGGAAGCGCACGCCTTCCTCGCGGGCGTTGGCCACCTCGCGCGCCGAGCCGGGCATGTTGGCCTCGTCGCGGCGGTAGGCACAGGTCACCTTGGCCGCGCCCAGGCGGATCGCGCTGCGCACGCAGTCCATGCCGGTATCGCCGCCGCCCAGCACCACCACGCGCTTGCCTTCCAGGTTGGGCAGGGCGATCTGGTCCTCCCAGCCGGCGATCGGCCGGCCGTGTGCGTCGCTGCCACTGACGATGCGGCTGTTCTGCACCAGGAACGGCAGCGCCGGCAGCACGCCCTTGAGGTCCTGGCCGAGCAGGCCACCATCGGTATAGCGGTAGGCACCGGTGCCGACGAACACCGCGTCGTACTCGGCCAGCAGGTCATCGATGCTCACATCGCGGCCGATCTCCACGCCGAGGCGGAACTGCACGCCCATGCCTTCAAGCACGTTGCGGCGGCGGCTGATCACCGATTTGTCCAGCTTGAAACTGGGGATGCCGAACTGCAGCAACCCACCGATCTGTTCGTAGCGGTCATACACCACCGCCTGGATGCCGGCATGCGCCAGCTTGTCGGCACACGCCAGCCCGGCCGGGCCGGCACCGATCACCGCCACGCGCTTGCCGGTGGCTTCCACCGCGCTCATGTCCGGGCGCCAGCCGGTGGCCAGCGCGGTATCCACGATGTACTTCTCGACCGCGCCGATGGTGACCGCGCCGAATTCCTCCAGCGTGCAGCTGCCCTCGCACAGGCGGTCCTGCGGGCACACGCGGCCACACACTTCCGGCAGCGGATTGGTCGAGTGGCACAGCGTGGCCGCTTCGTGGATGCGGTTCTCCTGCACCAGCTGCAGCCACTGCGGGATCGCGTTGTGCACCGGGCACTTCCAGCTGCAGTAGGGGTTCCCGCAATCCAGGCAGCGCCCCGCCTGGAACTGCGCGTCTTCCTTGCCGAACTTGCCGTACAGCTCGCCCCAGTCGCCGGAGGTGCGCAGTTCGACCGGGATGCGCTGCGGCATCGTCCGGGGCAGATCGAGGAACTGGAAAGCTTGCTTGCGGCTCATGGGTGGGCCCTGCGGTGATGAGTTGCCGGCCAGCGGCCGGCACTGCAATGTGAGGTTGCCGGCCAGCGGCCGGCACTACAGCGGTGGGATGTGCGGCGCCGGCGCGGGGCCGGCGCCTTGACCCCGGTCAGGCGGCGCGGCGCAGCGAGTCGGTCAGCGATTCGATGCTGGCGGCCTTGGGTTTGACCAGCCAGAACTTGCCCACGTAATCGCGGAACTCGTCGAGGATCTGCTGCGCCCAGATGCTGCCGGTCAGTTCGCGGTGGCGGCTGATCAGCGTATGCAGATGCTGGCGATGGTTCTCGAAGCCCTCGGCCGAGATGCGGTGGATGTCGATCAGCTCGTGGTTGTAGCGGTCCACGAAATCACGGTCGATATCCAGCACGTAGGCCAGGCCGCCGGTGAAGCCGGCGCCGAAGTTGAGCCCGACCTTGCCCAGCACCAGCACGATGCCGTCGGTCATGTATTCGCAGCAGTGATCACCGGCGCCTTCGATCACCGCCAGCGCGCCGGAGTTGCGCACGCCGAAGCGCTCGCCGGCGCGGCCCGCGGCGAACAGCTCGCCGCCGGTGGCGCCGTACAGGCAGGTGTTGCCGATGATCGCGGTGTTGCGCGCCTCGAAGCGTGCGCCACGGGGCGGACGCACCACCAGGCGGCCGCCGGCCATGCCCTTGCCGACGTAGTCGTTGGCTTCGCCTTCCACTTCCAGCTGCAGGCCACCGACGTTGAACGCGCCGAAGCTCTGCCCGGCGGTGCCACGGAAGCGCAGCGTCAGCGGTGCATCGGCCATGCCCTCGTTGCCGTGCGTGCGGGCGATCTCGCCGGACAGGCGGGTGCCGATCGACCGGTCGGTATTGTGGATCAGGAAGCGGTGTTCGCCGCCGAGCTTGCCGGCGATCGCCGGGGCCAGCAGGCCATCCATCTGCGTGGCCAGGCTGTCCGGCGATTCGTACAGGCGCTGCGCGGCGCAGTGGCTGCCGGCGTACTCGGCCGGGTTGAGCAGGCGCGACAGATCCACCTTGACGCCCGGGCGCGGCGAGACGTCCAGCTGCTGCAGCAGGTCGGTGCGGCCGACGATCTCGTCCAGCGAGCGCACGCCCAGGTAGGACAGCCAGCCACGCACTTCCTCGGCCAGCAGGCGGAAGAAGTTCTCCACGCGCTCGGGTAGGCCGGTGAAGTACTGCGCGCGCAGGCGCTCGTCCTGGGTGGCCACGCCGGTGGCGCAGTTGTTGAGGTGGCAGATGCGCAGGTACTTGCAGCCCAGCACGATCATCGGCGCGGTGCCGAAGCCGAAGCTGTCCGCGCCCAGCAGCGCGGCCTTGATCACGTCCAGGCCGGTCTTCAGGCCGCCGTCGGTCTGCAGCAGGGTACGCCCGCGCAGGTCGTTGGCCACCAGTGCCTGGTGCGATTCGGCCACACCCAGTTCCCACGGCACGCCCGCATAGCGGATCGAACTGACCGGGCTGGCCCCGGTGCCGCCGTCATGGCCGGACACGGTGATCAGATCGGCGCCGGCCTTCACCACGCCCGCGGCGATGGTGCCGACACCGGCATGGCTGACCAGCTTCACCGAGACTAGCGCGGTGGGGTTGACCTGCTTGAGGTCGTAGATCAGCTGGGCCAGATCTTCGATGGAGTAGATGTCATGGTGCGGCGGCGGCGAGATCAGGCCGATGCCCGGCTTGGCGTAGCGCAGCCGCGCGATCAGTTCGTTGACCTTGTGCCCGGGCAGCTGGCCGCCTTCGCCGGGCTTGGCACCCTGCGCGACCTTGATCTGCAGCACTTCGGCGTTGACCAGGTACTCGGCGGTGACGCCGAAGCGGCCCGAGGCCACCTGCTTGATCTTGCTGCGCTTCTCGGTGCCGTAGCGCACCGGGTCTTCGCCGCCTTCGCCGGAGTTGCTGCGGCCGCCAAGGCGATTCATGGCGATCGCCAGCGCTTCGTGCGCTTCCGGTGACAACGCACCGAGGCTGATCGCGGCGGTGTCGAAGCGGCGGAACAGGTCTTCGGCCGGGGCCACCTGGTCCAGCGGGGTGGGCGTGGGCGCGGCCTTGAGCTGCAGCAGGTCGCGCAGCGCTGACACCGGCCGGCCATGCACGGCTTCGCAGTAACGCTGCCAGTCCGTGGCATCGCCACTGCGCGCGGCGCGCTGCAGGGTCATGACCACGTCCGGGTTGTACATGTGGTATTCGCCGCCGTGCACGTACTTCAGCAC
Source organism: Stenotrophomonas sp. BIO128-Bstrain (assembly GCF_030128875.1). NCBI lineage: Bacteria > Pseudomonadati > Pseudomonadota > Gammaproteobacteria > Lysobacterales > Lysobacteraceae > Stenotrophomonas > Stenotrophomonas sp. BIO128-Bstrain. The sequence continues at coordinate 3,793,550 of NZ_CP124620.1, read as the reverse complement.
GCCGCCGACATCCGGGCGCAGCAGGTCGTTCCAGGCGCGCACGGTGAGCTCGCGGGCCTCATCGTCCAGACGGGCGAAGCCGACGCCGGCCACGCGCGAGGCGGTGTCCGGGAAGCACAGGTCCACGACCTCGTCATCCAGCCCGACGATCTCGAACAGCTGCGCGCCGCGGTAGCTGGCCACGGTACAGATGCCCATCTTGGAGATGATCTTGGACAGGCCCTTGTAGATGCCCTTGCGGTAGCGGCGGCCGATCTGCGACTGCTCGCCGCCCTTGCTCAGCTGCAGGATGCCGCGCCGGCCCAGGTCGAACAGGGTCTGGTAGGCCAGGTACGGATACACCGCGGTGGCACCGAAGCCGAGCAGGCAGGCCATGTGGTGCGGGTCGCGCGCGGTGCCGGTTTCCAGGATCAGGTTGACGTCGCAGCGCAGCCCGGCGTTGGAGAGGTGGTGATGCACCGCGCTGGTGGCCAGCAGGGCATGCACCATCGGCCGGTCGGCCACCGGATAACGGTCGCTCAGCAGCAGCATGACGATGCCTTCGCGTGCAGCCGTTTCAGCCTCGGCGCAGATGCGCTCGATGCCGGCCTTCAGGCCCTCGTCCAGGCTGTAGGACAGATCGATCAGGCGGTTCTTGTCGGCGTACTGCTCCATCTTGATCAGCTGGCGCAGCTTGCGCTGGCTGAGCACCGGCGAATTGAGGATGACGTGGTTTACCGTCTCCGCGCCGGCATGGAAGATGTTGGTCTCCTTGCCGAGCTGGGTGGACAGCGACATGACGCAGTCTTCGCGCAGCGGATCGATCGGCGGGTTGGTGACCTGCGCGAACGCCTGGCGGAAATAATCGTAGAGCGGACGGCTGTGCTGGCTCAGCACCGCCATCGGGGTGTCATCGCCCATCGAGCCGGTGGCTTCCTGCTCGGTCTCGGCCAGCGGGCGCAGGATCTGCTCGACTTCCTCGGTGCTGAGCTGGAACAGCTTGTGGTAGCTGCGCAGGGTGCGCTCGTCGAAGGGCTCTTCCACCAGCGACGGATCGATCAGCTCGGTCTGCAGGTAGGTCACGCCCTGCTGCAGCCACTGCTTGTACGGCGCGCGGCCACGGTTGATGCGGTCGATGGCGTCCGAGTCGAGCAGGTCACCACGCTTGAGGTCGATGGCCATCATCTCGCCCGGCCCCAGCTTGCCCTTGCGCACCACGCGCTCGGCCGGCACTTCCCACACGCCCGCTTCGGAGGCGACCAGGAAGTGGCGGTCGGAGGTCAGCATCCAGCGCGCCGGGCGCAGGCCGTTGCGGTCCAGGGTACAGGCGGCATAGCGACCGTCGCAGGCCACGATGCCCGCCGGGCCGTCCCACGGCTCGCTGTTGAGCCCGTAGAACTCGTAGAAGGCGGCCAGGTCGGGATCCTTGAACTCCAGCGACTGGGTCGCCGGCGGCACCAGGATGCGCAGTGCCTGGATCAGCTCCATGCCGGCGCTGACCATCAGCTCGAGCATGTTGTCCAGGCTCTGCGAATCCGAGCCGTGCATCGAAATCACCGGATCGAACTCGGCGATATCGAAGCGCGGGGTCTTCCACACCTTGCTGCGCGCCTGGGCCCAGCGGCGGTTGCCCTCGATGGTGTTGATCTCGCCGTTGTGGGCGAGCATCCGGAACGGATGCGCCAGCGGCCAGCGTGGCAGCGTGTTGGTGGAGAAGCGCTGGTGGAACACGATCGCGCTGGAGGCCAGGTCGTTGCGCTGCAGGTCCACGTAGAAGCGGCTCAGCTTGTCCGGCAGCACCATGCCCTTGTAGCTGATCGCATTCGGGCTGAGCGTGGTGACGTAGTAATCGGCGTGGTCACGCAGCTGCTGTTCGCTGCGGCGGCGGGCCAGGAACAGGGCCAGGGTGAAGGCAGCCTCGTCCTGCGTGGCACCGGCATCGACGAACACCTGTTCGATATGCGGCAGCGTGTCGCGGGCGAGCTGGCCGCAGACGCTGGGATCGGTGGGCACCACGCGCCAGCCGACCGGCTGGCAGCCGGCGTCGCGCAGCTGCTGTTCCAGCGTGTCGCGGCAGGCCTGTGCGGCGGTGGGCTCGTGCGGCAGGAACACCACGCCGGCGGCGAACCGCGCGCCAAGGGTGAGGCCGGCCTCGGCGGCGAGCGCGTTGAGAAACACGTCGGGACGGCGCAGCAACAGGCCGCAGCCGTCACCGGTGACACCGTCGGCGGCGACGCCGCCGCGGTGGGTCATGCGCGATAGCGCGGCGATAGCGGTGTCGACCAGCAGTCGGGACGGCTGGTCGTCGAGCTGGGCGACCATGCCGAAACCACAGGCATCTCGCTCATCTTGCGGGTCGTAAAGCCCTTGGCGGTTGCGGGGGGCCATCTCTGCCTCAATGTCGGGTGAGCGGCGACACTCGTCCCCGCTCAATCCGTTGAGCGCATCTGGAGGCACCGGATGACTCGACTAGAGCATAGTTGCTGCAACGCCGCAATACACGGTTGCAGGCGCAACCAAACCCTTGTGTTTCAGGGGTTTCCGCAGCGCCTGTTCAGCCGCAACGGACGCCGGCCACGACATTCTTGGCATCCACTTCCACGTTCAAGCGCTCGCCGATGAACTCCATCGTGGTCATGTCGTTGGGCTTGAGCACGCGCAGGCTGCTGGCACCGGCATCCTGCTGGGCCTGGCTGCCGATCTCGTCGGTGTAGGGCTGGCCGACCAGGCTCTGCACCTGGGTGGCATCGCAGTTGCCAACCGGCGGGGCTTCGGTGGCTTTGCCGGCTTCGTCGGTCGGCGCGGCAGCCGCTTCGGCGGCCTTCTGTGCATCGGTGGCGACCGCTTCCTGTTCGTCCATGGGCGGTGCGCTGCAGGCACCGAGGACCAACAGGGCGGGGAACAGGGCCATCAGCCCGAAAGAACGCCGCAGGCGGCGGAACGACAAGGACGACATCGGTACTCCAGGAAGCGAGCCAGTAAACCTGGGAGGATATCGCCAAGCGCGGTGTGAGGTGTTTGTGTTGCGTTATTGACGCGGTGCCGCACCGGCAGCGGCGACACTGCGCTTCCCTGATCCGCGTCGCGTCCATGAGCCCGAGCCGCACCGTCACCCCCGAAGCCGCCGCTGCCCGCCAGGCCGGCCTGCGTTACGTCAGCGATGAACTGCCCGGCATCGCCCGCCGCAAGGCCGGCAAGGGCTTCGCCTACCGCGATGCCGACGGCGCGGCGGTGCGCGATGCGGCCACCCTGGCCCGGATCCGCGCGCTGGCCATCCCGCCGGCCTACACCGACGTGTGGATCTGCGCGCTGCCCAACGGCCATCTGCAGGCCACCGGCCGCGATGCGCGAGGGCGCAAGCAGTACCGTTACCACGCTGATTGGGCGCGGGTGAGGGGCGATGGCAAGTTCGATCGCATCATTGCCTTTGGTACCGCCCTGCCCACGCTGCGCCGGCGGCTGCGCCGCGATCTGAAGCTGCCCGGCTTCCCACGCGACAAGGTGCTGGCGATCGTGGTGGCGCTGCTGGCACAGACGCTGGTGCGCGTTGGCAATGAAGTCTATGCACGTGACAACCGCTCTTACGGGCTGACCACGCTACGCAACCGCCACCTCGCGCTGGTCAAGGGCGGCCGGGCGCAGATGCGCTTCCGGGGCAAGTCCGGGCAGGCGCATGAGGTGGATGTGGATGATCGCGAACTGGTCAAGCTGATCCGTGGCTGCCAGCAGCTGCCCGGGCAGGCGCTGTTCCAGTATCGCGATGACGATGGCGCGGTCCAACCGGTGGACTCGGGCATGGTCAACGACTATCTGCACGATGCGATGGGCGAGGATTTCAGCGCCAAGGACTTCCGCACCTGGGGCGGCACGCTGGAGGCGATCCGTCAGCTTGCCGTGACCGAGCTGCCCGAACCCTCCAGTGAGCGCGCGCTGGCAGCATTGCAGAAACAGGTGGTATGCGAGGTCGCCAACCTGCTGGGCAATACACCGTCGGTGTGCCGCAAGGCGTATATCGATCCTTGCGTATTCGATGGCTGGCGGGCCGGCTCATTGAAGGCCCTTGCCGGCCTGCGTGGCGAGCGCCAGTGGGAACTGGCCACGCTGAAAGTACTCAAAGCCGCGCGGCGCACCGTCCGGCGTGCCCGCGCGGGATGAGCGTAGCGATCAGCCGCAATAGATCGCGGTGATGTTGTTGGTATTGCCGGTTTCGATGGTCAGCCGCTCGCCACCGCTTTCCGCACCGGTGGTGGATGGCACCGCGCCGCTGGCGGTCGGGCCGCTTTCCAGGCGCTGACCGCGCAGCACGATCACTTCCAGGCTGTCGCTGTCCACGCGTGCCCTTTCGACGGTTGCCGCCGACGCAGCCAGCCCGGTCGCACCGCGGACCTTGTCGATATGGCACTGGCCGGAAATGACGCCGTCGATCGGCTGGACCTGCGCGACGGGGGTGCTGCTGCAGGCGGACAAAGCGAGGACGGCCACAGCCGCGGACAGGTAACGAAGCATGCGACGTACTCCATGGGAATTGCGCTCAGGGTGCATCGGCGCCCGTATGCAGCGGATGAATCCTCTACACGGTGTGGGCACGCTCCATTCACCGTGCCTGGCCGCCCGGTTGACCATAGTGGAAGTGCGCACTGCCGACACGGGATCCCCGACACGGCGCGCATTCGAGTTTGATCCACGCATCTGATCCGGCAACAGGAGTCGAGCATGGCCACGGCCAAAACCCGTAAGACCACCAAGACCCCCACCTCCCGCAAGCGCCCGCGCCCGGCCGAAGCAGCCGCGACCGCGGCCGAACCGCGCAGCCGCACCCCGGTCGTCAAAACCGCGACCCGCAAGGCCGCCGCCACCGATCCGCGCGCTGCGCGCGTGGCGGCCCGCCAGCGCCGTCTGCAGGACCAGGAAAAGGCCAAGGACGCGCGTGCGGCGAAGAAGGCCGCCAAATCCACGACCAAGAAGGCGACCCAGGCAGGCCCGCGCCGCCAGCCGGAGAAGATGCCTGCCGAACAGTTGGCCAAACCCGGCAACGAACACGCGATGCAGCTGGCCCCGCGCTTCCTCGCGCCGGATTACCAAGGCAGCGGCAAGCTCAAGGGCAAGCGCGCCATCATCACCGGTGCCGACTCGGGCATCGGCCGCGCGGTGGCCGTGCTGTTCGCCCGCGAAGGCGCCGATGTCGCCGTGCTGCACCTGGATGAAAAGAAGGACGCCAAGATCACCCGCGAGCACGTCGAGAAGGAAGGCGCCCGCTGCCTGGTGATCGCCGGCGACGTGCGCGACCCGGCGTTCTGCAACAAGGCGGTCAAGCAGGTGGTCAAGGCGTTCGGTGGGGTGGACATCCTGGTCAACAACGCCGCCTTCCAGCTGCATTGCGACCGCCTTGAAGACCTTGAGGACGAGCACCTGCAGGAAACCCTGCAGACCAACATCGGCGGTTACATCCAGATGGCGCGCGCGGTGCTGCCGCACCTGGGCGAAGGCGCCTGCATCATCAACAGCGGCTCGGAAACCGGCCTGTTCGGCAGCAAGTCGCTGGTGGACTATTCGGCGACCAAGGGCGCGATCCATGCCTTCACCAAGGCGCTGGCCAGCCAGCTGCTGCTGCGCGGCATCCGCGTCAATGCGGTCGCGCCCGGCCCGGTCTGGACCCCGCTGAATCCCGCCGACAAGAAGGCGCCGGACGTGGCCGAGTTCGGCCAGGACAGCGACATGGGCCGACCGGCGCAGCCGGAAGAGCTCTCGCCGGCGTACGTGTTCCTCGCCTCGCCGATTACTGCCAGCTACATCAGCGGCGTGATCCTGCCGGTGATGGGCGGGCCGCGCGGCTGACGGTCGGCACCGGCGCACCCGCGCCGTAGAACGCGGCGATCTGCGGAATGAAGTTCTGCGGGTTGGCCCCGACCAGGTTGGTCAGCACCACGATGGCCAGCCCCTGGTCGGGGTAAGCAATGAACGCCGAGCGCGCGCCGCCCATGCCGGCCACCTGGCGTTGCGGGGCTCCCTGCAATACCGCCCAGCCGTCTCCCCAGGCGGAAAGGTTTAACGCCCCGCGCGGGGGACATCACCCCCAACGACCGTTCGTCGGCGCGCGCCATCCGGCACTTGACGACACCTGTAGTCACTGGCACGGTAGCGACACGTGTAGTCATAGGGAGTGCGCCATGCGCGGCAAGACCATCGGGGACCAGGAACTGGCCCTGCTGCAGTACATCGCGGAACAGGACCGCCCCAGTGTCGGGGAGGTCGCCACCGGCTTCGGGGAGCCGCGCGGGCTGGCACGCTCGACCGTGCTGACCATGATGGAGCGCCTGCGCGCCAAGTCGTACCTGAGCCGCAAGCAGGTGGACGGCGTGTACCGCTATGCCACCACCAGTGGCCAGGACAGCGTGGTGCAGGGCGCCGTGGCCAGCTTCGTGGAGAAGACGCTGCAGGGCTCGGTCTCGCCGTTCGTTGCCTTCATGTCGCACAAGGTGGATGTCAGCGATCAGGAACTGGCCGAGCTGGAAGCGCTGGTCGCACAGTTGCAGTCACGCAAGCGGGAGGGCTGAGCCATGGACACGATGATGAGTGAGCTGTTGATGCGGCTGGGCTGGACCAGCGTGCAGAGCGCGGTGCTGGTGGCGCTGGTGTGGGGCGTGTGCCGCCTGCTGCCGCAGCTGCCGGCCGCCACCCGCTGCCGCCTGTGGTGGCTGGTGGCCGCACAGGCGGTACTGGGCCTGGTGTGGAGCAGCCCGCTGGAGTTGGCCGTGCTGCCCGCACCCGCCACCATGACGGCACCCGCGGTGGCGTTGCCCGCGTTCGATGCCGCCGTGCAGGCGGCCCCGGTCGCCTACGCGCCGGCCGCGGTCGAGACGGCGACGATGGCGTGGTCCTGGCCCTCGCTGCTGCTGGCCTTGTGGGCCGCCGGCGTGCTGTTGATGGTGGCGCACAGCCTGCGGGGCTACCGCGCCAGCCGCGCGCTGGTGCGCAGCGCCACCGAGTGCACCGACGCCGGGCTGCAGCAGGCATTGCAGTTGGCTGCCGAAGCCCACGGCCTGCGCCGTGCGCCGCGCCTGAAGCTCTCCGCGCAGATCCGCTCGCCGCAGTTGATCGGCCCCTGGCGGCCGGTGCTGCTGTTGCCAGCGCGCGAGCTGCCGGCGATGTCGGCCGACGACCTGGACATGGCGCTGACCCATGAGCTGATCCATCTGCAGCGCCGTGACCTGTGGTGGGGCCTGCTGCCGGCGGTGTCGCAGCATCTGTTCTTCTTCCACCCGCTGGTGCACGTGGCAGCCCGCGAGTACGCGCTGGCCCGCGAAGAAGCCTGCGATGGCGCCGTCGTGGCCGGGCATGGCCATTGCCGCCATGACTATGGCCGCCTGCTGGTGCAGCTCGGTGTCGCGCCGCGTCCTGCGGTGGGCGTGGCCAGCGCCTCGCCCAACCTGCGCAGTCTCAAGCGCCGCCTGGTGACCCTGCAGCAGACCCGCAACGTGCCGCGCGTGGCTTCGTTGGCGATCACTGCGTTGTTCGTGGTGGTCGGCGTGGCGCCGCTGCGTCTGGTGGCTGCGCCGCCGCCGCCGCCGGCCGCACCCCAGGCACCGGTCGCGCCCAGCGCACCCACCCCGCCGGCAGCGCTGCCGGCACCGGCACCGCGACCGGCCCCTGCGGCGCTGCCCGCGCCTGAGCCTGCTCCCGCGCCGGAACCGCTGTCGGCCCCGGAACCGCCGGCCGCGCCTGCCGCACCCCGTGCGCCGGAGCCGCCGAAGGATCTGGACGACGGCATGTCCTACGTCACCCACGGCCGGCTCGACATCGGCCGGCAGCCCGCGCAGGCCTTCGTGCTGATGGGCGGCGACGACAACTTCGTCGATGCGTCCGTCGCCGACCTCAAGCAGGCCCGACGCGACGTGGGCGGCAGCGCGCCGGCGCTGTGGGTACGCCGTGGCCAGGCGCGCTATCTGATCCGCGATCCTGCCGTGCTCAGCCAGCTCAGCCGCAGCCAATCCGACGTGGCCGCGCTGGGCAACGCACAGGCTGAACTGGGCGACCGCCAAGCCGTGATCGGGCAGCAGTTGGCCAACGTCTCGATGCAGGTCACCGCAGATGCTCTGGCGGCGGTGGATGTCGAGGCGGTAGCCGATCACGTCACCCGCCAGGCCGGCCTGGATGCGGCCGCCGAGGCCAACCAGGCCGCTCGGCAGGCGGGTGCGGCGTCAGCCAGCGCCAGCCAGTCAGCACGCCAGGCGCGCGTCGCCACAGCCAAGGCGGTGGATGCCCGCCAGATCACCCTGGTGGCACGCGAGCAGGCGCAACTGGGCCGCGAACAGGCGCGTCTGGCGCAGCAGCAGAGCCTGGCCTCGGCCCGCGCCGTGCGCGAGGTCCGCACGGCCATCGATCAGGCGCTGGCCAGCGGCAAGGCCAAGCGCCTGCGCGACTGACCCCGCCTGCCTGGCACGGCGGCCCGCAGATGATGGCGGGCCGCCGCCTTCAGTCGCAGCACGCGGCAGGGTTCAGCCGGTCACCCGCAGTTGGCGCGCACGATCCTGTTCTGCGCGTCCACTTCGATGCTGAGCCGGTCTTCGCGGAAATCCATCGTCATCGCCATGCCCGGCTTGAGCACGCGGGCGTTGCGCGCACCGCTGTCCTTCACCGCTTTCTGGATCACCGCCTCGGTGGCGGTCTGCCCGGTCAGGCCGGTGAGTTTTTCCGGGTCGCATTGGGAGGCGCTGCCGGCCACCGCGGGCGGCGCGGTGGAGGTGGGGCTGTCAGCCGGCGTCACCGCCGTCTTGCCGGGATGGCTGCACGCGGCCAGCGGCAGGGCGCAGCCCAGGGCGAACAGAAGGTTCAGACGCATGTGGTGGTCCTCCCACGGTAAGGACCCGCAGTGTCCGTGGGCCGGCCTTTACACCGCGTCAATGGCCTGCAGCGCCAACGTCTCCCGGTCACGCTGTTCCTCGGCCACCAGCCGTCGCATCAACAGCGCCAGGGTCACCACGTCCTGGTGGTTGTGCTCGGCCACGCGGCGCAGGTTCACCGCGCTGCCGCCGCGCAGGTAGTTCAACCACGCCGCCGGGGCTTCCGAGCCGGGCAGGTCGTCTTCGCGCACGATCTGCAGCAGCTGGCGTTCGATCGTGGCCAGCCGGCAGTTTTCCCAGGTACCGCGATAGCGGCGGCGGGTCGGGAACAGCAGGTCGACGTGATCCAGCGGGGTGATCGGGCAGCGCTGCCGCGCCAAACGGTAGCGGGTCTTGAGCAGCGGGGCGTCGTAGCAGCGGCCGTTGTAGCTGGAGAACACCGTGCTCGGCCGCAGCCACCCGGCGAACTCGCGCAGCATCGCGGTTTCGGCGGCCATCGTGGTCATCAGCAGCTGGCGGATGCGCAGGCCATCGCCGCGCTCGGGATGGGCGTGCCAGTCCGCGGCGCCGATCATGAAGGCGCGGGTGCCGGTACCGCCGGCCAGGCCAGTGGTTTCGGTATCGAAGAACAGCAGGTCCTGTGGCTGCACCTGTTCGCCCTCGCGCTTGGCGAAGGCGAGCGACAAGGGCTCGGTGGGAATGGCCTGGGCGACGAACGACTCGATCAGGAACAGGCCCGGCGCGATCTCCTCGCCCGGTACATGGCGGTCCTTGGCGTCCTCACGCGGGTGGGCGGTGCTGAGGCTCCGCTCGCGCAGGCCGAGCAGCCGGCGCAGGCCACCGATCTCGGGCTTGCGCAGCGCGGGCGCCGGGAGGGCAGGCGCTGCCGGTGCGGTATGGCGTGCGGCCTCACCGGTGGGCTTGTGGCGGATTTCCTGCTCCACCCAGCCGAACACGGAGGCGGGCGCGGGCGTGCGCGCGCGCGCGTCGTTGGCGGCGGCCGGGAGGGGCGCGGGGGCGGCGCCGCCGGTAGCGATGGTGTCACCCGCATCGGATCGGCCCGCAGTGGCGATGGACGGATCACGGGCCGGCGCGGGCGTTGCATCACCGGCCTGCCGGCGCAGCAGGCGCAGCTTGTCCAGGCTCAGGCTCACGGGGCGACCATCTCGGCGCTCTGGCGCTCACGCTCGGCGGCAGACGGCAACGCCGCGCTGTCGAACAGCGCCAGCACCTTCAGGGCCAGTGCCTTGGGCGTGGTGGCATCGTCTTCCTGGCCGGCCAGGACCGGCCCCACGCAGGCGGGGCAGCCGGCCTTGCAGTCGCAGCCCTGCACCAGCTCGCGCGCGCGCAGCAGCAGCTCCGCCTGGCGCAGCCACAGCGGCTCGCTCAGGCCCACACCGCCGGGGAAGTTGTCGTACAGATACACCGTCGGCACGAACTGCTGCTGCAGCTCGATCGCGCTGGCATCGAACTCGGCGCCCCGCAGCTGCCCGCGGCCACTCTGGTCGGCCACCGCGAACCACGCGCCATCGCCATTGCCGACCGCCTTCTGCAGGTCGCGCGCATCGGCCATCACCGCCACCGTGGCGACGATGTGCAGCGCATACGCCGCGCCGAGGAAGCCGTCCAGCGCTTCCTGCTTGCTGTCGAACGCGGTCAGCAGCAGCGCCTGCGGCAACTGCCACCACACCGCCGTGGTGTGCAGCTCCTGGTCGGGCAGGTTGACCGGGCCGTAGCCGATGTTTTCATGGGTGTAGTAGCGGATCTTCTTGTAGCCGGCCACGCGGCGCACCACGTGCACTTCGCCGTGGTGCGAATCGCCGCGCCCGGCAATGCAGCCATCGAAGCGGTCCAGCACCTTGAGCTTGGTGAAGTCGATGCTGTCGGTGTAGTAGTCCACGTGGGTACGCGTGACATAGGCCTTGCGGCCTTCCCAGTCCAGCCGCTCCACCTGGTAGGGCGTGGACTGCACCATGTGGATGGCACCTTCGTACAGCGTCAGCGCGGCGGCGGAGTAATCCACCTCGGCGATGATCTGCTGCTTGCCGTCGCTGCGGTCCACCACCACGAAGTTGCCGTCGGCGACCGAGCGCAGGCTGACCGCGTTGGCCGGGTAGCTGTCGGCGATCCACTCCCAGCGGTCGCCCTCGCGATGCACGACCTCGGTTTCGGCCAGCGCTTCGAGGAACACCAGCGGGTCGATCGGCCCGAACGGATCGCCGGCCAGGAAGGGCAGCTCGAAGGCGGCGCAGCGGATGTGGTCGAACAGGATCAGCGGCTGGTCCGGTGCGATGCGCGCATGCTCGGGCGAGGCCTCGGCGAAGAAGTCCGGATGCCGCACCACGTACTGGTCCAGCGGCTGCGAGCTGGCCACCATCACCCCCAGCGCGGGCTGCTGGCGACGACCGGCGCGGCCGAAGCGCTGCCAGGTCGCGGCGACGCTGCCCGGGTAGCCGTTGAGGATCACCACGTCCAGGCTGCCGATATCCACGCCCAGTTCCAGCGCCGAGGTGCTGACGATGCCGTCGATGTGCCCGGCGCGCATCGCCCGCTCGGTCTCGCGCCGTTCGGTCGGCAGGTAGCCGCCGCGGTAGGCGCGGATGCGGGCCGGCTTGCGCGGGTCGTGGTCGAAGATGTCCTTGAGGTACTTGGTCAGTACTTCGACCATCAACCGGCTCTGCGCGAAGATCAGCGTCTTCAGGCCGGATTTGATCGCGATGCGGGCAATGCGGTTGCTCTGCGAGCGGGCGGACGCACGCAGGCCGAGATCGGCGTTGACCACCGGCGGGTTCCACAGCAGCACGTGCTTGGGCCCGCTGGGCGCACCGGATTCGGTGATCGCGGTGACCGGCGCTTCAATCAATGCCTCGGCATGCGCCTGCGGATTGCCGATGGTCGCCGAGCACAGGATGAACTGCGGCTCCACCCCGTAGAACGCGCAGATCCGCTTGAGCCGGCGCAGCACGTTGGTAACGTGGCTGCCGAACACGCCGCGATAGGTGTGCACCTCATCGATCACCACATAGCGCAGGTTCTCGAAGAACTGCGCCCATTTGGTGTGATGCGGCAGGATCGCCTGGTGCAGCATGTCCGGGTTGGAGACCACGATGTCGCCGTGCAGGCGGATCGCCTGGCGCGCATCGCCTGGCGTATCGCCATCGAAGGTGAAGGCTTTCACGCCCAGGTCGCCGGCGCGATTGAGCTCCAGCAGCTCGGCCACCTGGTCCTGGGCCAGCGCCTTGGTCGGGAAAAGGTACAGCGCCTTGGCCTTGCCCTGCATCGCCGCGCTGACCACGGGCAGGGTGTAGCACAGCGACTTGCCGCTGGCGGTGGGGGTGACGATGGCCACGTGCTCGCCGCGCTGGCTGGCCTCCCAGGCCTGCGCCTGGTGGCTGTAAAGCTGCTCGATGCCGCGCGCCTTCAGCGCATTGACCAGCGCGGCGGGCACATCGGCCGGGATCGGCGCGTACTGGCCCTCGCGGGCGGGAATCGTGAAGCTGCCGGTGATGCGGTCGTTGTAGCGGCGCTGCAGGCGTGCGGTCAGCAGCGCACCATCGCGCGAGGGCAGCCCATCGGTGGTGGCGAGGCGGCGTTCGGCGTCCTCGGTCCGCTTGGCGAGTTCGTAAGCCATGGTCACAACGGTCTGCAAAGGACGCTATGGAAACATGACCGCGTCTCAATGTCTGAGACATCGCGATGCGGGCCGGTGAATGGTTCAGTGCCCGCCGCGCCGGCCGGACAGCTGCCATCAACGAAACCTGACGCCGGCCTCCGTATGCTTTGAGGCCAGCCCGCAACCAACATGGATGGAGTCGCTGTGGCATTACGTGGAGAGCAAGGTGCAGCGTTGCTGGCCGGCCTGGTGCTGGCCGCTGCCGTGCAGGCACAGCAGGTGGCGCCACCCGACCCCGTGGAGCCGCCGCCTGCACCGACGCAGGGGGATGTCACCACGCTGGGCGAGGTGCGTGCGCTCAAGCCCGACGACGAACCGCTGGATCTGTACCGCTTCAAGAATCCGGTACAGGTGCAGCCGAACCGCTTCAGCCGCACCTGGAGCGAACCCCCCTCGCCCGAGCAGGTCAGCATGAGCGGTGGCTATCTGATGATGGGCATCAACAAGGGGCTGGCCGCCGCGGCGCAGGGTGTGAACAAGCTCACCGGCGGACCGGATCAGATCCAGTCCGCGAGCGCCCGCCCACCGCCGGAGTTGACCGACGACGAGCAGCGCCGGGCACAGGAGGTGTGTGTGCAGCAGGGGGGATGCCCGGCGCCGCCGGCGCGCTGATCTGGCAGGGCAGTATCGCTCCGTCGCGCGTCAAGCGGGCCTCGCCCCCCGCCGCCGCTCCATCCACCACAGCAGCCCGGCGGCAAGCACGAAGCCCAGCAACCACGGCCAACGGGCCCCCGGCGTTTCGATCACCCCGGCCGACGTCGTGGCGGCGCCCGCCGCCAGGCGCTGCGCGGTCGCGTCGCGCAGCTGCTGGCGATGCAGCGGGCGTGCCTTGGCCGGATCGAATACGTAGAACGCCTGGCTGCGCTCACCCTGCTGCAGCTGATGCCAGCCAGCCTGGTCGGGCCAATAGCCGGCGCACCGCTCGGCACCGCTGGCTGGATCGATCCGCAGGGGAATGTGCGCGCCATCCGGTGCGCGCACCTGCGCGGCCTCCTGCAGCTGGCACAGCGCCATACGCTCGCCCGCCCATGGGGTGACCGCGTCGATCCGGGGCGCCTGCGCGGCAGCAATCGGGCGGGCCACGCTGGCCAGCACGCTGCTCCACAGCTCGGCGTGGCGATCGTCGCGACCGGCCAGCACCAGTCGATAGCTGTCGGTGACCGGCAGCAGCGCAACACGGCCCCGGCCCAGCGGGCGATAGCCGCCGATCGCGTTGCCCTTGTCATCGTGCAGCAGCGGTGTCGCGTCGTTGACCGTCACACCCAGTCGCTCCAGCACCGGCAGCGCGGCCTGGTGCGAGGCCATGTCGGCTTCGTCGATGTAGGTGGTGGTGTCCGCTGCAGGTCGTTGCGGGCCACGACGCGCCTGCAGCAACGCGGCATCGGCATCGGCCGGCAGTGACAGGGGCGCGGCCTGGTTGCTGCCGGTGACGGACAGGCCCCAGCTGCGTAGCGTCTGGCGGGCGCTGTCGCCAAGCGGGCCACCGGTGCGGACGAGAACGCCCAGCCCGCTACGGGCGGCCTGCTGCAGCGTGCTGCGCTGGGCAGCGGACAGGGTGCCCAGGCTGCGCTCATCGAGCAGCACGGCATCCGTCGCCGCCAGCGTCGCCGCGGTCAGCGCGACCGGCGCATCGCCGAGCGACACCCCACCGCCGGCATGGGCGTGCGCTTGTACGGCCAGCCCCGCATCGGTCGCCCAGCGACGCAGGTACTTCAACTCGGGCCCCGGCGCACCGGCGAGGATCAGCAGCCGCGGCGCTGCCGCGCCCACAGTGTCCACCGGTACCTCCAGCGTATCGACCACGTGCTGCCCGGCATCCAGCAGGCGCAGACGGAACGTGCTCTGCCCCGGCACGCGCGCGACACCATCAAGCTGCACGCGACCATCGGCCCCGGGCATTGCGCGGTCAACCACCAGCCCGGCCGGGTCCACCAGCTCGGCGCGTGCATTCGGCACGCCCTGCGCACGCGCGTTGACGGTGAACACCGCACCGGGCGCAGCAACCGGTGGCGGCTGCAGTGCGATCCAGCCCTGTGGTGCGCTGGGCCATTCGATACGCACGCCACGGGGCAGCGCGGCATCGCGATCGCGGGCCGACAGGCCATCGCCGATCAACCGAAGGGAGGTGGGACCGGGATGCTGGCGCAACACGGTGGCCAGGTCGGGTGCGGCGAGGGCGTCTGCTGCTTTCGTCGCTTCCGGCAGTGCGACCACGGTTTCGCCCGGCGCCGCTGACCAGCGCACCTGATCGGCCGCGCCAGTCAGCACGGTCAGCTGGCCACCGGCCACGCGCTGCATCGGTGGCACCAGGGTCAGGTAGAGCAGCACGGTCGCCACGGCCTGCAACACCAGCAGGCTGGCGAACACACCGGGTGCCCGCGCCGGTCCACGCCATTGCTGCCAGCACAGACGCGCGCTGCTCAGCAGCAGCACGGCGAACAGCGCGATCAGGGTCCAGCGCGGGTCGCTCACGGGGTGGCCTCCAGTGCATCCAGGTAGCGCTGACCCATGGCATCGGCGGCGTTGCGCCGGGCGACCTGCGGCAGTGGTCGCAGCAGCGCACGCCACAGCTGCGCGCGCAGGGCCTGATGGCAGTTGGCGCAGTCCGGGGTGATGCGCAGTGTTTCGATGGCGGCGGCCAGGCTCAGCGGGTCCGGCAGGCGCGCTTCATTGCGTCGCAGCCAGTGGGTCAGTGCATCCAGATCCGGCGCGCTGGCCGGATCGGCCAGCTGCTGCCAGACCTGCACGATGGCCTGGTCGGGTGCCTCCAGCGCACGCAGTGGCAAGGTGCGGCTGGCCAGGTCGGCGCGATCGCCGCTCATGCGTCGGCTCTCGTCGATCGGCGGCAGTTCCGGGCCGACCCGTGCCAGGTAGATGCGCTCGGCCTGCTGCACTTCCTTGATGAAGCCCAGCGCCTTGTAGGCGTAGGGCAGGGCACGCTCGGGCTGGCCCTGGCGCAGCTCGCCTTCCGACGACCACATCTGATCGAGCGCCGCCTTCAGCGTGGCGCGCGTCTTGGGATCGAGCAGGGTGGCGGCCTCGGCGTGATCGTGGGTATGGCCGTATTCGGAGAGCACGTCGGTGGCGCTGCCGAACACCGGGGCGCTGCCATCGGTCGGCGCGCCATGATCATGGTCGTCGTGGCCGGCCTGCGCCTGGGTCCTGGCATGGTCGCCATCGTGATCGTGATCGTCATCGTGCGCGGCCGCCGGTGTGTCACTGGTCGGCAGGGCATCGCTGGTCGGCGGTGGCTTGGCCCCGCCTTCGCTTTCCTCGCCGAGGAACTGGCCATAGCGCAGGCGCAGGATCCGCTGGTCCACGCCGATCGCATCGGCACGCTTCACGAATTCCTCTGCCGGCAGCTGGCGACGCTGTTTGATCAGCGCTTCAGCGTCGATGATGATCTGGCGCTGGCTGCGGAAATACGCGGGCAGGGTCTTCTTGACCATGCCCTCCATGTCGGTGCCCTGGATCTCCGCTGCGCTGGGCAGGCGCAGGATCACGCTGCTGCTCTGGGCGCTCTGCGCGCCGGGCGTGTGGGTGTCGCGCACGGTCAACTGCGCGATCACATCGTTGCCTTCGGTGGCGCCCAGCGCGGCGAGATCGAGCGTGCGCGCGAAGCGCCGCTGCGTCGCCGGTCCGGTGCCGGCGAGGTTGAAGGTCTGCTCGCGGAAGGTGATGTTCTCGCCGCTGCCCTGGGCCAGGGTGACCTTCAACTGTGCCGTGGCGACCACGCCGTAGTCGTCGGTAGCCTCGAACTGCAGCGGCCACTGGCGTTGGCCGGGCGTCCCCAGCACGAGACTGCGGTCCGGAGCGATCACGCGCACCACGGGCGGGCGATCGGGCACCACATCGAGCCGGTACAGGCGGGTGTCGCGCAGGGCAGGCTCGGTGATCACGCGGTACAGCGCCGGACGCGTGGCGGTCCACTGCGTGGTCCATTGGTCGCCATCGCGTTGCAGCGCGATGCGCTGGCCATCGTGGAACTGGAGCGCAGCGGCCTGCGGTTGCGCCGAGAAGCGCAGCGACCAGTGCAGGCGGCTGTCCTGCGGGACCTTGCCGTCCAGCGTGCTCTGCACCCGCGCGGCCTGCCCGGTGTAGGCCGGGGCGGTGATCTCCAGCCGGGCGGAACGCAGCTGCGGGGGCTGCGCAGGTGTGGCCGGCGGTGCCGCCGTGCCCGGCAACAGGGGCGCCGCGTCCGGGCCGCGCGGCCAGCCCAGCGCAAGCGCCATCACCACCACCGACGTGATCACCGAGGCCAGCAGCCACCGGCCCGGCCAGCGCGACCGCAGATCGGGCATGCGCGACTGCAGGGCGGCGGCGACATGTGCGCGCTGCCGCTGCTGCAACGGGTTCAATGCCGCCGGTAGGGCAAACAGCAGGTCGGCACTGTCCTGTGCGACCGGGTGGTCGTTCAGCCGGCGGACCAGCCATTGGCGATCCAGACCACGTGCGCGCCAGGTCGCCACGCCGGCGCTGACCAGCAACGTCAACAGCAGGACCACCGTAGCCGCGTTGAAGCCGGCCAGCCGCCACGCCACCGCGCTGATCGCCGACGCGACCGGCACCGCGAGCAGGGTGGTGATCCACCACTGGCGCCGGCGCGCGCGCTGCCAGGCGTGCTGGATGGCAGCGTTCATGCGCCTGCTCCGCGGCGCGGTGAGGTCGCCATTGCCCGTTCCAGCGCGAACAGCAGCACGATCAGCGCCAGCAGCCAGGGGCTCAGCTCGCGCGGTGCGGGCAGCGGCGTGGCGCCGCCGCGCAGCGGCTGCTGTGTCGCTGCCGCCGCGAGGGTCGGCGGGGCGGGTGCGGCGAGGACGGCCAGCAACTGGCGCGGGAAACCGGGATCGCGCAGCACCGGCAGGGCCGTCGGTGTCAGCGGCGACGCGAAGCGCAGCAGGCGACCCTGTCCTTCGGACCGCTGTTCCAGCACCACTGCACCCTCTGCATCGCGCAGGATGGGCATCCAGCCGGCCTCCGCAGCACCGGGCGCGACCAGTACGCTGCCGCCCTGGTGCACCCACGCCTGCCAGGCAGCAGGCAGCGGCGCAGCGGCGAGCCACACGCCGGTCTGCCCGGCATCGGGGGCGGTACCGGCACCGCGGGCAGGAGACAACGCCTGGTTGGACCAGGCACGCTGCAGCGCGGCCAGCACGCGCTGCTCGCCTTCTGCGATCTCGCCACCGACCTGCAGCACCGGCGGTGCGGCGGTGCGCGTGCTGGCCGGCGCCAACGGCACCGGCCGCCAATCCACGGCACGCGACAGGCGCGGGCGCTCGCCATCCAGTCCGGGCATCGGGTCGGGCACGTACACCGTCAGCGGTGCGCCGGCAGGCAGTGTCTGGTCCAGCTCACGCAGCAGGCTGGACAGCGCGGAAGCGGTCGCCGGGGCGGCATCGGCCAGTGCGGGGAAGCCCGGAGCCAGCCAGCGCCAATCTCCCTTCGCGTCCTGGCCACGCAGGGCCGTACCGTCCAGACCAGGGGCGACCACCGTGACCGGGTGGATGTCGGCGGCGCCACCGTACAGCACCGGCCGCGCCAGCAACAGGGCCAGTGCAGCCAGCAGCAGCAGCCGCACCAGCAGCAGCGGCCACGCGTCGAAGCGGATCTTCTGGTGCGGCCGGATCCGGGCCTGCAGCCAGCGCAGCGCGGCGAAGTCGAGTGGCGCGTACTGATGCCGCCGCGCCAGGTGGATCAGCAGCGGGACCAGCCAGGCGGCCAGTGCCAGCAGTCCGAGCGGAAACAGCAGGCTCACGCGCCGCCTCCGGCACCGAGCAGCGCCCGCAGCGGCTGATCCAGCGGCTGGTCGAGATAGCCGGTGGCATGCACGATGCCGCTGCTCTGCAGCCGCGCCTGCAACGCGCGCTGGGCGGTATCGAAACGGGCCAGGTATTCGGCACGGATCGCACGGCCATCGCCCAGCAGCTCATCGCCGGTTTCCGGATCGCGGAAGCGGTGGCCGTCGGTGAACGGGAAATCGCGCTCTTCGGCGGTCAGTACCTGCAGGTGCAGCACCTCGCGGCGGGCGGCGGCCAGCCGTTCCAGCAGCACGATGCCGCCCTCGTCGAAACCGTCGCCCAGCGCGACCAGCAGGTCGCCGGCCTGCACCCGCTCCCAGACCGGGGCCAGGGAAGTGACCGGCGGCCACGTGCCGCTGGCCAGGAGTTGGCGCAGCAGCAGGTGCACGCGGTCACGCTGGCGCGGGCCGTGCCCGGCGGGGACCAGTTGCACGCCCTCGCCGCCGATGGCGATCACGCCGAAGCGGTCGCTTTGCTGCAGGGCCAGTTCGACCAGGCAGGCGGCGGTGGCGCAGAGGTGGTCCAGGCGCGACCAGTCCGGTCGCGCACGGTCGCTCTGGCGCGCCGAGGCGGTCGCATCGATCAGCACCCAGGCCGTGATCGGGCTTTCGCGTTCGGATTCACGCACGAAGAAGCGGTCCGAGCGCGCGTAGAGCTTCCAGTCGATCTGGCGCAGTTCATCGCCAGGTTCATAGGCGCGGTACTGCGCGAACTCCAGCCCGGCGCCGCGGCTGCGGCTGGCGTGCTGGCCGATGCCGTGCGCGCCGCGTGCACGCCGTGGCAGCAGCCGCAGCGCCTTCAGGCGGCTGCGGACATCGGCGGGGATCGCGATCGGTGCGTTGCGGCTCACGGTGTGCGGATCAACCCGGGAACGGCACGGCCTGCAGCAGCGCGGCGACCACGTCGTCGGCGCTCTTCTGCTCGGCCTCGGCAGCGAAGGACAGCAGCAGGCGGTGACGCATCACCGGTGCCGCCAGCGCCTGCACGTCCTCGCGGGTGGCCGCGAAGCGGCCCTGCAGCAGCGCGCGCGCCTTGGCCGCCAGCACCAGCGATTGCCCGGCACGCGGGCCGGCGCCCCACTTGATCCACTGGTTCACCGCCGCCGGTGCGTCGCTGCCCGGGCGGCTGGCACGCACCAGGCGGGTGATCCAGGTGAGTACGTCGTCGCTGATGTGGACCTCGCGCACGGCTGACTGCAGCGCCAGGACCTCGTCAGCCTCCATCACCTTGGGGACGCTGCCGTTGGCGCTGCCGGTGGTCTGCAGCAGGATGTCGCGCTCTTCCTGTTCGGTGGGGTAATCCACCCGCACGTGCAGCAGGAAGCGGTCCAGCTGGGCTTCGGGTAGCGGGTAGGTGCCGGCCTGTTCGATCGGGTTCTGCGTGGCCAGCACGAAGAACGGCGCCGGTAGCGCATAGGTGGTGCCGGCGTAGCTGACGGTGCGCTCCTGCATCGCCTCCAGCAGTGCGGCCTGGGTCTTGGGCGGGGTGCGGTTGAGCTCGTCGGCCAGCAGCAGGTTGGTGAAGATCGGGCCCTTCTGGAACCGGAAGTGACGGTGCCCGGTGCCGTGGTCCTCTTCCAGCAGCTCGGTACCGAGGATGTCGCTGGGCATCAGATCGGGCGTGAACTGCACGCGCCGGAACTGCAGCTCCAAGGCCTGGCCTAGCGAGCGCACCAGCAGGGTCTTGCCCAGCCCGGGGGCGCCCTCGAGCAGGCAGTGGCCGCCGGCCAGCAGGCCGATCAGCAGCTGTTCGACCACCGCGTGCTGGCCGACCACGGCCTGGGCCAACGCACCGCGCAGCTGCTGCAGTTTGGGAAGAAGGGCATCAAGGCGGTCGGTCGTCATAAGGCACTCGCAGGATCGGCGTAGAGCCACGCCATGCGTGGCTGAAAAAGCAGGAAGAAGCTCAGCTGTTCAAGGCATACATCACGATGTTGACCGCAAAACGGGTGTTGTCTTCGGCCAGGAAGCGCTTGTTGCGCCAGTCGTAGTCCCACTCGCACCCGTAATCCTTGTTGCTGTAGAGCACGCCGAGGCGGCCATCGATCTGGATGCCCTTGAGGTAATCGTGGACCAGATCATCGCCCCAGCCATTGAGCTCGAACCCGGTGGCCGGCGGGCCATCGGGGAAGCGGAAGAAACTGCGGTAGAGCGCGTGGTTGTTGGGCAGCTTGTTCAGCGCCTTCGGCCCGAACAGCTTGGCCATCTGTGCTTCGAAGGACTTCGCGAACAGACCATCGATATCGTGGTTGCAGTCATCGACGAACACGAAGCCGCCATTGCGCACGTAACGCACGAAGTTCTGCCGCTCGGCGGCATTGAACTCGACCAGCTTGTGCCCGGCCAGGTAGCAGAACGGTGCCTCCAGCATGCGCGGATCGGACAGCGCGATCACGTGCTCTGTCGGGTCAACGCGCAGGGTGGTGTAATCGATCAGCGAGGTGATCACGTTGGACGGCATGCGCGCGTCCACGTCCCAGTCGCCGGAGTCGTACTTGAGGCGGGTGAACCAGAAGTCGTACCGCCCGGCCTGGGCGCGCGCCGGCGCGGGCAAGGCCGCGAACGCGGCACTGCCCAGCATCAGCCGCAGGAACTGTGCACGGTTCATCGCCGCGCACGTTCCCGGAAGCGACCGGCCAGACGAAGAGACGGCCAGTGGCCGTCACGACCGTTCATCAGACCGCGTCGGACAACGAGGTGAAGGTGAAATCGCGCAGTTTCATCGGCGGGATCATCATCACCAGGCTGGATTCGTCACCGGCCACACGCACCGGCTTGCCCAGCTCTTCGATGTTGTTGAGCATGATCACCGGCGACTCGTTGAAGCGGAAGTTCTTCACCGGGTGCTTGATCTGGCCGTTCTCGATGTAGAAGGTGCCATCGCGGGTCAGGCCGGTCAGCAGCACGGTCTGCGGATCGACCATGCGGATGTACCAGGTGCGCGTGACCAGGATGCCCTTCTGGGTGCCACGGACCAGCTCGGCAGTGCTCTTGTCGCCACCGGACATCAGCAGGTTGCCCGGGCGCGCGTTGGCGGTCTTGCCCTGCTTCTGCGCCCAGAAGCGCGAGTAGTTGAGGTTGGCGATCTTGCCGTCCTTGATGATGTCCAGCTTCTCGCGCGGCTGGCCTTCGTTGTCCCACGGCAGCACGGCGGCTTCGGGGTGCCACGGGTCGGCGACCATGGTCACGCGCGGGTCGTAGACCTGTTCGCCCAGCTTGTTGCCGCCGCCCTTCCTGGACAGGAAGCTGCGGCCTTCATCGGCCGAGCGCGCATCGAAGAAGTTCATCATGAAGCTGATCAGGCCGGCCGCGGCCGCCGGCTCCAGGATCACCGTGTACTTGCCCGGCTCCAGCGCCTTGGCCTCGGCCGATTCGGTGGCCTTGCGCATGGCGATGCGGATGTCCTGGTCGGCCTTGAAATCGGCGGCATCCTTGAGGTTGCGACCCACCCAGCCCGAGCCGCGGCCGTCTTCGGTGCGCACGGTGCAGGTGTAGTCGAAGTTGGTGCCGCGCTGGTAACCGAAGTTGCCGTTGCTGTTGGCGGTGGCGTAGAAGCTCTGGCCGTCTTCCAGGAAGCCGGCCGCGATCAGACCGTTGCCACGGCACGGCGCGATCGAGTCGGCGGCGACCTTGGCGCGGAAGGCCGGGTCGATCGCCGCAGTGGATTCGCTGAAGGTCGGGCTGGGCCGGTAGGTCTGCTTGCCGATCGCCGGCAGGAACTCCGGGTTCTCCGGGGCCAGGCGGGCCAGATCCTCGGCGCGGCGCACCACGCGTTCCAGCGCGGCATCGTCGAATTCGTTGATCGAGGCGGTGCCGACGCGCTTGCCGAAGGCGACCGTGACGGCCAGTTCGGTGTTGTCGACGATGCCGCTGGTGGAGACATTGTTCAGTGCGAAACGGATGTTGCCGTCGATCGAGCCGGCCAGCACGGCAGTGCATTCATCGGCCTTGGAGAGCGCGATGACCTTGTCGAGGATGGCCTTGGCCTGGGCTTCGGTGAAGATACTCATGGATTGGGGCTCCTGACCGGTCAGCCGAGGCTGCGCGCGGTGTTGATGACGTTGATGCCGTTGAAGCGCGCGGTGGACGAACCGTGCGAGACCGCCGAGACCTGGCCCGGCTGGCCCTTGCCGTCGAAGAACGAGCCGCCCAGGCGGTAGTCGCTTTCGTCGGCCACGGCGGTGCAGGCATTCCAGAACTCCGGCGTGCGGATCTGGTAGGCCACGTCCTCGAGCATGCGGGTGATCTGGCCGTTCTTGATTTCATAGAACAGCTGCCCACCGAACTGCGCGTTGTACCGCTGCTGATCGATGGAGAACGAGCCGTCGCCGATGATGTAGATGCCGTTCTCGACGTCCTTGATCATGTCGGCCACGCTCAGCTTGGTCTTGCCCGGTGCCATGGAGACGTTGGCCATGCGCTGGAACTGCACGCTGGACCACGAATCGGCATAGCAGCAACCATCGGACTCGGTCTTGCCGAGGATGTGGGCCTGGTCGCGGATGGTCTGGTAATCCACCAGCTTGCCTTCGCTGATCAGGTCCCAGCGCTTGGTCTTGACGCCTTCATCGTCGTAGCCGACCGCGCCGAGGCTGCCCGGCTGGGTCTTGTCGGCGAAGATGTTGACCTTGTCGCTGCCGTACTGGAAATGCTGCTCGCGCTTGTCCAGCGTCGCGAAGCTGGTGCCGGCGTAGTTGGCTTCGTAGCCGAGGACGCGGTCCAGTTCCAGCGGATGGCCGACCGACTCGTGGATGGTCAGCCAGGTGTGCGACGGATCCAGGATCAGGTCGTACTTGCCCGGCTTCACCGACGGGGCCTTGAGCTTCTCCTGCGCCTGCCTGGCCGCGGCGATCGCATCGGCCTTCATGTCGTAGGAGTTGCGGTAGTTGACCACGCCGTTGGGCGAGACCGCCTTGCCGGTGCCGACGCCATCGAGGTACTCGTAGCCCAGGCCCATCGGCGAGGACAGCCCCGAGCGGGTGCGGAACTTGCCGGTGCTCTTGTCGATGGCGGTGACCGTCATCGGTGCCCAGATGCGGTGCACGTCCTGGTCGATGTAGGAGCCGTCGGTGGAGGCGAAGTACTTCTGCTCGTTGACCAGGAACAGCATCGAGTTGACGAAGCTGGCGCCGGCGCCCATCGCGCCTGCATTGACGTCCAGCAGCAGCTCGACCTTTTCCTTGATCGGCACGTCCATCGCGTTCTTGCGGATCGGGGTGCGCCAGGACACCTCACCCACGCCGGGCGCGGCAGCCAGCTGCACCGGGGCGGTCTGCACGCCGGCGTTGGCCTTGGCGATCGCCGCGGCCTGCTGTGCGGCGCGGGCCACGTCGGTGGTGCCGAGCTGGTTGGTGGCGGCAAAGCCCCAGGCGCCGTTGACGATCACGCGGATGCCCACGCCGGTCGATTCGGTGTTCACCACGTTCTGGACCTTGTCCTCGCGGGTGATCACGTACTGGCGCAGGTAGCGGCCGATACGCACATCGCAGTAGGTCGCGCCCGCCTGGCGCGCAGCGGCCAGGGCGGCGTCGGCCAGGCGCTTTTTCAGGGCCGGGTCGAGGCTGCTCTGCAGTTGCTCGGCGGCAATGACCTTGCCGAAGAACGACGGCACGATCAGTCCGCCAGCGGTAAGCCCGGTCAGGGCGAGAAAGTCACGTCTTTGCAAGGCAGCTCTCCACGTCGGTGTGGGGGTGGCAGGGAAACAGCGACATCAGGGCGACCGCCGCGGCGGCACAGCCGATTCTTGCGGCCATGCGTGCGCCGCGGTAGTGACATTCGGCACGGAGCAGGGACGGGCTCATCCCAGGCTGCGTGCGGTGTTGATGATGTTGATGCCATCAAAGCGCGTGGTCGCCGAGCCATGCGAGACCGCCGAGACCTGGCCCGGCTGGCCCTTGCCATCGAAGAACGAGCCGCCGAAGCGGAAATCGCGCTCATCGCAGATCGCGCTGCAGGCATTCCAGAACTCCGGCGTGCGGATCTGGTAGGCGGCATCCTCGACCATGCCGGTGATCTCACCGTTCTTGATCTGGTAGTACAGCTGGCCGCCGAACTGCGCGTTGAAGCGCTGCTGGTCGATCGAGTACGAGCCGCGGCCGTGGATGTAGATGCCGTTCTCCACGTTCTTGATCATGTCGGCCACGCTCAGCGGGGCCTTGCCCGGCGCCAGTGACACGTTGGCCATGCGCTGGAACTGCACGCTGGACCACGAATCGGCGTAGCTGCAGCCGTGGCTTTCCTTCTCGCCGAGGAGGTGCACCTCATCGCGGGTGGCCTGGTAGTTGACCAGGATGCCGTCCTTGACCAGGTCCCAGCGCTTGGTTTTCACGCCTTCATCGTCGTAGCCCACCGCGCCCAGGCTGCCCGGGGCGGTCTTGTCGGCGAAGAAGTTGACGATGTCGCTGCCCCAGCGGAAGCCCGCCTCGCGCTTGTCCAGCGTGGCGAAGCTGGTGCCGGCGTAGTTGGCTTCGTAGCCGAGCACGCGGTCCAGCTCCAGCGGGTGGCCGACGTTCTCATGGATGGTCAGGAACAGGTTGGACGGGTCCAGCACCAGATCGTACTTGCCCGGCTTGACCGACGGCGCCTTGAGCTTTTCACGGGCGTGGCGGGCGGCAGCAATGGCATCTTCGACAGGGTCGTAGGAATCGCGGTAGGCGACCACGCCGCCCGGCAACGCGATCTTGCCGCGCGCGTCGCCATCGAGGAATTCGTAGCCCATGCCCATCGGCGAGGACAGCCCGGCGCGCGTACGGAACTTGCCGCTGGCCTTGTCGATCGCGGTGGCGGTGAACGGCAGCCAGATCCGGTGCACGTCCTGGTCGATGAACGAGCCGTCGCTGGAGGCGAAGAACTTCTGTTCGTTGACCAGGAACAGGGTGGAGTTGATGAAGTCGGCGCCGGCATTGAGCGCGGCCGCATTCAGCGACAGCAGCATCTCGACCTTGTCCTTGATCGGTACCGCCATCGCGTTCTTGCGGATCGGGGTCTTCCAGCTCACGTCACCCACGCCGGTCACCGGCGCCAGCTGTACCGGGCGGCTCTGGATGCCGGCGTTGGCGCGGGCGATCGCCGCGGCCTGCTCGACCGTGGCCAGCACCGCGGCCGGGGTCTGCTGGTGGGTGGCGGCAAAGCCCCAGGCGCCGTTGACGATCACCCGGATGCCGATGCCCGAGGATTCGCTGTTGGTGACGTTCTGGACGTTGGCCTCGCGGGTGATGATCGCCTGGTTGAGGTACCGGCCGATGCGCACATCGCAGTAGCTGGCACCGGCGCGTTTGGCGGCGGCAAGCGCGGCCTCGGCCAAGGCCTTCCGGCGACCCGCATCGCCCGGTTCGAGCAGCTGCTCGGCGGCGATCAGCCGGCCATGCGGCAGTACCAGGCCCGCCAGGCCCATTCCAGACAGCGCTAGAAACTCACGACGTTGCACAGCTCACATCCCCCAAGGACGGCCGGCGGCGCGCAGGCGGCCGGCGTTGGACAAGTCTTCGACTTTCGGTGGCATCGCACAGTGGCACAAGTGACTGCGGTCATGGTTGGATGGACATCGATTCCCTGCCGATGTGACATTGCGATGAGCCAGATACGCTGGTCCGAGGCCTGCGACCGCAACCGCGCGCCGATCCTGGCGGTGCTGCAGCGCCACCTCGCCGACCGCCACCGGGTGCTGGAGATTGGCAGCGGCACCGGCCAGCACGCCGAGTCCTTCGCGGCGGCACTGCCCCACCTGCAGTGGCAGGCCAGCGACCATCCGGATCACCTGCCGGGCATCGCCGAGCGGCTGGACGCCGCGGGCCTGCCCAACACACCGGCCCCGTGGCCGCTGCAGGCCGTGTTGTCCCCCGCGCCCGGGCTCGGGCCGCTGCCGCCGGACGCGCCGTTGGCGTTCGATGCGGTGTTCAGCGCCAACACCCTGCACATCATGAGCTGGGCGCACGTCCAGGCGCTGTTTGCCGGGTTGCCGGCAGTCATGGCGGCCGGTGCCGTGCTCTGTATCTACGGTCCGTTCAATGCCCATGGCGAGTACAGCAGCGACAGCAACCGCCAGTTCGACGCATGGCTCAAGGCGCGGGACCCGGCCTCGGGCATCCGCGACGCCGAGGCGGTGGATGCGCTGGCGGCGGGGGCGGGCCTGCAGCTGATCGAGGACGTGGCGATGCCGGCCAACAACCGCCTGCGGGTGTGGCGGCGCGCCGGCTAGCGCCGACCGCTGGTCGGCCGCGCTTGGTGTCCGGCGCATGCTGCGGTTAGGATCAGGAGGGGAGGTTGTTGTGACAACCTGGGGGAGTTTGCATGGCAATTGCAAGACAGATGGTGGCCGGCGTGATGCTGGCCATGGGGGCGTGTGTGTTCAACGCGTCGGCGCAATCGCTGCCGGCCGTGCAGGAGTTCTACTTCGACAACGACGTGGCGGCCGCCCCGATGGTGGTGGTGCAGGGCCAGGGCGGGGAGCTCGTCGACCAATTGATGAAGCAGCGCGAGCGCGGCCGCAAGAGCCTGGAAGCGACCGTGCAGCTGGCCGGCGTCGCGATCGCGCAGGGCCGGCCCGAGCTGGGGCGCAGTCTGTACGAACAGGCCGCGACGACCGCATCGGCCAGTTCGGTGCCCGGTCGGTCGGTGCGCTGGAACTACGGTTGGGATCTGTTCCGGCTGGGTGAGGCCGACGCGGCGTTGGTGCAATGGACCGCGGCGCAGAACACGCTGCGCGGGAATCCGGCGTGGGTGCCGCCCACCTTCGCGCTGGCGCTGTGGACGCTGGGCCGCAAGACCGAAGCCGTGCAGTGGTACGCCGCCGCCGTGCGCACCGAGCCGCAACAGTGGAGTGGGGCCGATCGCTACGCCGAACTGCTGCCTGGTTGGCGCGACAGCGAGCGCAGCACGCTGGCCGAGGTGCAGCGTGCGTGGGCCGAGAAGCCACCCGCCTGGCCATGATTCCGCAGGCCGGCCCGTGCAGGCGGGCTGGCCTGCCATAGCGCGGGCGATGCGGGCTTCGACCATGGTCGGAACATGCCATGCAGGCGATTGGGCTAGGCTGTGGCGATGGCTTTCGACGCATTCGCTCTGATCCTGACCATGCTCGGCCTGGGCATGGCGTTCTCGCGCCTGCGCACGCTGCCGGAGAACACGGCCGATGTGCTCAACCGCATCGTGCTGTACGTGTGCCTGCCGGCGGCGGTGCTGATCTATGTCCCGCGGCTGCATCTGGACACCAGCCTGATCGGGCTGGTCGCCACGCCGTGGCTGTTGATGCTGTGCACGCTCGCACTGGTGAGCCTGGCCACGCGCGCGTTCGGCTTCGCCCGGGATGTGCATGCGGTGCTGCTGATCTGTGTGGCGCTGGCCAATTCCAGCTTCATCGGCTATCCGATGGTGCGTGCCCTGCTCGGCGATCACGCCCTGCCCTATGCGGTGGTCTACGACCAGTTCGGCACTTTCGTGCTGCTGTCCACCTTTGGTCTGTACGTGATCGCGCGCTACAGCGGCGACACCCCGCCCACCGCCGCGCAGATCCTGCTGCGGATCGCGAAGTTCCCGCCGCTGTGGGCGTTGCTGTTCGCGCTGACCCTGATGCCTGAGCAGCCGCCGGGCTGGATCGGCACCGGGCTGAAGCAGCTGGCCGATGCGATGCTGCCGCTGGTGATGTTGGCGGTCGGTTTTTCGATCCAGCTGCGCCTGCCATTGGACGAGCTCAAGCCGCTGGGCATCGGGTTGCTGTTGAAGCTGCTGGTGATGCCGGCGCTGGCGCTGCCGATCTCGTGGGGGTTCGGCCTGCAGGGTGCGATGCTGCAGGCCAATGTGCTGGAGTCGGCGATGCCGACCATGATCACCGCCGCCGCGCTGGCGATGTCACATCGCCTGGCCCCGCGCCTGGCTGCCGCGCTCGTTGGCTACGGCATCCTGCTGTCGCTGGTGACGCTGCCGGCGTGGGTGTGGGTGCTGCAGCGCGGGGCCGGTCTTCCAGGGTCGCCATGATCAGGCAGCCGGCAGCCGGCTGACGGTCGGGCGCTACCCGTCCGCGCTGACGGTGCGCCCGCGGGCCCACTCGCGCAGCGCGGTGACCTGCTCGGCCATCAGCACCGACAGCGGCCGGCTGCCGCGGATCTCCTGCATCAGCAGCTGGGTATCCAGCCCGCGTGATTCGGCGTGTGCGGCGTACAGCCCGGCGACCACCGCCTGTTCGATCTCCGCCCCGGAGAATCCGTCCGCCGCGGCCGCCAGCGCCGGCAGCGCGAAATCGTCGGCGTTGAGCTGGCGCTTGCCCAGGTGCAGGCGCAGCAGTTCCACCCGGGTGTTGGCATCGGGCAGGTCGACGAAGAAGATCTCATCGAAACGCCCCTTGCGCAGCAGCTCGGCCGGCAGCTCATGGACCTGGTTGGCGGTTGCGACGATGAACACCGTGCCCTTGCGTTCGGCCAGCCAGGTCAGCAGGTGGCCGAGCACGCGGCGCGAGACGCCGCCATCTTCGCCGCCACTGGCCAGGCCCTTCTCGATCTCGTCGATCCACAGCACGCACGGCGCCAGCTGCTCGGCCGAGGCCAGCGCATCGCGCAGGTTCTTCTCGGTCTCGCCGTGGTATTTGTCATACAGGCTGCCGAAATCCAGCCGCAGCAGCGGCACGCCGAAACCGGCGGCCGTCGCCTTGGCCAGCATCGACTTGCCGCAGCCCTGCACGCCCAGCAGCAGCATGCCCTTGGGCGGGTCCAGGCCCGCCGGGCCGGCGCCGCCGAGGAAGACCGGGCGGCGCTGGTTGACCCAGCGCTTGAGCCGGTTGGCACCGGCCACGTCGGCGAAGCGGGTGGTGTCGTATTCGTAGTGCAGGTGGCCGGCGCGGTTGAGCAGCTCGAACTTGAGCCGGGCCAGCTGCGGCAGGTCGTCCTGGCTGAGCGCACCGTCGGCGAAGATCAGCTGGCGGGCGATCCGCCGCGCGTCGACCAGGCTCAGCCCGCGCAGGTTGTGCAGGATCTTCTGGACCGCCTCGTTGTCCACCTCCACGCGCCGCCCGCCATGTTCGCGGGCATAGGCTTCGGCTTCCTCGCGCAGCATCTTCAACAGCGCGTTGAGGTCGGGCAGGCGCGGATTGAAGCGGGTGGCCAGCGCTTCCAGCTCGGCCGGAAGTTCTACCTTGGCCCCGATCAGGACCAGCACGTGGGCCTGGCAGTGGCGCCGCTGGATCAGGTCGCGCAGGGCGCGCTGGTGGCTGGCATAGCCCAGGTAGGGATGGAAATCGAGCAGCAGGTAGATGCCGCGCTGCTCGGCCTGGCGGATCATCTGCAGGGCCGCGCTGGCGTCGGGCGGGCCGACCGGGTCGTCCTCGCGGTCCATGTCGATCCGGCGCAGCCCCTCGGTGATCGACCAGCGGTGCAGGGCGCGCCAGACATGCATCAGGGTCTGCCGGAACAGCTCGACCACCCGGCCTTCATCCTGGGTCTCGATGATGATCAGCGGGGTGTTGGCGCGGATCAGCGCGCTCAGGTCCTGTAGTTCGCTCATGCGGGCGGTCAGTCCATTGGAACCATCCACGATAGCAAAGCCGTGGGCGCCGGTTCTGGTTCAGCGCCGCGACTATCTCCGTCACAGGCGCCGGTGTAGGCTGCGGAAACGTTCCCCGGAAGCGAGGCCTGCATGAAGACGATCCTGGTGGCCGGTTCCAAAGGCGGAGTGGGCAAAACCACCGTCGCCACCCACCTGGCGGCGCATTCGGCATTGGAAGGCAAGCGGACCGTCCTGGCCGATGCCGATCCACAGGGCTCCAGCACACGCTGGGCACAACGCCGCTCGGTCCTGGAAAGCGCCGTGCTGCCGATCGACGTGTACCGCAAAAAGAGCTGGGAACGACTGGTTCCCGACGGCACCGACGAAGTCATCATCGATGCGCCGGCCGGTGCGATGGCCGACGATATTCCGCATTTCCTTGACGTTGCCGATGCGGTGGTGGTTCCCGTGCTGCCTTCCGCGCTGGACATCGAAGCCATCGTCGGCTTCCTCAACAGCCTGTCGCGCGTGGCCCGCGTCCATGACCGCAGCCTGCCGGTCGGGTTGGTGCTCAACCGCACCAAACCCTGGACGCAGACCTCGCAACAGGCGATACAGATGTTGGCCGATTGGCCTTACGAGGTCGTTGCGCAGTTGCGCGACAGCCAGAGCTATGTGGTGATGGTCGGGCTGGGACGGAGTCTGTTCGACTACCGCTCGGCCCAGGTGCGCGAGCACCAGAGTGACTGGGAGCCGCTGTTGAAGTGGCTGAAGAAAGCCTGACACGAGAGATCCCATGCGAGAACTGATATTGCTGCGTCACGCCCATGCCGAAGCCGCCAGCACCGGCCAGGCCGATCTGGACCGCCCGCTGTCGCCGGTCGGTCTGGCCGAAGCCGAGGCCGCCGGCCGCTGGCTGAAGGAAAACAACCTGCTCCCCGACTGCGTGCTCTGCTCGCCGGCGCGGCGTACCCGCGAAACCCTGGAGGCTGTGCTGGGCATCACCGGCTTCGTCGAAAAGCGCCTGGAGGATGCCGTCTACGAGGCCACCCCGGGCACCTTGATGGGGCTGATCGATGCGCGCCGGGACGTCGACCGCCTGCTGGTGGTCGGGCACAACCCGGGCCTGGAACAACTGGTCGCCCTGATGAGCGAAGGCACCAGCAGTGATTACCGGGGCATGCCACCGGGCGGAATCGCGGTCCTGGCCTTCGACCGTGAGGCTGCCATCGAGCCGGGTGTGGCCAGCCTGACCGCCTTCTGGTGGCCGTAACCCGTGTGGGCAGTCCGCGCGGCGTGGGTCGGGCTGCTGTTGATGGCAGGGGCGGCCCATGCCGCCCCGCCGTCGTCGGTGCCGGCCGCCACCAGCCAGGCCCTTGCCTTCGATACGGCCACCTCGCGCTTCGGGTTTGAGATCCGGACGCGGCTGGGGCAGCGCATCGAGGGCATCTTCCCCCGCTTTGAAGGCAACATCGAAGTGCTCTCCGACGGTCGCCACCAGGTGCACCTGCGGATGTTCACCCGCTATGTCGAGATCCCCGGCAAGGCCCGCTACACCGGCTGGATGCGGGGCGAGGAGTTCTTCGACGCGGCCCGCTACCCGGTCGTGGAGTTCGACTCGCTGCCCTACTGGCCCGAGGTGGTCGACAAGGGGGGCAGCATCCAGGGCCGGCTGATCCTGCGCGGGGTCAGCCACCCGGAAACGCTACGGGTCGAACCGCCGCAGTGTGCCCGGGCCGGGTATGATTGCGACGTGGTCAGCCGCGGTACCGTCCAGCGTGGCCGGTATGGAATGGACAGCTGGCAGCTTGCGCTGAGTGATCGAGTGACCTTTGTATTGCGTGCGCGTCTGAGCGAGGCGCCGAAACCGTGAACCCATTGCTGCGTCTGTTGGTGCTGGCAACGCTGTTGCTGGGCAGCGGCTGTGCTTCGCTGTCCAACGCCGAGCGCGACCGCGCCGCCGGCATCGCCGTACAGGCGCGTTCGACCGTGGTCGACTGCGCCCAGCCGGACCGCTGCGCGCTTGATTCGCCGCTGCGTGCCCTCGGTGGCCGCGCCTTCGCCGAATCGCATGCCGGCCAGCCGCGGCACTACGCCACCATCCTCGACGAAGGGGAAGTTTCCCTCGTCGCGCGCTTGAACCTGATCCGCAGCGCCACGCGCAGCATCGACCTGCAGACCTACATCTTCGACAAGGACGACAGCGCCCGGCTGGTCCTGGACGAACTGCAGGCGGCCGCACGCCGCGGGGTCAAGGTGCGGGTGCTGATCGACCAGCTCTCGGCGATCTCCGACCTGGAGATCCTCGGCGCCCTGTCCGGCAGCCATGCCAACTTCGAACTGCGGGTCTACAACCCGACCTTCGGCAAGGCGCGCCTGAACTACTTCGATTACGCCGCCAGCGTGGTGTGCTGCTTCCGCCGTTTCAACCAGCGCATGCACAACAAGCTGCTGGTGGTCGACGATGCACTGGGCGTGGTCGGTGGGCGCAACTACCAGGACGACTATTACGACTGGGACAGCGAATACAACTTCCGCGACCGCGATGTGATCGTGGCCGGCCCGGAAGTGCGTGAGATGGCCGCCAATTTCGATGCGTTCTGGCGCGCGCCGCGCAGTGTGCCGGCCGAGCGCCTCAACGATGTCGGCCGCACGCTGCTGCGCCAGGGCGTGCCGGCCATGCCGCCGGCCGACTTCCGGCGGCCCGAGCGGGTCGAGCGGGTCAGTGAAGAGGCCGACGATCCGGACTACGTGCGCCGCACCTTCGTCGATACCGCCCTGCCCGTGGCCTCGGTGCAGTACGTCGCCGATCTGCCGCGCAAGCATCGCCGCGAACGTGCCAGCCAGCCGGCCAACGGCCAGCACGTGACCGAGCCGCAGCTGGATGCGCTGATCGCCAGCGCACAGTCCGAAGTGCTGCTGCAGACGCCGTACCTGGTGTTGTCCAAGCCGGCGCAGCGCCTGTTCCGCGACCTGCGCAAACGCGAGCAGGCACCGCGCGTGGTGGTGTCCACCAACAGCCTGGCCGCCACCGACAACCCGATCGTCTACGCGCTGTCCTACAAGTACAAACGCCGCAACCTGCGTGAGCTCGGGTTCAACATCTACGAGTTCAAACCGTTCCCGCTCGATGCCCCGGTGGACTACCGCAACCTGCTGCCGGCACCGCTGGGTTCCGAGGCGCCGCCGTCGCAGGGCAAGCGCAGCAGTCTGCTCGGGGGCAGCGCGGCCGGCAGCAATGCGCGCGCTGGCAGCGACGGCCGTGCCAGCGATGGCCCGCGCCGTGGCAACGCCGACCGCAACAGCGCCAGCGGGCGCCGCCGCAGTACCGATGGCAGCGAAGTGGAGCGCCGCGTGCTGCGTGCTGAAACCCGGCCCTCGTTCCTGGGCACCAAGGCGGTCAACAAGCCGCTGCCGGTCACCCGCAAGGGCGCCCGCATGGGCCTGCACGCCAAATCGATGGTGGTGGATCGCCGCATCGGCGTGATCGGCACCCACAACTTCGACCCGCGCAGCGAGAACTACAACACCGAAGGGGCGGTGATCATCGATGACCCGGTGTTCGCCGAGGCGCTGGCGCAGAGCATCCTGCGCGACATCCACCCGCAGAACTCCTGGGTGGTCGCGCCGCGTGCCAAGCCGCCGGTCCTGTCCGGCCTGAACTACAGTGTCGGCAAGGCCTCCGAGGCGCTGCCCGTGCTCGATTTCTGGCCGTGGCGCTACGCCACCGATTACGAGTTCCAGCCCGGGCCCGAGTGCCCGGATCCGCTCAAGCGGCAGGACCCGGCCTTCCACACCTGCTACGTCGCCGTCGGGGATTTCCCCGAGGTGAATGTCGGGCCGAAGTGGCTGCTGGTGCGCATGCTCACCGCCTTCGGTGCCGGGCTGGTTCCGATTCTGTAAATCTGCAACCCCACGGAGAAGCTGCATGCCCCAGGTATTCCGCGACGCGGTGTCGATCCAGGCGCTCAACACGCTCAGCCGCAACACGCTCATCGAGCACCTGGGCATCGTGTTCACCGCCGCGGGCGAGGACTGGATCAGCGCCACCATGCCGGTGGACGAACGCACCCGCCAGCCGTACGGCATCCTGCATGGCGGGGCGTCGGTCGTGCTGGCCGAAACTCTCGGCAGCAGCGCCGGCAACCTGTGCGTGGATACCACCAGGGAGGTCTGCGTCGGGTTGGAGATCAATGCCAACCACATCCGCGCGGTGCGCGCCGGCACGGTCACCGGCACCGCGCGTGCGGTCCATGTGGGGCGCAGCACCCAGGTGTGGGACATCCGCATCGAGGACGCGGCCGGCAAGCTGGTCTGCACGTCGCGGTTGACCCTGGCGGTGGTGCCCGCGGTGCGCCCGGGCTGATCGCACGCATGGCACGGATGCTGTGTTGCGTGGCCCATGACAGTGCGCCGGCGCATGTGCGCACGGCCGTTGTGCCGCCGCTGGCCGTTGGCTTGACAGCGTGCGGCGGCTGGCTTGGGCCTGCCATCGATTTGTCCGGATTCCGCTGGCAGAGCCTGCGGCGCTCGGGTATCGTTCGCGGATGAATTCCCCCACTCCGGCCTCACGTGGCGGCGTGGCGCGTGTGTGCCGTTACCTGTACCGCGTACCGCTGCTGCTGGTCCACCTGTTGCTGTTCCTGCCGATGCTGCTGATCGCCATGCTGCCGCCGTGGGGGCGCGTGCGCGTGGGCCAGCGCACGTTCGAGCATGCGGCGGTGAACGCCTGGTCGGGCGGGCTGATGTGGATCTTCGGCTTCCGCCTGCACCGGATCGGCACACCGCTGCCGGGTGCGGTGCTGTTCGTGGCCAACCATGTCAGCTGGGTCGATATTTCGATGCTGCACAGCCAGCGCATGATGGGCTTCGTGGCCAAGCAGGAGATCGCCGGCTGGCCGGTGGTCGGCTGGCTGGCCGCGCGCGGGCAGACCATCTTCCACCAGCGCGGCAGCACCGAGTCGCTGGGTGGGGTGATGCAGGAAATGGTCGTGCGCCTGCGCGAGGGCAAGGCAGTGGGCGTGTTCCCGGAAGGGCGCACCCGCGGTGGCCATGAAGTCGGCCCCTTCCATGCGCGCATCTTCCAGGCCGCGGTCGAGACCCAGGTCCCGGTGCAGCCGGTCGCGTTGCGCTACGGCTGGCGCGGTGACGCGCAGACCATTGTCGCGTTCGGCCCGAAAGAGAGTTTCTTCGCCAACTTCCTGCGTCTGCTGGGAGAGCCGGCACGGCGGGCCGAGGTGCACTTCCTCGCGCCCATTGATACCCACGATCTGGAAGGCCGTCGCCGCATCGCGGAAACCTCGCGCGCGCGCATCCTGGCGGCCATGTCCGCCGAGTAAGCGGTGGTGGTCCTTCACACGCCAGCGTCGCGGCCGGGAGCAGGCTCGCGCCCATGTTGACCGCTGCCGACTATCACCCCCCGCGTTGGCTGCGCAACCCGCACCTGCAGTCGATGCTCAGCTCGAGCCGGATGCGGATGCAGCGCGGGCTGGTGCTGCTGGCGGCGACCGGCGCGCACACCGACGAGCTGATCCTCGATGGCGGTGAAGGCGTGCGCCTGCAGGGCTGGCACAGCTACCTCCAGGGGCGCCAGCCGGTCGGCATGGCGCTGCTGCTGCATGGTTGGGAAGGCAGCGCCGAATCGAGCTACATGCGCATGACCGCCGCGCGGCTGCTGGAAGAGGGCTACGACGTGGTGCGGCTGAATTTCCGCGACCATGGCAATACCCACCACCTCAACCCGGGCATCTTCCACTCCAACCGCATCGATGAGGTGGTGCACGCAGCCGGTGACATCGCCCGCCGCTGGCCCGAGCTGCCGCTGGTCGCCGCCGGCTATTCGCTGGGCGGCAACTTCGTGCTGCGCCTGGCCCTGCGCGCGCCCTCGGCCGGCGTGCCGCTGCGCCGCGTGGCCTCGGTGTGCCCGGTGCTGGACCCGGCGATCACGATGGAGAGCATCGAGAACGGCCCGGCGATGTACGACTGGTACTTCCGGCGCAAATGGGCCGGCTCGCTGCGTCGCAAGCGCGATCTGTTCCCCGAGCTGAGCGACTGGGACGACCGCGTGCTCAAGCTGGACATCCGCGCGCTGACCGCCTGGCTGGTCGAGCACCACACCGAGTTCGGTTCGCTGCAGGCCTACTTCGATGGTTACTCCATCGCCGGCGACCGCCTGGCCGGGCTGCAGGTGCCGGCCGACATCCTGATGGCGCAGGATGACCCGGTGATCCCGTTCGCCACCTTCAACGGCTGGCGGCTGCCGGCCCATGCCCACCTGGAAATCGCCCCGTGGGGTGGCCACTGCGGTTTCCTGGAAAACTGGCGTGGTGATGGCTTCTCCGAGCGCTGGGTGGCCCAGCGGCTGCGGATCGAGGCGAACACGCCGGCCTGACAGCCGTTCTGGCCGGCCGGCCCCGCTACAATCGGGGTTTGCCCTCGAGTTCGGACCGTCATGCAAGACCAGATTCTCCAAGCCCTGCGCCGCAATGCGGTGGACGATGCCGTGCAGCTGGCGCGCGAGTGGATCGCGGCCGAGCCGGAGCAGCCGCAGGCACACCGCTGGCTGTCGCTGTCGCTGCAGCAGCAGGGCCAGTTCGATGACGCGCTGGCCAGCCTGCAGCAGGCCCTGACGCTGGCGCCGGACAACGCCGACCTGCATCTGCAGCAGGCCGGCCTGTTGCTGGCCCTGCGCCAGTTCGACGCAGCCGGCTCGGCGCTGGACCGCACCGCCGAACTCAACCCCAACGAACTGTCCGCGTACGTGATGCAGGCGCACCTGGCGCTGGCCCGCAATGACGTGGACGACGCCGACCGCCTGACCCGCCTGGGCCTGCGCGTGGATGAGGAACATCCGGAACTGGCCGCCCTCTCGGGCATGGTCGCGCTGCGCCGGGGTGAGGTGGATCGCGCGCTGGCCCAGCTCTCGGCGGCCAGCCAGGCGCTGCCGGATGATGCCCGGGTGCTTTACGCACTGGGCTTTGCCTACCTGGGCAAGGACATGCTGGCCTTCGCGGAGCAGGCCTTCCGCCGGGTGCTTGCCCTGAATCCGGCCACCACCGCCCTGCAGGGGCTGGTCGTCCAGCTCGCGCTGCGCCAGGGCAACCTGGAGAGCGCAGCGGACATGATGCGCCAGGTCCTGGCCGTGCCCGGCGGCGATACGCCGGCCATGCGCCGCCTGGCCGGCGAGCTCGAACTGCAGGCCGGCCAGCCGTTGCAGGCGCTGGAGCACCTGCTGCCGGTGCTGGCGCAGTGGCCCTCCGATCGGCACACGCTGCAGCTGCTGCTGATGGCGTGGCAGCGCCTGGGCCGTGAACAGCAGGCCCGCGAGACGCTGGATGCGACCCTGGCCGATCATCCCGAGGTGCATGACCTGTGGATGGCGCGCCTTACCGTGGAACCGGTGGGTGGCC
This sequence comes from Stenotrophomonas sp. BIO128-Bstrain, assembly GCF_030128875.1. NCBI lineage: Bacteria > Pseudomonadati > Pseudomonadota > Gammaproteobacteria > Lysobacterales > Lysobacteraceae > Stenotrophomonas > Stenotrophomonas sp. BIO128-Bstrain. The sequence goes on along the minus strand of NZ_CP124620.1, from coordinate 3,756,383 downwards.
CGGAAGCGGTGGCCGTGGGCGAACGCTGGCTGCAGGCCATGCCGGAGCACCTGCCGGCACTGGAAACGCGTTTGCGCCTGCACGACATGAACAACGAAGCCAACCAGGCCGAGGCCGTGGCCGAGCGCATCGTCGCGCTGGAGCCGGGCCGGGTTTCCGGTGAAGTGCGCCTGGTCGATGGACTGCTCACGCGTGAGCCGGCTGCCGCGATCGCGCGCGTGCAGGCGCTGCTGGACACGGCCCCGGAGGATGCCCGGGCGGGACTGCGCGCCTGGCTGGGCTCAGTGCAGGACCGTGCCGGCCAGTACCACGATGCGCTGCGGACGTGGGTCGACCTGCATGCGGCCGAGGCGCCGCAGCGCCTGCCCCTGCCGCCGCAGGCCAAGGCACCGCTGAGCTGGCCGGACCTTGCGCCGGTGGCTGAAGACAATGCGATCGCTCCGTTGTTCATCTGGGGCGCGCCCGGCTCCGGCGTTGAACGCGTGGTCGCCGCGATGGCCGCCGCCAGCCCGGTGATGCGTGGTGACCGCTTCGGGCCGACGCCGCCCAACGATCCCTTCCAGCGCTATCACACGCTGCAGGAGCTCTCGACCGGCAAGCTCACGCCCGAGGCACTGGTGGAGCAGTGGCGCAGCCAGTTGCCAGCCCGGGGCATCGCCGACGGGGCGGTGATCGATTGGCTGCTGTGGTGGGACAACGCGCTGCTGTGGGCGCTGCGCCCCCAGCTGCCGGAGGCACGCCTGGTCATCGTGCTGCGCGACCCGCGCGACATGCTGCTGGAGTGGATCGCCTTCAGTGCCCCGGCCCCGCTCGCGGTGACCTCGGTGCACGAAGCGGCCGAATGGCTGGCGCGTGCGCTGGCCCAGGTCGCCACCCTGCACGAGCAGAGCCTGTACCCGCACGCGCTGTTGAAGATCGACGAGATCGGCAACGACCCGCAGGCGATGGCCGAGTTCCTCGGTGCCCACTTCGGCATGCGTTTCCCGCCGGCCGGCACGCTGGGCCCGGCCCGCATGGCCCCCGGCCACTGGCGCGATTACCGCGAGGTGATGGGGCCGGCGTTCGCGCTGCTGACCTCGGTCGCGGTGCGCCTGGGTTACCCGGAAGAATAAGGAGACCTGTATGCATCTGAGCAGTGACAGCATCACCAACGGCCAACCGATCGCCGCCACCTTCGCGGCCGGCGATGCCGAAGGCTTCGCCCCCAACCGCAACCCGCAGCTGGCCTGGCACGATGTGCCGGCCGGCACCCGGTCGTTCGCGCTGCTGTGCATCGACCCGGATGTGCCGACCGTGCCCGATACGGTCGGCCGCCAGGATTGCACGGTGCCACGCGATCAACCGCGTGCGCACTTCGCGCACTGGGCGATGGCCGATATTCCGGCCGATGTGCGCGCGCTGGCCGCGGGCAGCTGCAGCGACGGCTTCACCGTGCGCGGCAAGACCCAGCCGGCCGGCCCGGCGGGCAGCCGCCAGGGCCTGAACGATTTCACCGGTTGGTTCGCCGGCAATCCGGACATGGCCGGCCAGTACCTGGGCTATGACGGCCCGTACCCGCCGTTCAACGACGAGCGCGTGCACCGCTACTTCTTCCGCGTGTTCGCGCTGGACGTGGCGCAGCTGGAGCTGCCCACGCCGTTTACCGCTGCCGATGTGCTGCATGCGATGCACGGGCACGTGCTGGCCGAAGCATCGCTGCATGGCACGTATACGTTGAACCCGGCGCTGGCGTGATCCCCCGGTGGGTGCCGACCGTTGGTCGGCGTTACATCCGGTAGGTACTGTCGGGAGCCGGCCAGCGGCCGGCACTACAGTCGGGAGCCGGCCAGCGGCCGGCACTACAGGATGAAGAAGGGCGGCCAGCGGCCGCCCTTCTGCGTTCTTATTTCTTCTCGTTCGCCGACTCGACCACCATGTCCAGCACGTAGGCGTTGGACGAGGCATCGGCCGGTGGGTTGGCGATCGTGTAGCGCTTCACGCGCACCACGTTGCGCACGCCGTCTTCGTGGGTGTAGCCCTCGATGACGTCGTAGAAGTTCTGCCACTCGCCCGGCTCGCCCTGCTTGATGCCATTGGCGTCGTAGCGGATCTCGCGCGTCTGCAGGCACTGCTTGTCGCGGATCAGCGGGTGCGGGCACGGCTTGGTCTGCGCGGCCACCTCCAGGAACACCGTTTCGCCTTCGCCGCCGTAGCGGGTCTCAGCGGTCGGCTCCGGGGTGAACACCAGCACATCGCCGTTGGCGGTACGCAGGGTCAGCTGGCCGGCATCGCCCAGCTCGGTCTTGAGCGCGCCTTCCAGGCGGCTGCCCACGGCCTGGTCCAGCGCCATCAGGTTCTTGTCGGTGCAGGCCATCATGGTCGAGGCCATCGGCGAGACGGTCAGCGAACCATCGGCCAGCGTGTAGCCCCCGCCCATGCGGTTGCAGGTGTTGCTGATCGCGATGCGGTCATCCTTGAAGTCCAGCGTGACCGGCTTGTCGGCGCGGGCGAACAGCGCATCGATGCGCTTGCCGCTGGCATCGGTGGCCGATTCCAGGCGCCAATGGCTGCCCTGCAGGCGCTGCACATCCAGGCGGGCCACGGCAGCCTGGTCGGCGGCGGCGGTCGGTGCCGGGGCGAGGTCATCGCGGCCGGCCGGGGCGGTGGAAGGGTTGCTGCAGGCGGCCATCAGGGCCAGCGGCAGCATCAGCATCAGGGTGCGTTTCATGTACATCTCCTTGGGAACCTGGGGAAAAACGCCGGCGCGCCCCCAACGGGGTTGCGCCGGCGCCGGGCCGTTCAGTTGCCAGCGGGCAACCAGAGCAGCAAGGCCGCGCCCAGTGCGATGCGGTAGACCGCGAACGCCGTGAACTTGTGCGACTTGATGTAGCCCAGCAACCACTTCACTACGATGAAGCCGGTGACGACCGCGGCAAGGAAGGCCACGCCGACGTCGGTCCAGTTCTCACTGGCGAGCTTGCCGTCCTTGGCCAGTTCCAGGAAGGCATAGCCGCTGGCGGCGAACATGGTCGGGATGCCGACCAGGAACACGAACTCGGTGGCTTTCGCGCGGCGGCTCAGGCCGAACAGCATCGCGATGAAGATCGCCGCCGCCGACCGCGAGGTGCCCGGGAACACACCGGCCACCACCTGCGCCACACCGACCAGGATGGCGACCTTCCAGGTCACCTCATCGCGCTCGGGCAGGCGTGCGGTGTAGGCCTCCACCAGGATCATCCACAGGCCGCCGATGATCAGTGCCCAGGCTACCGGCGTGACCGTCTCCGGCAGTTCCCAGCCGGCCAGGCGGACCGGCAGGCCGACCACGGCGGTGACCAGGAAGGCGGTGCCGAGCTTGAGCACGTAATCGCGGTTGGCGCGCTCATGCAGGCCGGTCGCCAGGGTCCACAGCCGCTGCCGGAACACCAGCGTGATCGCCAGGATCGCGCCGGCCTGGATGATGATGTTGAAGAAGTCCGAGCGTGCGCCCAACCAGTGCTGGGCGATCAGCAGGTGGCCGGTGCTGGAGATCGGCAGGAATTCGGTGAGGCCTTCAAGAATGCCCAGAAGGAGGGCGGAGAGCAGGTCGGACATCGGGGGGGCTGGGGCTCGGAATGGGTGAAATCGGGAGGCAGCATAAAACATCCGCGTCCCGCACCAAATGTGTGCGTGGTGCAGGGCGCGCACTATTTTGGTGCGGATAGCCGTGCACTGCGGGGTCGGGCAGCCCAGTGAAATCAAGGGTTTGTGAAGTCTGAAAAGTTGGCACGGGGATTGCTCTATCCACTCAGGCAATCACCCATCTGAGGTTTCACCGATGTCCGTGGAAAATGTTGAGAAGCTGATCAAGGACAACCAGATCGAGTTCGTCGACCTGCGTTTCGTCGATATGCGTGGTATCGAGCAGCACGTCACCTTCCCGGTCAGCATCGTGGAGCCGTCGCTGTTTGAAGAAGGCAAGATGTTCGATGGCAGCTCGATCGCCGGCTGGAAGGGCATCAACGAGTCGGACATGGTCCTGCTGCCGGACCCGTCCAGCGCCTACATCGACCCGTTCTACGCCGACCCGACCCTGGTCATCAGCTGCGACATCCTCGATCCGGCCACCATGCAGCCGTACGGCCGCTGCCCGCGCGGCATCGCCAAGCGCGCCGAGGCCTACCTGAAGTCCTCCGGCATCGCCGAGCAGGCCTTCTTCGGTCCGGAGCCGGAGTTCTTCATCTTCGATTCGGTCCGCTTCGCCAACGACATGGGCCACACCTTCTTCAAGATCGATTCCGAAGAAGCGGCCTGGAGCACCGGTGACAAGTACGACGGCGCCAACAGCGGCTACCGTCCGGCCGTCAAGGGCGGCTACTTCCCGGTCCCGCCGACCGATTCGCTGCACGACCTGCGTGCGGAAATGTGCAAGACCCTGGAACAGGTCGGCATCGAAGTGGAAGTGCAGCACCACGAAGTGGCGACTGCCGGCCAGTGCGAAATCGGCACCAAGTTCAGCACCCTGGTGCAGAAGGCCGACGAACTGCTGCGCATGAAGCACGTCATCAAGAACGTTGCCCACCGCAACGGCAAGACTGCCACCTTCATGCCCAAGCCGCTGGTCGGCGACAACGGCAGCGGCATGCACGTGCACCAGTCGCTCTCCAAGGGCGGCACCAACCTGTTCTCCGGTGATGGCTACGGCGGCCTGAGCCAGCTGGCGCTGTGGTACATCGGCGGCATCTTCAAGCACGCCAAGGCGATCAATGCCTTCGCCAACTCCGGCACCAACAGCTACAAGCGCCTGGTCCCGGGCTTCGAAGCCCCGGTGATGCTGGCCTACTCGGCCCGCAACCGTTCGGCTTCGTGCCGCATTCCGTGGGTGTCCAACCCGAAGGCGCGCCGCATCGAAATGCGCTTCCCCGATCCGATCCAGTCCGGCTACCTGACCTTCACCGTGCTGATGATGGCCGGCCTGGACGGCATCAAGAACCAGATCGACCCGGGCGCACCGAGCGACAAGGATCTGTACGACCTGCCGCCGGAAGAAGAGAAGCTGATCCCGCAGGTCTGCTCCTCGCTGGACCAGGCCCTGGAAGCGCTGGACAAGGACCGCGAGTTCCTCAAGGCCGGTGGCGTGATGAGCGACGACTTCATCGACGGCTACATCGCGCTGAAGATGCAGGAAGTCACCAAGTTCCGCGCGGCGACCCACCCGCTCGAGTACCAGATGTACTACGCGAACTGAGCAACAGGTGACGATGACGAAGGATTTCCCTCCCACCCTTCGTCATCGTCGCCGCTTTTCCGGCTGGGGAGCCGGCAAGGCGACCATGTTGTAGAGCGGACCGTCGGTCCGCTGAAAAAGGTAGAGCGGACCGTTGGTCCGCTCCACCACCAGGGGCAAGAGAGACCGGACGCGTGTCATGGGCCCTTCCTCCCTCCCGCGTCACCGCTGGCGTCGCCCTTCGGGCGTCGGCAACGGCGTGGCCCATGCAACGTTCGGCGCAACGACCGGCGGCCATGTGCAAGTGGCCGCCGGTTGACCTGACATCGGCCCCACGCGGGCCGGTTCCATCCACCATCGGGATATGCGCATGAAACTGATCTCCGCCATCATCCGGCCGTTCAAGCTCGACGAGGTCCGCGAGGCCCTCTCCGACGCTGGCGTGTCGGGCATCACCGTGACCGAAGTCAAAGGCTTCGGGCGCCAGAAGGGCCACACCGAGTTGTATCGCGGCGCGGAGTACGTCGTGGATTTCCTGCCGAAGATCAAGATCGAGACCGTCGTGACCGACGATCGCCTGGAGGCCGTGGTCGAGGCCATCCAGACCGCGGCCGGCACCGGCAAGATCGGCGACGGCAAGATCTTTGTCACCGCGGTCGAACAGGTCGTCCGCATCCGCACCGGCGAAATCGGCGCTGACGCGCTCTAACCCCACTCGGAGCCCACAATGAAGACCTCTTTGTTCACCGGGTGGCAAGCCCGGTTCCATGCCGTGTGCCTGATGATGCTGCTCAGCGCGCTGGCCGTCGGTGCCTTCTCCAGCAGTGCGCACGCCCAGGCCCAGGTCACTCCGGCACCGTCGGAGACGGTCGCGGTCGAGCCGCTGCCGGCCACGCCGGAGGCCACGGCTGCCCCGGTCGCCGAAGCCGCCGCGGCGGCCACGTTCGATCACGGCGATGTCGCCTGGATGCTCACCTCCACGTTGCTGGTGCTGCTGATGGTGGTGCCGGGCCTGGCCCTGTTCTACGGCGGCCTGGTGCGCTCCAAGAACGTGCTGTCCATCCTCAGCCAGATCCTGGTGGTGTTCTCGCTGGTGCTGATGCTGTGGGTGGCCTACGGCTACAGCGCGGTGTTCAGCCAAGGCAACGCCTTCTTCGGCTCGTTCACCGAGTTCGCCTTCCTCAAGGGCTTCGGCCCGGATACCGTGGGCAACACGCCGATCGCCGGTCTGCCGGATTATCTGTTCGTCGCTTTCCAGTCGACCTTCGCCGGCATCACCACCGCGCTGATCGTGGGTGCCTTCGCCGAGCGCATCAAGTTCAAGGCCGTGCTGCTGTTCTCGGCCTTGTGGTTCACCCTGAGCTACATCCCGATGGCGCACATCGTGTGGGGCGGCGGCTATCTCGGTGAGATGGGCGCGATCGACTTCGCCGGTGGCACCGTGGTCCACATCAATGCCGGCGTGGCCGGCCTGGTGGGCGCCTACTTCGTGGGCAAGCGCATCGGCTACGGCCAGACCGCATTGAAGCCGCACAACGTGCCGTTCACCTACATCGGCGCGATGCTGCTGTGGGTGGGCTGGTTCGGCTTCAACGCCGGCTCGGCGGCTGCGGCTGACACCGTCGCCTCGCTGGCCTTCATCAACACCATCCTGGCCACCGCTGCTGCCGTGCTGGGCTGGACCCTGGTCGAAGCGGTCAGCAAGGGCAAGCCCTCCGCACTGGGCGCTGCCTCCGGCGCCGTCGCCGGCCTGGTCGGCATCACCCCGGCCTGCGGCACCGTCGGCCCGCTGGGCGCGATCGTGATCGGCCTGGTCGCCGGCGTGGTCTGCGTCTGGGGCGTCACCGGTCTCAAGCGCCTGCTCAAGGTCGATGACACCGCCGATGTGTTCGGCGTGCACGGCATCGGCGGCATCGTCGGTGCGCTGCTCACGGGTGTGTTCAGCGCGCAGTCGCTGGGCGGCACCAAGGCCGACCTGGACATCGGCCACCAGGTCTGGGTGCAGCTGGTCAGCGTCGGCTTCACCATCGTCTGGTGTGCCGTAGCCACCGTGCTGATCCTGCTGGTGGTGCGCATGGTGTTCGGCCTGCGCGTCACCGAAGAAGCCGAGCGCACCGGCCTGGACGTCACCTCGCACGGCGAGTCGGCCTACGAGGCCTGATCCGCGCGCGCTACCGCATTAGAAACGAGAGAGATGTTCTACCTTTGCCGGCGGCCTTCGGGTCGCCGGTTTTTTGTGGGCGCCCGCTGGGCATTACCGTGCTTTGGCAGCTGATCGTGCAATCACGCACAATGCAGGCATGCACGTGACCCGTACTTCCCTCGCACTGCTCGCCCTTCTGCTGCTCGCCGCCTGCGCCAGCACCGAGGTCCGCAGCCCGCTCGCCACCTGGGTGCCGTCGCCGAACCACAACGCGCGCGCGCCGGTGGTGATCGTGTTGCACCACACCGATCAGCATTCCGTGCAGCAGAGCCTGGACACGCTGCGCAGCGCCAACAGCGGCGGCAAGGTCAGTTCGCACTATCTGGTCGGGGCCGATGGCCACATCTACCAACTGGTTGGCGATGACCGGCGCGCCTGGCATGCCGGTCCCGGTCGCTGGGGGACGATCACCGATCTCAACTCGGCCTCGATCGGCATCGAGATCGACAACGATGGCGACACGCCGTTCGCACCGGCACAGATCGCGGCCCTGATCCGCCTGCTGGATGACCTGTGCACGCGCCTGCGCATTCCGCCCAGCCAGATCATCGCGCATGCCGATCTGGCGCCCTCGCGCAAGCAGGATCCCAGCCGTTTCTTCCCGTGGCAGCAGCTGGCCGAAGCCGGTTTCGGCGTATGGCCGCGCGCAGCCGATGGCCCGGCACCGGCCGGCTTTGATGCCTGGATGGCCCTGCAGGCCTTCGGCTACCCGATGGACGACCGGGCGGCCGCGGTCGGCGCCTTCCATCGCCGCTTCCGCGGGCGCGACGATCTTCCCGCAGATCTTGATGCCGAAGACGCCCGCATCCTGCACTCGCTGCTGCTGCAACAGGAACGCCGCCCATGAAGTCCGATTCCCTTCGCCACGCACTCAAGCACGCCGCGCTGTCGGGGGTCGCGTTGGCCGTGTTGAGCGCCTGCGCGGTCGCGCCGCAGCGCCCTGCGTCATCGCCAGCGACCGTGCCCACCAGCACCTACGCAAAGACGAGTTGGAACGCATTGCCCGCCGTCGCGGACGCCGATCTGCAGGCCGGCTTCGCAGCCTGGCGCAGTGCCTGCCCGCGCCTGAAGACAGAGGCCAACTGGGCACCCACCTGCGCCGCGGCCGCCAAGGTTGCCACCACGCCGGCCGCCATCCGCCAGTTCCTGCAGGCGAATCTCGACGTCTATGCCCTGCGCGCCGGTGGCAACCGGGCCGATGGCCTGATCACCGGTTACTACGAGCCGATCTATGCCGGCAGCCTCACCCGCACCGCCAAGGCGGCGGTGCCGGTGTACGGTGTGCCCGACGACATGATCAGCGTCCAGCTCGAGAGTCTTTATCCCGAACTCAAGGGCAAGCGCCTGCGCGGACGCGTGGAAGGGCGCGTGCTCAAGCCGTATGACGATGCCGCGCGGATCGCCGCGAACGGCGTCAAGGCACCCGTACTGGCCTGGCTGACCAGCCCGATGGACCTGCAGTTCCTGCAGATCCAGGGATCGGGCCGCGTCCAGCTGGCCGATGGCCGTCAGCTGCGGATCGCCTACGCCGACCAGAATGGCCATCCCTATCGCCCCATCGGCCGCTGGCTGGTGGAGCAGGGTGAGCTGAAGCAGGCCGACGTCAGCATGGCCGCCATCCGCGCCTGGGCCGATGCCCACCCGACCCGTGTGCCCGAACTGCTGGCCAGCAATCCCAGCTATGTGTTCTTCACCCGCGGCACGGACAGCGACGAAGGCCCGCGCGGCTCGTTGAACGTGCCGCTGACCGCCGGCTACAGCGTCGCCGTGGATCGCAACGTCGTGCCACTGGGCAGCCTGCTGTGGCTGTCCACCACGCGCCCGGACGGCACCGCGCTGGTGCGCCCGGTCGCCGCGCAGGATACCGGCGGTGCCATCACCGGCGAGGTCCGCGCAGATCTTTTCTGGGGCACCGGCGATGCGGCCGGCGAGCTGGCCGGGCACATGAAGCAGAAGGGCACGATCTGGATGCTGTGGCCGAAGGGTGTGGCGTTGCCGAAGGCGCCTGACAAGAGCGAGTGACACCGATGGATGAACTGCAGCGACTCCAGCACTGGTATCGAAGGCAGTGCAACGAGGACTGGGAGCATACGTTCGGGGTCACTATCGACACCCTTGATAACCCCGGCTGGCACGTCTGCATTGATCTCATCGAGACGGAGCTTGAGCAAAAGCCCTTTGCATCGATCAGCCGGGGGGACTCGGAAGATGATGCCGACTGGATTATCTGCACGGTTGAGAAGTCGCAGTTTGTAGCGAGCGGTGGTGCCGGGAACCTGACTGAGTTGCTTGGTGTATTTCTCAGCTGGGCTGAGGCCTAGCGATCGATTGCCCGGAGGATTCATGAAGGTCAAACGCATCATCGCCAACATCGCCGCGTCCGATCCGGCCGCCGCGGACAGTTTCTATCGGGACATCCTCGGCCTGGAGCTGGTCATGGATCACGGCTGGATCCGTACCTATGCGGGATCCGCGGATATGACTGTCCAGGTGAGTGTGGCGTCCGAAGGCGGCTCCGGTACCGCCGTGCCCGATCTCTCCATCGAGGTCGACGATCTGGACGAAGTGCTTCGACGGGTGCACGCGGCCAACCTCCCCATCGCCTATGGCCCAGCCAGCGAACCGTGGGGCGTGCGTCGGTTCTACCTCCGCGATCCGTTGGGCCGGCTGGTCAACCTCCTGCAGCATGCGTGAGCGAGGCAGGAAACCGGGATCAACAGGCCTGCCGTTTTGCACTACATTGGTGCAATGACCACCGTGCTCCCGCCTCCCGCCCTCGACGCCCTCGGCACCCCGGTCGCATGGGCCGACGCCAGCGGCCGTGTGGTGGGCTGCAATCCCGCCTTTGCCCGCTGGCTGGGCGTGAGCGTGCGGCGCCTGCTGGGCCAGCCGCTGGCCTCGCTGGAGGCACAGGGCGATGCCCTGGCCCACTTCCTGGCCCGCGATGAGCGCGACACCCTGCGCCTGCACCGGCTGGCCCTGGCGCTGCCGGGCGATGCGCCCCGTTTTGCCGAGGGGTGGCTGAGCCGCTGGGACGAGGGCGGCTGGCTGCTGGAGGCGCATCCGGTCGATGAGTTCCCGGGGTTGGACCCCACCCAGGCGCTGCCCAGCGCACTCAGTGCCGCGCTCAAGGGCCTGGCGCACGAGCTGCGCAATCCGCTGGCCGGCTTGAAGGGCGCGGCCCAGCTGCTGGCGCGGCGCAACGCGCAGCGCGATCCGGACGAGCGTGAACTGATCGAGCTGATCGGCTCGGAGATCGAGCGCCTGAACGGCCTGCTCGAGCAACTGCTGTCGCCCGCGCCGGCCGCGCCGCACGCACCGCTCAATATCCATGCCTCGCTGGAGCGCGTGCTGCGGCTGGCCGAAAGCGAAGGTGGCTGGGCGGTCCGGATCCAGCGCGATTACGATCCCAGCATTCCCGAGTTCGATGGCGATGCCGACCGCCTCACCCAGGCCGTGTGGAACCTGGTCCGCAATGCGATCCAGGCCGGTGCGGGCACCGTCACCCTGCGCACGCGCGTGGAGCACGGCGTGCGGATCACCGATCAGCTGCACCCGCTGGCACTGCGGCTGGAAATCGCCGATGACGGCCGTGGCGTGCCCGAAGACCTGGCCGAGCACCTGTTCCTGCCGCTGGTCAGTGGTCGTGCCGAGGGCACCGGGCTGGGCCTGGCGCTGGCCCAGCAGGTCGCGCGCGAGCACCGCGGCACCCTGACCTACCGCTCGCGCCCGGGCCATACCGTATTCACCGTGCTGCTGCCGATCGGGCAGGGCACCCCCGCCGAGGACACCGCCGCCCATGGCTGACCAGGTCGATACCACCGCCCAGCGCGTCTGGGTGGTCGACGATGACCGCGCGGTGCGCTTCGTACTGTGCACCGCACTGCGTGAGGCCGGCTACCGCGTCGAAGGGTTCGACGGCGCGGCGGCCGCCTTGGCGATGCTGTCCGAGCAGCCGCCACCGGATCTGCTGTTCACCGATGTCCGCATGCCCGGCGATGACGGGCTGGTCCTGCTGGACAAGCTCAAGGCGGCGCATCCGCAGCTGCCGGTGATCGTGATGTCGGCCTATACCGATGTGGCAAGCACGGCCGGCGCCTTCCGCGGTGGTGCGCAGGAATTCCTGTCCAAGCCGTTCGATCTGGATGATGCGGTCGCGCTGGCGCAGCGGGTGCTGCCCGCGCCGGATGTCACCTTGGCCGAGCCGAGCGAGACCGCCAGCACGACGCCGCCCGATCAGCGCCCGCAGCTGGTCGGCGATACGCCTGCGATGCGCGCGCTGTTCCGCGCGATCGGACGCTTGGCGCAGGCACCGCTGTCGGTGCTGATCAATGGCGAGACCGGCACCGGCAAGGAGCTGGTCGCGCATGCGCTGCACCATGAGTCGCCGCGCGTGCAGGGCCCGTTCGTCGCACTCAATACCGCCGCCATTCCGTCCGAACTGCTGGAGAGCGAGTTGTTCGGCCATGAGGCGGGCGCGTTCACCGGTGCCCAGCGCCGCCACATCGGCCGTTTCGAACAGGCCAATGGCGGCACGCTGTTCCTGGATGAAATCGGTGACATGCCGTTGCCGCTGCAGACGCGACTGCTGCGCGTGCTGGCCGAGGGCGAGTTCTTCCGTGTCGGCGGGCGTGAGCTGATCCGCGTGGATGTGCGCGTGATCGCCGCGACCCACCAGGACCTGGAAACGCTGGTGGCGCAGGGTCGCTTCCGTGCCGACCTGCTGCACCGGCTGGATGTGGTGCGGCTGCGGTTGCCGCCGCTGCGCGAGCGTCGCGACGACATCGCGCAGCTGGCCGAGACCTTCCTCGCGGCCGCGGCACACAAGCTGGATACGCCGCCCAAGCGGCTCACTGCCGCCGCGCTGCAGGCGCTGCGCGAACACGATTGGCCCGGCAACGTACGGGAGCTGGAAAACGTGTGCTGGCGCATGGCCGCGCTTGCCGCCGCCGACAGCATTGGCGTGGCCGACGTGGACAGCGCGCTGCACCGCGGTGCCGGTGCGCCGCGCGCGCGCAGTGCCGGCGACCCGGGGCAGTGGGAGACCCTGCTCTCGGCGTGGGCGCGCCAGCGACTGGCTGAAGGTGCCGAAGGCCTGCACGCCCAGGTGCGTGACCGGGTCGACCAGGCCCTGCTCGAAGCCGCCCTGCAGATCACCCACGGCCGCCGTGCCGAGGCGGCCGCGCGGCTGGGCATGGGTCGAAACACGCTCACCCGCAAGCTCGGCGCCGGCCGCCGGCGCGGCGGATGAACCGCATGTCCACACCGCGTGTGCGCCATGTCCGGGCCGCTTTCATGGCCTGTGGACGAGCACACGGTTAGTTTGCAATCAAGGAGTCTTCCCATGCGCAGTTCCCATGTCGTCCTCGCTGCGGCGATCGCGGTCGGTCTGGCCGCCTGTGGCAGCACACCGCCGCCGCGTCCCGCCGCCCCCGTCGTGCCGGTGGTCAGCACCGCGCAGATGGCAGAGGCCAATCTGTCGCCCGCCTCGGCCAGCCTGGTCAGTGGGCGCCTTGCGCTGGTGCCCGATGCACGTGGCGTACACATCACCGGTGTCATCGGTGGCCTGCAGCCGCTGCAGGTGGCCGGGTTCCACGTGCATGAGCGCGGCGACTGCAGTGCGGTCGATGCCAGCAGCGCCGGTGCGCATTTCAATCCAGCCGGGCAGCCGCACGGCCGCAACAGTGCCGGCGCGCACCACGCCGGTGACATGGACAACCTGCGTGCCGATGCGCAGGGACGCGTCAACGTCGACATCCGCCTGCCAGCGGTTACCCTTGGCGGCGGCGCAGCCACCGATATCGCCGGGCGTGCACTGATCGTGCATGCCAATGCCGACGATTACCGCAGCCAGCCGGCCGGCAACGCCGGCGCCCGAATTGCCTGCGGCGTCATCCGGGTCGTGCGCTGATCGCGCCGTCCCACGACGCCGTTTCTTCCAACGCTACCCGCAAGGAGATCCACATGCGCCTGATCCACACCACGCTGTTCGCGGCCATCGCCGCGCTCGGCCTGACCGCCTGCAACAAGCCGGCCGACACCACCCCGGAAGCCACGCCGGCTGCCGAAGCCACCGCGTCCCAGCCGACGGCCGAAGCGACCCCCGAGGCACCGCCGGCGATGACCAGTGAGGCCCATGCCATCCACACTGCCAGTGCCGACCTTGCGCCGACCCAGGGCAATGACGTCAAAGGCAACGTGACCTTCAGCATCGTTGACGGCAAGGTTCATGTGAAAGGCCAGGTCAGCGGCCTGAAGCCGAACAGCGAGCACGGCTTCCACATCCATGAGAAGGGCGATTGCAGCGCGCCGGACGGTGCCAGCGCCGGTGGCCACTTCAATCCGGGCCAGGAAGACCATGGCAGCGTCGCCAGCGAACCGCATCACGGTGGCGACATGCCCAACATCAAGGCTGATGCCCAGGGCAACGCCGTGGTCGACGCCCCGGTCTCGACCAACGTCAACATCGGCAAGGGCGATGATTTCGACATCATTGGCCGCGGCCTGATCGTCCATGCCGACGCGGACGACTACAAGACCCAGCCGACCGGCAATGCCGGCGCACGCCTGGCCTGCGCGGTGATCAAAGCGGCCCCGTAATCCAGGCCGTGTTTGACGAAAAACGCCGGCGAACGCCGGCGTTTTTTTGAACGTTGGTAGAGCCACGCCATGCGTGGCTGCCATGAGCGATATCGATTTTCCCGAGGAGCCGGCCAGCGGCCGGCACTACCCTCAGCGGGCCAGCAGCTCGCGCGCGTCCTGCCCGGCTTCGCAATGTACGAACAGCACCGGCAGGCCATGCGCTTCCAGCACGGCGGCCATCTGCCGCTGGCGGATCAGGTACTGATCGTAGATGCCCTGCAGGCGATCGCAGTCGCCGGTGCCGTGGTTGTAGTACGCGCACCAGCCGGCGGGATCGAACAGCGCCATACGCACTTCGCCGTCAGCGTATCGAAGCAGCGGCTCCGGCGCGGCATCCAGCCACTCTTCCACGTGCGGTGCCATCAGTGCGGTTTCAATCAGCGGCCACAGAATCGCCAGGCCCTGGTTGTCGTACTGCATCGACATCATCGCGGCGAGATCATTCACCGTGAAATAGCGCGCGTGTTCGATCTGCGCGCCGAAGGCGTTCTGGGCCTGCAGCGCGGTATCGGCCTGCGCCATGCCCTGGGCCAGCAGCACGTCTTCCAGCGCCTCGGCCACGGCCTGGGTCTGGGCGACTTCAGTGCCCGTCAGCAGGAACGGGACGACCCGCAGGCCGCCGCCGGTGAGGCTGGCATCGGCCTGGAACGGCAGCGGTACATCGCCATCGGCGCCGGCACCAAAGGCCAGCACGCGCGGGCCCTGGTTGCGGCCCGGGGCGCGCATCTGCAGTTCTTCCAGGCGCCGGTGCACCGGCCAGCCCGGACGCAGGATTTCCGCCGGATCGAAGTGGGCGCCGGCGAACACGAAGTCCAGCCCGCTGACGCCGGGCACCAGCTTGGCCAGATCGCGGCCGACGCGTTCGGCCAGTTCACCAGCCTGTTCGGAGGACAGCGCGGCATGGCGCGGGGCGTCGCCGCCGGCCAGTTCCAATGCCAGTACGCCAATGGCATTCATGCCGTGGTCGGGTTTGCTCATGGTTTCACGGTTGGCCCATCACAGGGCGGCAGCTACACTTGGCCCCATTATGCCTGCTCCTTCGTGCAGGCCATGTTGCAGACACCCCTCCCATGCCAGGTATCTCCATGCCCAACGCCCGTCCCGTCGCCATCCTCGGCGGCGTCCGCATTCCGTTCTGTCGCCAGAACACGGCTTATTCGGACGTCGGCAATCTCGGTATGTCGGTGCGCACACTCGGTGCGCTGGTCGAGCGCTTCGGCCTGCACGGCCAGCAGCTGGGCGAAGTGGCGATGGGCGCGGTGATCAAGCACTCCAGCGACTGGAACCTGGGCCGCGAAGCAACGCTGTCCTCGGGCCTGTCCCCGTTGACTCCGGGCATCACCATGCAGCGCGCCTGCGGCACCTCGCTGGATACCATCATCGCAGTGGCCAACAAGATCGCGCTGGGCCAGATCGACTCGGGCATCGGCGGCGGCTCGGACACCACCTCCGATGTGCCGATCGTGTACGGCAAGAAGCTGCGTGCGCGCCTGCTGGCGGCCAACCGCGCCAAGAGCACCGGCGACAAGCTCAAGGCACTGACCCGCGGCTTCAAGCTGAGCGAACTCAAGCCCGAATTCCCCGGCGTGGCCGAGCCGCGCACCGGCAAGAGCATGGGCGACCACTGCGAAGACATGGCCAAGGAGTGGAACATCTCCCGCGACTCGCAGGATGAGTGGGCGGTGTCCTCGCACAAGAAGCTGGCCGCTGCCTACGAGCGCGGGTTCTTCAACGACCTGATCGCGCCGTTCCGCGGCGTGGAGCGCGACAACATCCTGCGCGCCGATACCTCGCTGGAAAAACTGGCCACGCTGAAGCCGGCCTTCGACAAGGTCTCCGGCCGCGGCACGCTGACCGCCGCCAACTCCACCCCGCTCACCGACGGCGCCTCGGCGGTGCTGCTGGCCAGCGAAGAGTGGGCGCGCGCGCATGGCCACGAGCCGCTGGCGTACCTGCGTGATTCGCAGGTGGCGGCCGTTGATTTCGTACACGGCGAAGGCCTGCTGATGGCGCCGACCATCGCGGTGCCGGAGATGCTCAAGCGCAATGGCCTGACCCTGCAGGATTTCGATCTCTACGAAATCCACGAGGCCTTCGCTGCACAGGTGCTGTGCACGTTGCGCGCGTGGGAAAGCGAAGACTACTGCCGCAACCGGCTGGGCCTGGAGGCGCCGCTGGGCAAGATCGATCCGGCCAAGATCAATCCGCTGGGCTCCTCGCTGGCCACCGGCCACCCGTTCGCCGCCACCGGCGCCCGCGTGATCGCCACGGCGGCCAAGCAGCTGGCCGAACGCGGCGGTGGCCGCGCGCTGGTCTCGATCTGCACCGCCGGCGGCATGGGCGTGGTGGCGATCGTCGAGCGCTGATCGTCCCGCTGCATGGAACGAAGAAGGCCGCCCAAGGGCGGCCTTCTTTTTTGTATCCGGCGGAGGTGTTGCACCATTGGGCTCTGGTCGTGCCGGCCGCTGGCCGGCTCCTCCATACCGTTTCGGGGAGCCTGCATGCTCGGGGAACCCTCATTTTCAGGGACCGCGCGTTGCCGGCCAGCGGCCGGCACTACCGGGAACCACGGCGCTGTTACGGCAGGCGCGGGTTGCCGAACTCGTCGCGTTCCACGTGCAGGCGATCTTCCTCCACGTGCATGCGGCCCTGCTCCACGTGCAGGCGATCGTGCACCGGCGCCGGTTCACCCATCAGCGATTGCTCTTCGACGGTGGCGCGCTCGGGCACGATCGGGTCCAGCGGCGTCGCGGTCGCGGCACGGGCCAGCGCCACGCTGTCATCGCCGCGCTGCTGGCGCAGCGCATTGGCGAAGCACTGCGAGGCCAGCGCGGTTTCGCCGCGTTCCAGGAACAGCTCGCCCAAGGCTTCCCACGCGGCCGGGCCGGCACCAGCGGCAATCGCGCGGTGCAGGTAATCCTCGGCCAGGGTGTGCTGGCGCTGGCGGGCGGCAATGCGGCCCAGCGCCAGCAGCAAGGCCGGGCTGGAGGGCTGGGTGGTCAACCAGCGCTGCAGGTTGGCCTGGCGCGTGGCCAGCTTCTCCACCGGCATCTGGCCGTAGAGCGTCACCACCGATTCGTCCCAGCGCGTGTCCAGCGCCTGCTCCAGGTTCAGCAGGGCCGGTTCGTCCCAGTCCAGGGCAACCGCCCGCAGGGCATAGGCCGAAACCACGTCCGGATCGCTGCGCAGGGCCTTCGGCGTGGCCTCCCACTGCGCGGCCAGTGCGTTGACATCACCGGCCTCCAGCAGCGACTGGGCCGCCAGGCGGATTTCCAGTTCGGCCACGGCGGTGTCCGGCAGCACCTTCTGCTTGCGCAGCGCGCCCAGCTGCCCGTACGCCTCATGCGCGCGATCGGCACGGGCCAGTGCCTCGGTGCGCAGCCACAGGCCGCGCGGCGGCAGCGGCTGGATCGCGGCGATGTCGAGCACGTTGATCGCATCCACCGGACGCTCCTGTGCCAGCAGACGTTCGGCCTGCAGCAGGGCATGGCTGGTGGCGTCTTCGGCGGCCAGGCGCTGCAGATACTGGTTGACCGCGGCGTCGTCGTCGCGCGCCTGCGCGCTGCGCACCGCAGTGACCAAGGCGACAGCACTCACTTCCTTGTCTTCGGCGGCGCTGGTCAACAGCTTTTCCGCACGCTGCCAGTGGCCCTGTTCATGGGCCTGCAGGCCCTCGGTCAGGCGCGCACGGCCCTGCTTGCGGCGGTAGCGGCCCCAGGCGCGGAACGGCGAGGCCAGCAGGCTCCACAGCAGCCACAGCACCAGCAGACCCACCAGCACCATCAGGGCGACCTGCGGCACGGTGGAGCGGTAGTCGGTACCGCCGTAGCGGTAGATCACTTCGCCGAACTGCCGCAGCTGTTCGGTGCCGAGCCACTGTGAGGCGATCACGCCCAGGGCGACGGCCAAGAGCAGGACCACCAGAGATTGAAAGGGCTTCATCGATTACCTCCCGTTACGCATCGAGCGCAGTTGCTGCAGGGTGCTGCCCAGTTCTGGCAGCGATGGACGCAGCTCGCAGGCGCGTAGTTGATGCAGTTCAGCACGTTGCTCGCGCAGAGCAGGTGAATCCGGCCACAGCCGCGGCAGCCACAGCGCCACGCGGTCCAGCGCCTGCACATAGCCGGGTTGATCGCCGCGCTCCACCGCGGCCCGCGCCAGGGTCAGTTCCAGCTGCAGCGAATCCCACGCGGCCACCCGCTCGGCCTCGGTCAACGGGCCCTGCAGGCGGGTGGGGGTGATGGTCACGAACGGTGCCAGCACCTGGTGCCACCAGGGGCTGCCAACGGCGGTATCGGCCGGGGCGTCGATCTGCTCGGGCAGCGCGGTCAGCGCCTGGGCGAACCGGCCCAGCCGTGCCTGGGTCTGCGCACGCACCCCGGGGCCCAGTGCATCCACGGCATTGCGCTCCTGCATCAGCGCCTGCCGCAGGTTCAGATACTCGCTGCCCTGCACATCGTCCAACGAGGCGGCCGCCAAGGCGTACAGGCGTTTGGCGCCGTCGGCGTCATCGGCATAGGCCAGCCGCTGGCCGGCCTGGCTCAGCAACAGCTCGGCCTCTTCCAGCTGCAGCGCCTGGGCACCGTGGCGGGTGCTGTCGGCCAACTTGGCCAGGTTTTCTTCGAGCAGGGCGTTGCGCTGGCTCAGGCCGAGCATTTCATCGCGCAGCACCCGGTTGGTCGCGGCGGCGTCCTGCACGCGCTGGGAGGTCGAGCGCTGATCGCGGCGCAGCGCCTCGACACTGTCCAGCAGGCCCTGCACCTGCAACTGGGCATTCTCCTCGCGTACACGCTCCTGCGCCTGTCGCGACTGCCACTGCGTCCAGCCCCAGGCACCGCCGCCGGCCAGCACGGCCAACGCCGTGACCGGCACGATCCAGCGCAGGGGGCGGCGCGGAGAGGAAGGCGAAACAGGGTCATTCATACGGGCATCCTTGTCGCGCGCGCCGGGCAATCCGCTTGGCTGGCGAGCGACGTGGCGCACAGCATCGCCCGCCGCCCGAGCCGCCTGCAAGACCGCTCCGGCGCCCTGTTCAGGAAGATGCGGGCGGGATGAGCGCGGCGTGTGCAGCGGCAACCAGCTGCGAAGGCAACGGGCCTGCCGCCAGCTGCACCTGCCCGAAGCCGACCGCGCGCGCCTGCGCGGCCAGCCGCTCGCTGGCGGCCACCACGAGGGCCTCGCGCAGGGGGGCCTGCAGATCGTCCGGCAACTGCGCCAGCAGCAGGGTCAGTGCCTCGCCACTGCTCAGTGCCAGCACCCACGGCGTGGCCGCGTGCCGCAGCCGCTGCAGCATGCGCGGCGCAAGGGGCAGCGCACGGCGGACATAGACGTTGGCCCGCAGCAGCCGGGCACCGCGTTGCTCCAGGGTCTGCGCGATCACCCCGCGCCCGCCGGGCGCGGTCACCAGGCCGGCGCGCAGGCCATGCAGATCCGCCAGGGCCGGCAACGCGAGCAGGCCCTCGCTGTCCATCCGCGCCGGCGCGGCGATGCCCTGTGCGCCCTGCCGGTCCAACGCCGCCGCCGTGCCGGCGCCCACCGCAAGCCACTGCCCCGGGTGGGGTGCGGCCAGGTCCACCAGGCGCGCGGCCGCCTTAACCGCCGCCGGGCTGCTGAAGACCACCCGCTCGGCTGCCAGCGCGGCCTCCAGCGCGGCGCGCGTGGCCGTATCAGCGCAGGCCTGCAGCGCCCACGGCGAGAGCGCGATGACGCGCGCCCCGGCGGCAGCGGCCGCACGCCGCAGCGGCGCATGCTGGCCACGCGGGCGCAGCGAGATCAGGGTCCAGGGCGCGACTTTCGTTTCGGTGTTCATTGCGGGCATTATGCGAGCCCTTCGATGTGACGTGATCAACCAGATGTCCGCAACCGATTCCCTGCCGGCGCAGTTGTCCGCGCTGCAGCATGTCCTGGATGCCATGCCGCCGGTGGCGGCCATGCAGATCCGTGTCCACGACTATCGCGACGGCGTCCTGCACATCCATGCCCCGCTGGCGGCCAACGTCAATGACAAGGGCAACGCCTTCGGTGGCAGCCTGGCCTCGGCCCTGACCCTGTCCGGCTGGGCCCTGGTGACGCTGCGGCTGCGCCTGGCCGGGTTCGATGCCGATGTCTACGTGGCCGACAGCCACATCCGCTACCTGGCGCCGGTCTACGGCGATCTGCATGCGCAGGCCCAGGCCGATGCGGAAACCGACTGGGACAGCTTCCTGGCCACCTTCGCCCAGCGCGGCAAGGCCCGCATCAGCCTCACCGCCCGGCAGCCGGGCGAGGGCGACAAGGCCGCCGCTGAACTGAGCGGCCGTTTCGTGGCCTTCGCCAGGCGGTAGGATGGGCGCCTTGCCTATTGGGGAATTCGCATGCGTCGTACGCTTCAGATCCTGCTGCTGGCATTGCTCGCGCTGACCAGCGTGAGTGCCCTGGCGGCCGAGCAGAAAACCACCCGGAAGCAGCGCAAGGATCTGGAGGAAACCCAGATCAAGTACGACGCCACGATGCGCTGGGGCACCGTTGAAGACGCGTTGCCGTACCTGGACCCGGAATACACCCGGGTCCACCCGCTGACCGATCTGGAACTGCGCCGCTTCGAGCAGGTGAAGATCTCCAGCTATCGCGCCAGCGACAACGTGCCCATGCCCGATGGCCGGGTGGGGCGCACCGCCGAGGTGCGGGTGATCAACAACAACACCCAGGCCGAGCGCACGGTGCGGGTGCGGGAGATCTGGCGCTGGGATGCCGAAGACAAGCGCTGGCTCCAGGCCAACGGGCTGCCCGACCTCTGGCAGGACCGCTGACGCCCGCCCACACGGGGCTGGACGCCGATTCGCCCGCATGTGCGACAATCGGCGCCCGCTTATCGACCCGTGATCTTAGTGAATTACGAAGAGTTGCTGGCCTTTGCCGGCCGAAACCCGATGTTGTCGATGGCCCTGGTCGGCCTGACCGTGGCCATCATCGTGACCGAAGTCCGCCGTCTGTTCCGTGGCTTCAAATCGCTCAAGCCGGCGGAACTGACCCAGCTGATGAACGCCGGTGGCGCCATCGTGGTCGATCTGTCCTCGAGCAGCGATTTTGAGAAGGGCCATATCGCCGGCAGCCGCAATGTGCAGCCGAGCCAGTTCGGTCCGGAGCACAAGCTGGTCGCCAAGGCCCAGCAGAGCCCGGTCGTTCTGGTCTGCCGCAGCGGCAACGCCTCCGAGACGGCCGCCAAGGCCTTGAAGAAGGCTGGTTTCACCCAGGTCAACGTGCTCGATGGCGGCATCCCGGCGTGGCAGCAGGCCGAGCTGCCGCTGGTCAAGGGCCGCAACTGATCCCCGTCGGATTGCAGCGCACGCCTTGTACGCGGCGCACAGCGCCCCCATCGCAGGGCATGTAACAATCCGTTTTTACAGCATTCATTTTTGGAGCAACAGGAAATGTCCGAAGAGAACACCAACGGCGCCGTCGCGCCGGTCGACGCCGCCACCGGTCCCTCGTTCACCGTCGAGAAGATCTACGTCAAGGACGTTTCGTTCGAATCGCCGAACGCTCCGGCCGTCTTCAATGACGCCGTGCAGCCGGAACTGCAGCTCAACCTGAACCAGCGCGTGCAGCGCCTGGGCGAGAGCGCCTTCGAAGTCGTGCTGGCCGTGACCCTGACCTGCAAGGCCGGCGAGAAGACCGCCTATGTGGCCGAAGTGCAGCAGGCCGGCGTGTTCGGCCTGGTGGGCCTGGACCCGCAGTCGATCGACGTGCTGCTCGGCACCCAGTGCCCGAACATCCTGTTCCCGTACGTGCGTTCGCTGGTGAGCGAGCTGATCCAGGCCGGTGGCTTCCCGCCGTTCTTCCTGCAGCCGATCAACTTCGAAGGCCTCTACGCCGAAACCCTGCGCCAGCGCCAGGAACAGGGCGAGACCTCGCTCGCCGATTCCGAGCCGGCCGGCAACGCCTGATCGGCGCTGCAGTCGTACGGATGAGCAAGCACGCAGACAAAATCGCGGTTCTCGGCGCCGGCTCCTGGGGCACGGCCCTGGCCAGCCTGCTCGCGCGGCACGGTCACCCGACCGTGCTGTGGGGGCGCGATGCGGCGATGGTCGAGGCCATCGACCAGCGCCACGAGAACACCCGTTATCTGCCGGGCATTCCGCTGCCCGAGTCGCTGCGCGCGACCACCGACCTGGCCGCTGCCGTCAAGGACGCCGCCTGGATCCTGGTGGTGGTGCCGTCGCACGCCTTCGGTGAAACCGTGCGTGCACTGGCGCCGCTGCGCCCGGCTGATGCCGGCGTGGCGTGGGCGACCAAGGGCTTCGAACCCGGCTCCGGTCGGTTCCTGCACGAAGTGGCGCGTGAGGTCCTCGGGCCGGACGTGCCGCTGGCGGTGGTGACCGGCCCGTCGTTCGCCAAGGAAGTCACCCAGGGCCTGCCGACCGCGATCACCGTCCACGGTGACGCGCCGGACTTCGCCCAGCAGGTGGCCGATGCCATGCACGGCCCGGCGTTCCGCGCCTACACCGGCGATGACATGGTCGGTGCCGAGCTCGGCGGCGCGATGAAGAACGTGCTGGCCGTGGCCACCGGCGTTGCCGATGGCATGCAGCTGGGCCTCAACGCCCGTGCCGGCCTGATCACCCGTGGCCTCAACGAAATGCTGCGGCTCGCCGCGGCGATCGGTGCCAAGCCGGAAACCCTGATGGGGCTGGCCGGCCTGGGCGATCTGGTGCTGACCTGCACCGGCGACCTCTCGCGCAACCGTCGGCTGGGCCTGGCCCTGGGCCGTGGGCAGACGCTGCAGGATGCGGTGCGCGAGATCGGCCAGGTGGTGGAATCGGTGCAGACCGCCGATGAAGTGATGCGCCAGGCGCGGCGTCATGGCATCGACCTGCCCATCTCCGACGGGGTGCGCGCCGTGCTGCACGGTGAGCAGACCCCCGAAGAAGGATTGCGTGCGTTGTTGGCACGCGAGCAGAAGCCGGAGTATCCGGACACGCTGTTCAAGTGAGGCACCCAAAACCCCGGCAGATGCCGGGGTTTTTTTTGGGTCTTCGTCCATTCTTTTGAGGCGCGACGGCGGATGGGTCGGGCGCTGGGCCACGCCAGAACGAAACAACCCGGCACGTGGCCGGGTTGTTTCGTGGCGTACCGACGAGGGTGTGGCCATGCCAACCGCAAAAAACCGCGACGGCCGTGCAGGTAGAGCCGACCGTTGGTCGCCTGCTGTAAAAGTGAAGCCCGGCGTGAGCCGGGCTTCATGGCGCAGGGGAGAGAGACCGCGCCATCCAACAACGTACCGCGGTATTGCGTATCGCGTATTACCAGGTGAAGCGCGGACCGACGAACCATTCCTTGTCGCCGCCCTTGGCCAGCTTCACTTCGCCGGCCAGGCCCCAGTTCTGGTTGAGCTTGGCCTGGGCGCCGACGCGGCCGTAGAACTCGCCGTCCGGATTGATGCCGTGCTTCTTGCTGTAATCCTCGTAACCGGCCATTACGTAGCCTTCGAAGTTCGGGGTGAACGCGCTGCGCACGCCAACTTCGGTGGAGTAGCCGTTGAAGTCCGGGCCGTGCTTCGGGTCGAACTTCTGGTAAGCAACGCGGGCGACCAGATCGGTGGTCGGGGCGATGCCGTAGTTGTAGCCCACACCGACGCGCCACTGGTCGACGTCGTTGCTGCCGCGCTTGGTTTCCTGCGCGTTGTAGTCACCGAAGACATGGAAGTTCGGCGCCACGGCGACCGAGCCCTTCACCGCCCAACCATCGGCGTCGCCGCCCTTGGCATCGGTGTTCACGTAGCCGCCTTCGACATAGTTGTACGACAGGCCGTCGGTTGCCGACGCAGCGAACGGCAGTGCAGCGAGCAGACCCAGAGCAAGCAGGGAAGTCTTCATTTTCGGGAACACCTTTTTATTTTTTGGTTTTGTCCGCCAGCAGAGGGAGGGGAAACGCTGCTGGCGACAGGTGTGAATTATCCGTTAGTCACCCGAATTAGCCCTGAATATCAAACTGAGCAGTACATAAATGAAGCGGCAACATCGGGAACTCTTCGTTCGCTATCTGCTACGCACGCGCACTCCGTCTCATGCGTAACGCGCGCACACGACAGGACACCATCGCGATGACGTGCATCGCATGGGTATCGAAGAAAAAAGAACGCGCGTCCGCAGGCGGACCGGGATCAGCGTTCGCCGTCGCGCAGGTAGTCGAACAGCTCGGCGTCGCCCTTCAGCCCGAGCTTCAACATCGCATCGCCTTTCTGGCGGCTGATGGTGCTGACGCTCTTGTGCAGATGGAGGGCGATCTCCTTGACCGTCATGCCGCTGCCAAGCAGCCGCAGCACTTCCACTTCGCGTGGCGACAAGGGACGGGCTCCGCCTTCCTCGACACTCTCCGTGCCGATTGCGTCAATGCGTTCCTTCAGCGACAGGCTGACGTAGGGCACGCCGCGCTGCACGGTCTGGATCGCCAGCGGCAGCTCATCCATCGAGGAGGTCTTGTCGACCAGGCCAAGCACGCCGGTAGCGACCACCATGCGCAGGATCGCCAGGTTGTTGGACACGCTGAGCATCAGCACCGGCAGCTCGGGAAAACGCCGGCGGATCATGGCGATCATCGCGAAGCCATCGGCCTGCGCGCCGCCGGGCATGGAGTAATCGGTGACCAGAACATCGCACTCGTGGTCGCCCAGTACGGTCATCAGCTCGGCCACGGTACTGGCCTCGGCCACCACCTGGCCAACGCCGCTGGACTCGATCACGGCCTTCGTGCCGATCCGTACGACCGGATGGTCATCGGCAATGATAATGCGCAGGGTCATGGACTAGTATTGCCTGTGAGGCAGCCGTCGGGCCGTGCCGGGATGGGGATGTCATTCTACGGAGGTCAGGCAGCATGCGTACCCACGTCATTCGCTGGCTGGTTCTGTTCGTGCTCGCGATGGCGACGGGCATGCAGGTATACGCGGCTGCGTCGCCTCCCTTGCCCCCCCACCAGAGCGAGTGGCTTGGCAGGCACCCTACCATCATCCTGGGCATGTACGACAGCGGTTGGCCGCCGTTCGAGTCCATGCAGAACGGCAAGCCGGTCGGCCTCGGCTACGACTACCTCAGCCTGCTGACCCGGCAGCTGGGGGTGCAGGTGCAGGTGCGGATGTATCGCGACTGGACCGAGGTCCTGGAGGCGGCATGCCGGGGCGAAGTCGATGTGGTGATGAACATCACGCTCACCGCCGATCGCACGCGCTGCATGGTCTACACCCGCCCATACGCCCAGGCGCCGCTGGCGCTGGTGGGCCGCCCCGGCGAAACCCGGGCATCGTCTGATCCTGACCTGCGCGGCCTGCGCGTGGTCACCGAGCGTGAGTTCGTCACCAGCGACGAAGTACGCTCGCGCTTTCCCGGCGCCCGGCGCGTGACTGCGGCCAGCACCACCGCCGCATTGGCCATGGTCGGCAGCGGCGAGGCCGACGTCTACATCGGCAACGCGTATGTGGCCACGACCCTGATCGCCGAGCGACGGCTGACCGATGTCAGCCTGCTGCGCCCCAGCGACCTGCCACCGGAGCGGCTGCATTTCGGTGTGCCCAACGCCAAGCAGCCCTTGGCTGAAGCGCTGGACATGGGCCTGGCCGCGCTCGCCGAGACCGAGCGCGAGCGCCTGGAACGGCGCTGGCTCCCGACGCCGCGATGGTCGGTGCAGTCGCAGGTGATCCTGGGCAATGCGGAGAGGCGTGTCCTGGCCACCCCCCTGCGCCTGGCCTTCGCGCCGAACGCGGCACCGCTGGCCTTCATCGACAGTGCCGACCGGCCCAGCGGTGTCTCGGCCGAGTACCTGCGCCTGCTGCGCACGGTAGGGGCGCAGCTCACGCGGGTGCCGGCGCACGACTGGTTCGATGTGCGCGAGCAGCTGCGCCGCGGCGAGGTCGACGCGATCATGGGCATCCCCAACGATTCGAACTACCTGGGCGACGGCTGGGTGTTCAGCCAGCCCTTCATCACCGTTCCCAACGTCGTGGTGACGGCCAGTGGCAGTGCGTCGGTGCTGGGCGTGCCCGATCTGGATGGCCGCAGCATCCTGCTGTCCGATCCGGAACGGTTGCGCGGGTATGTCCTGCAGCAGGCCCCCAATGCGCGCATCGTGCCCGCGCGCAGCGCCGAACTGGCGCTGTCACGGCTGGCCAAGGGAGACGCCGATGCGTACATCGGCAACCTGGCCGTCATCGATCGCATCGTGCGTGATCACTATCCCGCGCAGCTGCACGTGGCAGCGCCGGCGGGATTCAGCGATCGCCTGTCGTTGGCGGTCAAGCGCCAGTACGCACCCCTGGCCACCACGTTCGACCGCCTGCTGGTGAACATGAGCGCGCGCGAGCACGAAGCGATCCGCAGCGACTGGTTGTCGGCCGAGTACCGCAGCGATCTGGACTGGCGCGCGACCGCGCGCTGGGCGGTGCCGCTGGCCCTGGTGCTGCTGACCGCACTGCTCGTCCATGGGTGGGGGCACTGGCGCCTGCGCAGTGAGGTAGCGATGCGCCGCCGTGCCGAGCAGCGCCTGGCCGACGTCACCGACAATCTGCCGGCGATCGTGTACCAGGGCCGTCGCGAACGGGATGGCCGGCTGTCGCTGCCGTACATCGCCGGTGACACCGAAGCGCTGTTCGGGCTCACCGCGGCCGAGGCGATGGCCGATGAAAGCGCGCTGATCGCGCGCATCGACGAGCGTGATCGCGCCAATGTGCGCCAGGCCCTGGAAAGCGCCACGCGGGACTTCGCCCCGGTGGACATAGAATTCCGCACCCGCCCAGGGGGCATGCTGCGTTGGGTGCGTTCGCGCGCGCTGCCCTACGACGCCGAGGACGGGGTGCTGCTGTGGAGCGGCTACTGGATCGATGTGACCGAGGCGCGCGCACAGGCCGACGCGCTGGCGCTGGCCAAGGCGGCCGCCGAGCGCGCCACCGCCGCCAAATCCGAATTCCTGGCCACGATGAGCCACGAGATCCGCACACCGATGTCCGGCGTGCTGGGCATGGTGGAGGTGCTCTCGCACACCTCGCTGGATGGCGAACAGCGCCGCATCATCAGCGTGATCGAGGACTCGGCGCAGATGCTGCGGCAGATCCTCGATGACCTGCTGGACTACTCCAAGATCGAGGCCGGCGCGCTGTCCCTGCAACCGCATCCGGTCGCCCTGCGCGCATTGCTTGGCAACGTGCAGCAGCTGCTTGCCCCGCAGGCGGTGGCCAAGGGGCTGGAGCTGCAGATCCAGATCGACGACGCGCTCGCGGCCATGCACCTGGTCGACGGCATGCGCCTGCGGCAGATCGCATTCAACCTGCTCAGCAATGCCATCAAGTTCACGCGCGCCGGCGAGGTCGGCATCGCGCTGGAGGTGCTCGACGGTGATGCCCACGGCGCGCAGCGGCTGCGCCTGACCGTTTGCGATACAGGCATCGGCATCTCGCCCGAGCAGCGCGAACGGCTGTTCGCGCCGTTCGTACAGGCCGACGCGGCGACCAGCCGCCAGTACGGTGGCACAGGGCTGGGGCTGAGCATCTGCCAGCGCCTGGTGGCGATGATGCATGGCACGCTGACGCTGCACAGCGTCCCCGGCGAGGGCACGCGCGTGGAGGTGCTGCTGGCCGTACCGGTGGTGCCGGTGGACGAACAGCCCGGCGCCGCCGAAGAACACACGCAGGCGGTGCCGTTGCCGGCCGCATTGCAGCAGCGGCGCATCCTGATCGTGGAGGACCATCCCACCAACCAGGCGCTGATGGGGTGGCGCATGCAACAGCTGGGCCTGCCACACGTGCTGGCCGAGAACGGCGAACAGGCACTGGCGCTGCTGGCGCGCACCCGTTTCGACCTGGTGCTGACCGACTGCCGGATGCCGGTCATGGACGGCTATGCCATGACCCGCCGCATCCGCGAGCAGGAGCGTGACCGCGGCGGTGCCCGGCTGCCGGTGATCGCGCTGACCGCCAGCGCGATGGAGGACGATCTGCAGCGCTGCCGCGAGGCCGGCATGGACGATCTGCTGGCCAAGCCGGTCGCACTGGGCGCCTTGCGCCAGGCACTGCTGCAGTGGCTGCCGGACGGGGACGGCCCCTTGTCCGGCGCGGAGCAGGCACCGGGTGCGGATGACGCGCCGCCGGACCGGGCCGCGCTGGTGCGCCGGTTTGGTTCGGAGCACGTGGCCGGCGTGCTGATCGAGAGCTTGTGCACGGCCTCGGCCGAGGATCTGGTGAAGCTGCAGGCAGCCCTGGATGCGCAGGCCGGGCCCGCACTGGTGAATGTGCTGCACCGGCTGGTGGGGGGCTGGCAACACTGGGCGCCGACGCGCTGGCGC
This sequence comes from Stenotrophomonas sp. BIO128-Bstrain, assembly GCF_030128875.1. Taxonomy (NCBI): domain Bacteria; kingdom Pseudomonadati; phylum Pseudomonadota; class Gammaproteobacteria; order Lysobacterales; family Lysobacteraceae; genus Stenotrophomonas; species Stenotrophomonas sp. BIO128-Bstrain. The sequence goes on along the minus strand of NZ_CP124620.1, from coordinate 3,728,046 downwards.
TGCAGGCGCGCAGCCTGATGGAACGCGTCGACGACGAAGGCGTGGCGGCGCACGCCGAGGCGGTCAGCGCATTCGATGCGGCGTTGCGGGCTTATCTGGTGCAGCTGCAGGCGTCCTGACCGGCGCCTGCCGGTCATCGCTGCTGCTGCAGATACTCGATCACCTGCCGCCGGCGCTCCGGGTCAGCGGTGGAGTTGACCATGCGCGTACCCGGCACCGCCTGCGTGGGCGAGCGCAGGAACGCATCGAGGGTCTGTTCGTTCCAGGTCAGCCCTGCATCGCGCATCGCGTTGGAATACGGATAGCCGGCGACACTGCCGGCACGCCGGCCGATCACGCCATGCAGGTTCGGGCCGAACCGATGCACGCCACCCGGGCTGACGGTGTGGCAGCCGGCACAGATCGCAAAGGCGCGCTGCAGGTCCTGCTGATGGGCCTGCTCCGGCGTCTGCGGGGTGCGCGAACACGCCGCCAGCAGCAGGCAGGCCAGTAACGCCAACGTCGATCGGAAAGCAGGGGCCACGGCGCCACGGTCACGTCCAACAGGACGCTCAGGATAGCCAGCGCGGCGGTGCCTGCCGCGCCTGATGGCCTGCGACCGGTGGTCGCAGGCCATGCCGATCACATGCCCGAGTAGTTCGGGCCGCCGCCGCCCTGGGGGGTCACCCACACGATGTTCTGGGTCGGGTCCTTGATGTCGCAGGTCTTGCAGTGCACGCAGTTCTGCGCGTTGATCTGCAGCTGTTCGTGCCCATCGCTGCCGACGAACTCGTACACGCCGGCCGGGCAGTAGCGCGCTTCCGGACCGGCGTACTCGGCCAGGTTGATCCGCACTGGCACGCTGGCGTCCTTGAGGGTCAGGTGGCTGGGCTGGTCTTCGGCGTGGTTGGTGCTGCTCAGGAACACCGAGCTGAGCCGATCGAAGGTGAGCACGCCATCCGGCTTGGGATAGTTGATCTTCGCATGCTTGGAGGCCGGCTCCAGGCAGGCGTGGTCCGGGGTGCTGTGGCGCAGCGTCCACGGCGGATTGCGGATGCCCAGCTTGGGCAGCAGCCACTGCTCGATGCCGGTCATCAACGTGGCCACGGTCTGGCCCTTCTTGAACCACTGCTTGAAGTTCTTGGCCTGCTGCAGTTCGGCATGCAGCCAGCTGGTCTCGAACGCCTGCGGATAGGCGCTCAATTCATCGTGCTGGCGATCGGCCACCAGCGCATCGAAGGCGGCATCGGCGGCGAGCATGCCGGTCTTGATCGCGGCATGGCTGCCCTTGATCCGGCTGACGTTGAGATAGCCGGCCTCGCAGCCGACCAGCGCGCCACCGGGGAACACCGTCCTGGGCAGCGACATCAGCCCACCGGCGGTGATCGCGCGCGCACCGTAGCCGATGCGCTTGCCCCCTTCCAGGTGCTTGCGGATGTCCGGGTGTGTCTTGAAGCGCTGGAACTCTTCGAACGGGCTCAGCCACGGGTTCTTGTAATCCAGGCCGACCACATAACCGATCGAGACCTTGCCGCCCTCGGCGTGATACAGGAACGCGCCGCCGTAGGTGTCGTTGTCCAGCGGCCAGCCGGCCGCGTGCACCACCAGGCCCGGCTCATGCTTGGCCGGATCGATCTGCCACAGCTCCTTGATGCCGATGCCATAGGCCTGCGGATCCTTGCCGGCATCGAGCTGGAAGCGTGCGATCAACTGGCGGCCGAGATGGCCGCGCGAGCCTTCGGCGAAGATCGTGTACTTGGCGTGCAGCGCCATGCCGCGCTCGAACGCGGGGCCGGGCTGACCGTTCTTCTCGATGCCCATGTCGCCGGTGGCCACGCCGATCACCGCACCGTCCTCGCTGTACAGCACCTCCGCCGCGGGGAAGCCGGGGAAGATCGCCACTTCCAGCGCCTCGGCCTGCTGCGCCAGCCAGCGGGTGACCTCGCCGAGGCTGACGATGTAGTTGCCTTCGTTGTGGAAGCACTCCGGCAGCAGCGCGTTGGGCGTGCTGCGCGAGCCGGCTTCACTGAGGAACAGGAATTCGTCGCGGGTGACCTTCTGCTTCAGCGGTGCGCCGCGCTCGGCCCAGTCCGGGAACAGTTCGCTCAGTGCCCGCGGATCCATCACCGCACCGGAGAGGATGTGCGCACCGGGTTCAGAGCCTTTCTCCAGGATGCACACCGACAGCTCGCGGCCGGCTTCGATGGCGCGCTGGCGCAGCCGGATCGCCGTGGCCAGGCCAGCGGGACCGCCACCGACGATCACCACATCGAATTCCATCACTTCACGCGGGGGCAGGACGTTGATTTCTTCGCTCATGGGGCTGCGTAACTCGTGGGTAGTGCCGCGGGTTGAACGGCGGCGGTTGCCTGGGAATCGCGCGTGTCACACCACGGCGAAACGGTGGATCATTGCGCCAGAGTACCGGCACGGCGCATTTAAGCCTAGATCGCCGACGATGACAGCGGTGTCGCCGCGCGTTCGATACCAGGATGCTGCGGCGCAGCATCCGCGCTGCCGCGCCGTCCCTTGGCCGCTTCGCGCACAACGACCACAATGGGAGCCTGTTCCACCGCCACCTGCCGGGATGCCATGTCACTGAATCCGTTCGATCTGTTCGATATCCGTTCGCTGCTCAGCGAGGAGGAGCGCGCGGTGCAGGCGACGGTGGCGCGTTTCACCGATACGCGGGTGCTGCCGATCATCGGCGATGCGTTCGACGACGGGCGCTTCCCGGACGAATTGATTCCCGAGATCGCCGCGCTGGGCCTGCTCGGCTCCAGCCTGCCCGAGCAGTACGGCGGCGGCGGGCTCAATGCGGTGAGCTACGGCTTGATCTGCCAGGAGCTGGAGCGCGGCGATTCGGGCCTGCGCAGCTTCGTTTCGGTGCAGAGCTCGCTGTGCATGTACCCCATCTACGCTTACGGCAGCGAAGAACAGCGGCTGCGCTGGTTGCCGGACATGGCCACCGGCAAGGTGATCGGCTGCTTCGGGCTGACCGAGGCGCATGGCGGCTCCGATCCGGCGGCGATGAAGACCCGCGCGGTGCGCGATGGCGGTGACTGGCTGATCAACGGCAGCAAGATGTGGATCACCAGCGGACCGGTGGCCGACATCGCGATCGTGTGGGCGCATACCGACGATGGCATCCAGGGCTTCGTGCTGGAAAAGGGCATGGCCGGGTTCACCACGCAGGAGATCAAGCACAAGATGAGCCTGCGCGCCTCGTTGACCGGTGCGCTGTTCTTCGACAACGTGCGCGTGCCCGACCGCAACCGCCTGCCGAACGTGCAGGGGCTGAAGGGGCCGCTGGGCTGCTTGAACCAGGCGCGCTACGGGATCAGCTGGGGTCCGATCGGCGCTGCGGTGGCCTGCCTGGATGAAGCCCTGGGCTATACCAAGCAGCGGGTGCTGTTCGGCCGGCCGGTGGCGGCCACGCAGAGTGCGCAGATCAAGCTGGCCGAGATGGCGCGGCGGATCACCACCGCGCAGCTGCTGGCCCTGCAGCTGGGGCGCCTGAAGGACGCCGGCCAACTGCAGCCGCAGCAGGTCAGCCTGGCCAAGTGGAACAACTGCCGCATGGCCATCGACATCGCGCGCGAATGTCGCGACCTGCTCGGCGGCGCGGGCATCACCACCGAGCACGTGGCGATCCGGCATGCACTCAATCTGGAATCGGTGATCACCTACGAGGGCACCGAGACCGTGCACCAGCTGGTGATCGGCCGCGAGCTGACCGGGATCAATGCGTTCTGAGGTCACCTGACCAACGGTCAGGTGCTACACCAACGGTCAGGCGCTACACGGCCGGCAGGTGCCTGTGTCACCGGTAGGTGCCGACCGTTGGTCGGCACGGCATCTTATTCCCCGCCGGCAAACCCGTTCTGGCGCCATGCCTCGTACATCACCACGGCGACCGTGTTGGACAGATTGAGGCTGCGGTTGTCCGGCTGCATCGGCAGGCGCAGGCGGCGGCCGTGGGGCAGGCTGTCGAGCAGGTCCTGGGGCAGGCCGCGGGTTTCCGGGCCGAACAGGAAGGCATCGCCGTCTTCGAACTGCTGGGTGTCGTAACGCACGCTGCCGCGGGTACTCAGCGCGAACAGGCGCTTGGGCGCAATGACCTGCAGGGCGGTTTCCAGATCAGGATGGACCTGCAGCCGAGCGTATTCGTGATAGTCCAGGCCGGCGCGCTTGAGCTGCTTGTCGCTCAGGTCGAAACCGAGCGGCTCGATCAGGTGCAGCCGCGCGCCGGTGTTGGCGCAGAGGCGGATCACATTGCCGGTGTTCGGCGGGATTTCGGGTTGGAACAGGACGACATGGAACGTGGGCGTGGCAGTCATCGGCGAAGTGTACGCCGTGGCTGCGGAAGACCGCAGCTGCGGCTTACTGGCGGATCAGGGTCGTGGCGGCGGCAGCGGCGGTTTCCAGGGCCAGGGCCTGCAGGTCGGCAGCCGACGGACGCACCTGCAGGGTCGGCAGGTTGATGATCACTTCGTTGGCCACGGCAGTGGCGGCAGCGGTGAAGGTGGCGACGTAGCCGCGGTCGTTGGTCTGTTCGGCAGCCAGGGCCTGGCGCTGTTCGGCGGTCGGACGCACTTCCACGGCGGCCAGGGTGGTGACGCGGCGGTTGGCGGCCAGTTCGGCGCGGTACTCGGCGATCAGGCCAGCGGTCGGACGGACTTCCACGACGGCCAGGGTCGGGATGTCGCTGGTGCGCTCAACCTCGGCCTGGGCGATCTGGTCGGCCGAGGGGCGGACCTGCACGGTGTCCAGGGTGACGATGGCGGGGGCGGCCTGCACCGACGAAGCAAACGCGGAACCGGCGGCAAAGGCGATGGCGATGGCGAGAGTCTTGGTGTTCATGGCGAGGTCCTGTTTAGTGTTGGTGATCAGTGGTGTGGTAGTAAGGTAGTACACCGATTCGGGGCTTGCAAGAACAATTTCACTATTCTTGTTTCTGTTCAGCATCCAGTCAGTTTCGGTTTGATCCTTGTTTCCCTTGCCATGTACCAAGCAGGTCGCGTGCCAACTTTTACGCATTGATTTCAAAGGGTTTTTTGCGAATTAGCGGTGTCCGATGTCCGGACACGTGTCCGCCGCAGGGCCGCGGACTGTCCGCCCGGCCGCGTGCGGCCACGCTCGGATGTGCGGTTCGTGGCGGATCCGCCGCCATCGGCAGGTCAATGACTGTTGGCCGATGCCTTTTGCCCGGGCGGCGCGCTAGCATCCGGCTTCACTTTCATGACCAAGGAACCGGAATGACCGTCCAACTTCGACCGCGTGCCGCGCTGCTGGCTGTAGCGCTTTCCGCCGCCCTGGGCTCGTTCGCGCCGGCACCGGTCCTGGCCAAGCCGGCCACGGCGGCCAAGGTCGACATTCCGTTCGAACAGTTCACCCTGCCCAATGGCCTGCGCGTGGTGGTGCACACCGACCGCAAGGCGCCGATCGTGGCGGTGAATATCTGGTACCACGTGGGCAGCAAGGACGAACCCGCCGGCCGCACCGGCTTCGCGCACCTGTTCGAACACCTGATGTTCCAGGGCAGCGAGAACCACGACGGCGAATACTTCGAGCCCTTCAAGCAGGTTGGCGTGACCGGCCAGAACGGCACCACCAATACCGACCGCACCAATTACTTCGAGAACGTGCCGACCACCGCGCTGGACATGGCGCTGTGGATGGAGTCCGACCGCATGGGGCATCTGCTCGGGGCGATCGACCAGGCGGCGCTGGACGAGCAGCGCGGCGTGGTCCAGAACGAGAAGCGCCAGGGCGAGAACCAGCCCTATGGCCAGGTCTGGGAAAAGCTGACCCGCGCGATGTATCCGGCCGGACACCCGTACCACCACAGCGTGATCGGCTCCATGAACGATCTCAACGCCGCCTCGCTGGACGACGTGAAGACCTGGTTCCGCACCTGGTACGGCCCGAACAATGCGGTGCTGGTGCTGGCCGGTGATATCGACGTGGCCACCGCGAAGGAAAAGGTCGCCAAGTACTTCGGCGACATCCCGGCCGGCCCGAGCATGGCCCAGCCCAAGGTGGACGTAGCCAAGCGCGAGAAGAGCACGCGCGAAGTGATGACCGACAAGGTGCCGCAGGCGCGCATCTACCGCGCCTGGAACGTCGCCCAGGTCGGCACCACCGACATCGATCAGCTGCAGCTGTTCGCGCAGGTCCTTGGCGGTGCGAAGTCCTCGCGCCTGGACCAGCGCCTGCTGCACCAGGACAAGCTGGTGGACAACATCAGCGCCGGCGCCTACAGCTCGCAGCTGGGCTCGAACTTCGTGATCATGGCCAGCGTCAAGCAGGGCGTGGACCCGGCCAAGGTCGAGGCGATCATCGATGAGGAAGTGAAGCGCCTGGCCAAGGACGGTCCGACCGCCGACGAGCTGAGCCGCGGCAAGACCGCCTTCCGCGCCGGCTTCATCCGCGGCATCGAGCGCATCGGTGGCTTCGGCGGCAAGGCCGACGCGCTGGCCGAGTGCACCGTATACGAAGGTGACCCGGGCTGCTTCCGCAAGTCGCTGGCCACCATCGATGGGGCCACGGCCGCGCAGGTGCGCGATGTCGGTGCCAAGTGGCTGGGCGTTGGCGATCACACCATCGTGGTCGAGCCGGGCGCGCGCGTTGCCCTGGCCGAACTGCCGTCGGAAACGCCCAAGCCGTTCACCGTGCCCGCCGTGGATCCGCGCTTCACCACGCTGCCCAAGCAGGTCGACCGCAGCACCGGCGTGCCGCAGACCAAGACCTTCCCGGACCTGAAATTCCCCGAACTGCGCCGCGCCACGCTCAAGAACGGCACCCAGGTGATCCTGGCCGAGCGCCATGACATCCCGGTCGTGCAGTTCAGCTATGAATTCCCGGGTGGCTTCACCGCCGACCAGGGCCGCAAGTCCGGCACGGCCAACTTCACCATGGGCCTGCTCACCGAAGGGGCCGGCAAGCTCGGTGCGCTGCCGTTCGCCGATGCGGCCGATGCACTGGGCGCCAAGCTCGATGCCTCGGCCTCGCTGGACAGCACCAGCGTGTACCTGTCCGCATTGAAGGAAAACCTGGCCCCGTCGCTGGCCCTGTATGCGGACATGCTGCGCCAGCCGCGCTTCGACCAGACCGAGATCGACCGGGTCAAGGCGACCTGGATCGCCGGCATCCAGCAGGAGAAGGTCAACCCCAGCGCGGTGGCGATGCGGGTGATGCCGACCCTGCTGTACGGCGCGGGCCATCCGTATGCGATCCCGTTCACCGGCAGCGGCAATGAAGTGGACATCCAGTCCATGACCCGCGAAGACCTGGTCGACTTCCACCGTGACTGGCTGCGCCCGGAGCAGGGCACGTTGATCGTGGTGGGTGACACCACGCTGAAGGAAATCGTGCCGCTGCTGGAGCGCCAGCTCGGCAACTGGAAGGCCGAAGGTCCGGCGCCGGAGGTCAAGGCGCCGGTGGATGTCGCCCGTCCGGCGCATGCCCGCGTGTACCTGATCGACCAGCCGGGCGCGGTGCAGGCCAATCTGTTCGCCAGTCAGGTGGTGCCCTCGTCCAGGGACCCGGGTTCGACCCGCTTCGATATCGCCAACGGCGTGCTCGGCGGCGACTTCACCTCGCGCCTGAACATGAACCTGCGTGAGCAGAAGCACTGGTCCTACGGGGCCGGCAGCAGCGCCAGCAACACCCTGGGCCAGCGCCCGTGGGGCGCCCGCGCGCCGGTGCAGATCGACAAGACCGCCGAGGCGATGCAGGAGATGCAGAAGGAAATCGCCGAGTTCGCCAGCGGCGCCAAGCCGGCCACCCCGGCCGAAGTGGCGCGTATCCGCAACATCCAGAACCTGAGCCTGCCCGGCGCCTATGAGACCGCCAGCGCGGTGATGGGCACCATCAGCGGGATCGTGCGTTACCAGCGCCCGGACGATTACGTGGTCCAGCGCAAGGCCGAGATCGAAGCGATGACCCCGGCCCAGGTGCAGCAGGCCGCGGCCACGCTGGACCCGAACGCGCTGACCTGGGTGGTGGTGGGTGACCTCAAGCAGACCGAGGCCCCGGTGCGTGCGCTCAAGCTTGGCCAGGTGCAGGTCATCGATGCCGAAGGCAAGGTGGTCGACGCCCCGGCCACTCCGGCCACTCCGGCTGCCGTGGCACCAAAGGCCCGGTGACGCCCAACGCTGGCCGGCCGCCGCGCCCGCCAGCCGCTCAGGTGCCGGGGACCCACCCGGCACCTGATCACCCCCGATTCAGTTATTTCCCGCACACTCCCTTACGTATTCCAGCCAGGCCTTGCCCATGCGCATTCTGCTTCTGTCCGCCCTGATCCTCAGCGTTTCCGCCTGCACCTGGGTGCCGATCGAATCCTCCGGCAAGACGGTCCGCGTGCTGCCGGCCGGTGCGGTTCCCAGCGGCTGCCAGAGCAAGGGCGAAGTGGTGGTGACCGTGAAGAGCAAGGTCGGCTTCTACAACCGCAACCCGCTGCGCGTGCAGGAAGAGCTGGAAACCCTGGCACGCAACGAGGCCCCCAGCGCCGGTGCCAACGCCGTGCAGGCCTCGGGCCTGCCGGCCGATGGCAGCCAGCGATTCCTGGCTTTCCAGTGCCCGCCCCGCTGAACCCTTCACCCCGCGCCCGGACCATACGCCCGGGCGTGAATTCGTAAAGGTGCGGTGAAAGCCGTGCCGGCTTACAATAGCGCCCCCTTCGCCTGAGCCTTGGCGCTAACTGATGCTCTTCAAGAATGTCTCGATCGCCGGCCTGGCGCACATCGACGCGCCGCACACGCTGACGTCCAAGGAAATCAACGAACGTCTGAAGCCGACGCTGGATCGCCTTGGCATCCGCACCGACGTGCTCGGCGACATCGCGGGGATCCACGCCCGCCGCCTGTGGGATGCCGACATGCTGGCCTCCGACGCCGCCACGCTGGCCGCCCGCAAAGCCCTGGAAGACGCCGGGATCGGCGCCGACAAGATCGGCCTGCTGGTCAACACCTCGGTCAGCCGCGACTATCTGGAGCCGTCCACGGCCAGCATCGTCTCGGGCAACCTGGGCGTGGGCGACGAATGCATGACCTTCGACGTCGCCAATGCCTGCCTGGCCTTCATCAACGGCATGGACATCGCCGCCCGCATGCTCGAACGCGGCGAGATCGACTACGCGCTGATCGTCGACGGTGAAACCGCCAACCTGGTGTACGAGAAGACCCTCGAGCGCATGGCCCTGCCGGGCGTGACCGCCGATGACTTCCGCAACGAGATGGCCGCCCTGACCCTGGGCTGCGGTGCCGCGGCGATGGTCATGGCGCGCACCGAGCTGGTGCCCGATGCCCCGCGTTACCGCGGTGGCGTGACCCGCTCGGCGACCGAGTGGAACCAGCTGTGCCGCGGCAACCTGGACCGCATGGTCACCGACACCCGCATGCTGCTGATCGAAGGCATCAAGCTGGCGCAGAAGACCTTCGTCGCCGCCCGTGAAGCACTGGGCTGGGCCGTGGAGGAACTGGACCAGTTCGTGATCCACCAGGTCAGCCAGCCGCACACCGCCGCCTTCATCAAGAACTTCGGGATCGACCCGAAGAAGGTGATGACGATCTTCGGCGAGCACGGCAACATCGGCCCGGCCTCGGTGCCGATCGTGCTGAGCAAGCTCAAGCAGCTGGGCAAGCTGAAGAAGGGCGATCGCATCGCGCTGCTCGGCATCGGCTCGGGCCTGAACTGCTCGATGGCCGAAGTGGTCTGGTAACCCATTGGCCGCAGCCTGCTGCGGCGTTGCTTCCGGGGCCGTGTCTGCCGCGCCGGAATTGAACATCAAGGGCCGGTTCTGCCGGCCCTTTTCACAGGTGCGATTGAATGCCCCAGCTGCCCGGTTACCCCGCCCATCCGCACCGCTTCCAGGTGCGCCCCGGCCTGTCGATGAGCTATCTCGACGAAGGCCCGCGCGATGGCGAGGTGGTGGTGATGGTCCACGGCAACCCGTCGTGGAGCTATTACTGGCGCACCCTGGTGGCCGGCCTCTCGGACAAGTACCGCTGCATCGTGCCGGACCATATCGGCATGGGCCTGTCGGACAAGCCCGATGATGCGCACTACGACTACACCCTGCAATCGCGCGTGGATGACCTGGACGCGCTGCTCGCGCACCTGGGCATCACCGGCCCGGTGACCCTGGCCGTGCACGACTGGGGCGGCATGATCGGCTTCGGCTGGGCGCTGTCGCACCACGCGCAGGTCAAGCGCCTGGTGGTGCTCAACACCGCCGCCTTCCCGATGCCGGCCGCGAAGAAGATGCCGTGGCAGATCGCGCTGGGTCGCCACTGGAAGATTGGCGAGTGGCTCATCCGCACCTTCAACGCCTTCTCCTCCGGTGCTTCGTGGCTGGGCGTGGAACGGAAGATGCCGGCGGACGTGCGCCGCGCGTACGTGTCGCCGTACAACAGCTACGCCAACCGCATCAGCACCATCCGCTTCATGCAGGACATCCCGCTGTCACCGGCCGACAAGGCCTGGTCGCTGCTGGAGCGTTCCGGCCAGACCCTGCCCAGCTACGCCGACCGCCCGGCGTTCATCGGCTGGGGCCTGCGCGATTTCGTGTTCGACCATCACTTCCTGAAGGGCTTCCAGGCCGCGCTGCCGCAGGCGCAGGTGCATGCCTTCGAGGATGCCGGGCATTACGTGCTGGAGGATAAGCACGAGGTGCTGGTGCCGAAGATCCGCGCCTTCCTGGACGCGAACCCGCTCTGATCGGCGTGACGACCCACGGTCGTCACCTACCATCAACCGGTAGGCACCCTCACCGGTAGAGCCGACCGTTGGTCGGCTGCCCCATCCCCGGTAGAGCCAACCGTTGGTCGGCTGCTTTCCGGTCGGCTGCTTCCGCCCCGCGCCCTGACCCCGGCGCCCCCAACTACGCCGCGATCGGCGCCTGCGGGGCCGGCGAATTGCCGTTGTCATCGGGATGATCATCATCATTGCCCGCCTCGTCCCGCCAGCGCCAGTCGGCCAGGGTCAGCGCCGGCATGCCGTGCGCGATGCGCGCCTTGTCGCACTGCGGGCTGGCCTTGCCGTACTCCCACGAGGCGTCCACCTCACGGCACACGCTGGGGCGGTTGGGGTGGATGCTGCAGCGCGAATACACCCCGATCTCCGCGTCCAGCGCCACGCAGTAGACCGGCTTGGACAGGGTGCCGCGCATGCACAGCCGGTGCGGGTCCAGCACCTGGGTGAGCTCGTGCGGGACGCCCCCCGGGGTGACCTCGTCCGATTCCATCCAGTGGAAGGCCACACGGTATTGGGTGCAGCAGGCGCCGCAGGTGAGGCAGGGATGGGGCATGGGGCACCGGCCTTGGGCGGCAGCGAAGCAGGAGGGAAGGGCGCGAATTTTCCACGCCAACGGCCGGCGCGCAAGAATTTTCTGCAGCGGCGACAATGAACGGATGAACAGCGCCATCAATATCGCCGCGCGCCTGCCCGAGCTGGCCCGTGAACGCCCCGACCAGATCGCCATCCGCTGCCCCGGCACGCCCGGGCCCGGCGGCATGGCGCGCTACGACGTCACCCTGGATTACCGCACCCTCAACGCCCGCAGCGACGCGATGGCGGCCGGTCTGGCCGCGCACGGCATCGGCCGCGGCGTGCGCGCCGTGGTGATGGTGCGGCCCTCGCCGGAGTTCTTCCTGCTGATGTTTGCGCTGTTCAAGAACGGCGCGGTGCCGGTGCTGGTCGACCCGGGCATCGACAAGCGCGCGCTGAAACAATGCCTGGACGAGGCCCAGCCGGAGGCCTTCATCGGCATCGGCCTGGCCCACGTGGCGCGCCTGGCGCTGCGCTGGTGCCGCTCCGCACGCCTGCTGGTGACCGTTGGCCGCCGCTGGGGCTGGGGTGGCACCACCCTGGCCCGGCTGGAAGCCCAGGGCGCTACGGTGGCGCCTGCGCTGGCCCCGACCGATGGCGAGGACGTCGCCGCGATCCTGTTCACCAGCGGCTCCACCGGCGTGCCCAAGGGCGTGGTCTACCGCCACCGTCATTTCGTGGGCCAGGTCGAGCTGCTGCGTGCCGCCTTCGGGATGGAGCCGGGTGGGGTCGACCTGCCGACCTTCCCGCCGTTCGCGCTGTTTGATCCGGCGCTGGGGCTGACCTCGGTAATCCCGGACATGGATCCGACCCGGCCGGCCCAGGCGGACCCGCGCAAGCTGCATGACGCGATCAACCGCTTTGGTGTCACCCAGCTGTTCGGCTCGCCGGCGCTGATGCGGGTGCTGGCCGATCACGGCCAGCCGCTGCCCGGCGTGCGCCGGGTGACCTCGGCCGGGGCACCGGTGCCGCCGGACGTGGTCGCGCGGATCCGCCGCCTGCTGCCCGACGACGCCCAGTTCTGGACCCCCTACGGCGCCACCGAGTGCCTGCCGGTGGCGGTGATCGAAGGCCGTGAGCTGGAGAACACCCGCCAGGCCACCGAGGCCGGCGCCGGTACCTGCGTCGGCCGCGTGGTCGCGCCGAACCAGGTGCGCATCATCGCCATCGATGACGCGCCGCTGCCGGGCTGGTCGCAGGCCCGCGAGCTGGCCGCCGGCGAGGTCGGCGAGATCACCGTGGCCGGTCCGACTGCCACCGACAGCTACTTCAACCGCCCGCAGGCCACCGCGGCGGCGAAGATCACCGAGACCCTCGCCGACGGCAGCACGCGCGTCGTACACCGGATGGGCGACGTCGGCTATTTCGATGCGCAGGGCCGGCTGTGGTTCTGCGGGCGCAAGACCCAGCGCGTGGAAACCGCGCACGGCCCGCTGTACACCGAACAGGTCGAGCCGGTGTTCAACGCACTGGACGGCATCGCCCGCACCGCGCTGGTCGGCGTCGGCCCGCCGGGCCGCCAGCGGCCGGTGCTGTGCTACGAACTGCAGCCCGGCACCGTCGATTCCCCAGCGCTGGTCGAGCGGCTGCGCCGTGAGGCCGCCGCGCACGCGCATACCGCGCGCATCGAGCGCTTCCTGCCCCACCCGGGCTTCCCGGTCGACATCCGCCACAACGCCAAGATCGGCCGCGAGAAGCTCGCGGTCTGGGCCACCGCGCAACTGGAGCAGCACGCATGAAGATCCTCGTTACCGGTGGCGGCGGCTTCCTTGGCCAGGCCCTGTGCAAGGGGTTGATCGAGCGCGGCCACCAGGTGCTGGCGTTCAACCGCGGCCATTACCCTGCGCTGCAGGCGATGGGCGTGGGCCAGATCCGCGGCGACCTGGCCGATGCGCAGGCGGTGATGCACGCGGTGGCCGGGGTCGATGCGGTCTTCCACAATGGCGCCAAGGCCGGTGCCTGGGGCAGCTATGACAGCTACCACCAGGCCAACGTGGTCGGCACCGACAACGTCATCGCGGCCTGCCGCGCGCACGGCGTGGGCAAGCTGGTCTACACCTCCACGCCCAGCGTGACCCATCGCGCCACCCATCCGGTCGAGGGCCTGGGCGCCGATGAGGTGCCCTATGGCGAGAACTTCCAGGCGCCGTATGCGGCCACCAAGGCCATCGCCGAGCAACGCGTGCTGGCCGCCAACGATGCGCAGCTGGCTACTGTCGCGTTGCGGCCCCGGCTGATCTGGGGCCCGGGCGACCAGCAGCTGGTGCCGCGCCTGGCCGAGCGCGCCCGCGCCGGCCGCCTGCGCTTCGTGGGCGATGGGCAGAACAAAGTCGATACCACCTACATCGACAACGCCGCACTGGCCCACTTCCTCGCCCTGGAGCACCTGGCCCCGGGCGCGGCCTGCGCCGGCAAGGCGTACTTCATCTCCAACGGCGAGCCGCTGCCGATGCGCGAGCTGCTCAACAAGCTGCTGGCCGCCGTGGACGCCCCGCCGGTGACCCGGTCGATCAGCTTCAGGACCGCCTACCGGATCGGCGCGGTCTGCGAGCGGCTGTGGCCGCTGCTGCGCCTTCGCGGCGAGCCGCCGATGACCCGCTTCCTGGCCGAACAGCTGTGCACGCCGCACTGGTACAGCATGGAACCGGCGCGCCGGGACTTCGGCTATGTGCCCCGGGTCAGCATCGAAGAAGGGCTGCTGCGGCTGGCATCTTCATCGAACGCACAGGAATCCATCACTCCCTGAACACCGCGGGTTGGTGAACATGGACCCACGCCAACTCCGGCACGCATCAACGCGAGGGTCGACATGCTGCATTACGCCGTCATCTTTTTTGTCATCGCCATCATCGCGGCGGTACTTGGTTTCTCGGGCATTGCCGGCGCTGCCAGCAACGTCGCCTGGATCCTGTTCGTCGTCTTCCTGATCCTGGCGGTGGTGTCGATGTTCCGCAAGCGGACCTAGTGTCCGGCGCGTCCCACGCCACGTCTCTCCGGCGTGGGACGCGCTGCGGAAACCACGACGGCCTGACATCGGCGACGATGATCAGGCCGTCGTTGCGATGGAGCTGCGCAGATCGCGCTCGTGGGCATGCCGGGCCATCGCCAGTTCCAGCAGCCGCGTAATCAAGGCGGTGTAATCCAGCCCGCTGGCGGCCCACAACTTCGGGTACATGCTGATGCGGGTGAAGCCGGGCAGCGTGTTGATCTCATTGATCACCACCTCCCCAACCGGGGTCAGGAACACATCCACCCGGGCCAGCCCCGCACAGTCCAGCGCTTGGTAGGCCCGCACCGCGATTTCCCGGATACGGGACTGCTCGGCATCGGTGATGGCCGCCGGCACCACGATGTCCGCACCGCTTTCGCTGATGTACTTGGTGTCGTAGGAATAGAAATCATCGTGCACGACCACCTCGCCGCAGACACTGGCCTCGGGGTGTTCATTGCCCAGCACGGCGCACTCGATCTCGCGGCCGGTAATCGCTGATTCCACCAGCGCCTTGTGATCGAACGACAGCGCCAGCGCGAGTGCGGTGTGGAACTCGGCCTCGCTGCGGACCTTGCTCACGCCCACCGAGGAGCCCTGGTTGGCCGGCTTCACGAACAGCGGCGTGCCCAGTTCGGCAACCAGCGCGGTGTAATCGGCCCGCGCCGCAGTGACCCGGTTGAAGCAGGCGAACGGTGCCACCGCCAGTCCGGCATCGCGCAGCAGGCGCTTGGCCACGTCCTTGTCCATCGCCACTGCCGAGCCGAGTACGCCGGAGCCGACGAAGGGCAGGTTGGCCATGCGCAGCAGGCCCTGCAGCGAGCCATCCTCGCCCAGCGTGCCGTGCACGATCGGGAACACCACGTCGATCTGCTCCAGCGCGGTGGCCGGATCGGTCGGGACCAGCTGCTGCCGCTCCAGGCCGGGCCGCACCGCCACCGCATTGCCCGAGCGGTGCAGCGCGATCCGTGCCGGGTCGCTGGCGTTGAGCAGGAAGTCGCGCGGGTCGCTCACGTGCCACTGGCCCTGCTTGTCGATCCCGATCAGGCTGACCTCGAACCGGTCCTTGTCCAGCGCATCGAGAATGTTCTTCGCCGATTGCAGCGAAACCTCGTGCTCGGCCGACCGGCCGCCGAAGATGATGCCTACCCGGGTCTTGCCCATGCCTGTTGCCGCTCCTGTCGCTGTGTTGGGGAGCCATAGCATGAACCGAGTCGGCGCCCGCGAAAACGCGTGTCCGGTGTCGATGTGGTGGGCACCTGGCGCGTGGCCAAGCGTGATGCCAGCGGACGCCCGCCGTTCAAGGGCGCGCGGTAGAATGCGGTGATGGCCCGTTCCCTGCTCTCTTCCCTCAAGCCGCTGGCTGGCAATGCGCTGCAGCTCACGCTCAACCGCGCACTGGCGCTGGACCCGGACACCCGCAGCGCGCTGGCCGCGCTGGATGGCCGCCACATCGCCCTGACCCTGGAATCGCCCGCGCTGGCGATGCGGATCGGGGTGGACGGTGAGCGGCTCACGGTCGGCCCGGTCGATCCGCAGCAGGAGCCGGACCTGGCCGTGCGCAGCACGCTGGGCGGGGTGCTGGCCCAGCTGCCGTTCCTGGCCAACGCCCGCCGTGGCGGTGATGCGCCGGCCGGGCGGGTCAAGGTCTCCGGTGATGCCGAACTGGCCCGCCGCCTGCAGCAGCTGGCGACCCGTTTCGATCCGGACTGGCAGCAGCCGTTCGTGCGCGTGTTCGGCGAGGTGATGGGCGTGCAGATCGCCAACACCCTGCGCTCGGCACTGCAGCACGCGCGCCGCGGCGCGTCCGACCTGGCGCACAGCGCCGCTGAATTTGTCACCGAGGAGTCGCGCGACGTGGTACCCCGAGCAGAACTGGATGCCTTCCACGACGATGTGGACGTGATGCGCGACGACGTTGAACGCATGGCCGTGCGCGTCCAGCGCCTGCGGCAGGTGGGCGCATGAAGGCGATCTTCCGGGCCAGCCGCATCGGCCGCATCATCCTGCGCTACCGCCTCGACGATCTGCTCCAGGGCACCCCGGCCGAACGCTGGCTGCGCCTGGCAAAACCGTTCGTGCCACGCGCCTCGGCCGACATCGCCGCACAGTCGCGCGGCGCGCGCCTGCGCCTGGCGCTGCAGGACCTCGGCCCGATCTTCGTCAAGGTCGGCCAGATCCTCTCCACCCGCCGCGACCTGATCCCGGCCGATGTCGCCAACGAGCTCACCCTGCTGCAGGACCGGGTCAAGCCGTTCGATGGCGCCACCGCGCAGGCGATCGTCGAACGTGCGCTAGGCCGCCCGGTCAGCGAAGCGTTCGCCAGCTTCGATCTGCAGCCGCTGGCCTCGGCCTCGATCGCGCAGGTGCACGCGGCCACGCTGGCCGATGGACGCCAGGTGGTGGTCAAGGTGCTGCGCCCGGACATTGAAAAGCAGATCGACGCGGACATCGCGCTGCTGAAGTCGGCCGCCGCGCTGATCGAACGCGCGCACCCGCGCGCCGACAAAATCCGCCCGCGCGAAGTGGTCGCCGAAGTCGAAAACACCCTGGCCGCCGAGCTGGATCTGCAGCGCGAAGGCGCCAATGCCAGCGTGCTGCGCCGCAACTGGATCGACTCGGACGATCTGTACGTGCCCGAGGTGATCTGGAGCCACACCGCCGAACGCGCGCTGACCCTGGAGCGCGTGTGGGGCATCCCGTCGGATGACATCGTCGCGCTGGACAAGGCCGGGATCGACCGCAAGGCCCTGGCTGCCAAGGGCGTGCGGGTGTTCTACACCCAGGTGTTCCGCGACAACTTCTTCCACGCCGATGCGCACGCCGGCAACATCTGGGTCGACACCGATCCGGCGCGCCGGGACAACCCGCGCTTCATCGCGCTGGATTTCGGCATCATGGGCCAGCTCTCCGAAGAAGATCAGTACTACCTGGCCGAGAACTTCATGGCCATCTTCAACAAGGATTACCGGCGCATGGCCGCGCTGCATGTCGAAGCCGGCTGGATGCCCAACAACGTGCGCATCGATGAGCTGGAAGCGGCCGCGCGCTCGGTGTGCGAACCCTATTTCACCCGCCCGCTGTCGCAGATCTCGCTGGCCGAGGTGCTGATCAAGCTGTTCCGGGTGGCCCAGCGTTACGAGCTCACGTTGCAGCCGCAGCTGATCCTGCTGCAGAAGACCCTGCTCAACATCGAAGGCGTCGGCCGTCAGCTCGATCCGGAACTGGATATCTGGGCGGTCGCACGGCCGGTGCTCGAACGCATCCTGCGCGAACGTTACAGCCCGCGCCGCGTGCTCAAGGAAGTGCGCAAGCGCCTGCCTGAAATCATGACGCATACCCCGGACATGCCGCGCCTGGTCCATGCCTGGCTGCGCCAGCAGGTGGAAGGCGACCACGAATTGTCGATGCGCTCGCGCGATCTGGCGGCGTTGAACGTCAGCGTGCAGAAGCTGCAGAAGCGCGCGGTGGCCGCAATCGCCGGCGTCGGCCTGATGATCGTCGCTGCGGTGCTGTATGGCCTGCAGCCGGGCGGCTGGTACTTCGGCGATGCCCCGGTGTGGAGCTGGGTGACCGGCGCGGCGGGCGTGTTCTCGCTGGCCAGTGCCTGGTGGCGCCGATGAGCGCGATCGAGCTGCAGGCCGAGGCCATCGCCGAGGTGCCGGCGGCGCTTCCGCCCCTGCAGCTGCTGCACCTGGACGACCAGCTCGCCGTGGTCAACAAGCCCGCCGGGCTGATGGTCCACGACAGCAAGCTTGCCCGGGGCGAAGACGACTTCCTCGCCGACCGCCTGCGCGAACAGCTCGGCAAGCCGATCTTCCTCGTCCACCGCCTGGACCGCGCCACCAGCGGCTGCTTGCTGCTTGCCTTTGATCGCGAAAGCGCCAGCGTGCTCGGCAAATCGCTGATGGGCGGCGACGTCACCAAGGATTATCTGGCGATCTGCCGTGGCTGGCCGGCCGACGAGGCCTTCACCGTCGATCACGACCTGGATGGCGGCCCCGGCAAGCCGGTCAAGAAGCAGGCGATCACCCACTTCCAGCGCGTCGCCGTGGGCGAGATCGCCATTCCGATGGGCGGGTTCGAGACCTCACGTTACGCCCTGCTGCGCTGCCAGCCGCAGACCGGCCGGTTCCGCCAGATCCGCCGCCACCTCAAGCACCTCTCGCATCACCTGATCGGCGACACCAGCCACGGCGACGGTCGCCACAACCGCAGCTTCCGCATGCAGGGCATCCACCGCATGCTGCTGCACGCCGAGCGCCTGCGCTTCCCGCATCCGGACGGCACGCCGATGGACATCAGCGCGCCGGTAGACGGGGAATTCCGCAAGGCGATGGATCTGTTTGGTTGGGACGTGCGATAGCCGACCAACGGTCGGCTCTACTTCACGACAGCCGACCAACGGTCGGCTCTACCGGTTATTTTTTTGCCGGCGCCGGCTCATTGACGATCGCTTCCAGGTCCTTCTGCAGATCCACGAACAGCGGCTGCATCTTGGCCTGGATCGCCACCATCACGTTCTGCATCAGCGCCGGCGTCTTGTCCAACAGGCTCTGCCCGGCCGAGCTCTCATAGAACTCGGCCATCGCCAGCACGTCTTCCTTGCTGAAGGTCTGCTTGTACAGATCCACGTACATCGGCCGCAGTTCCTTCCACGACAACGCCTGGCGCACCGTCTGGCTGGTCCGCTGCTCGATCCGCTGCAGCTGCGCCTGCTGTGTCGCATCCAGCTGACGCTGCTGGGCCACCTGCTGGAACTGCTGGCGCTGCATCGCCTCGATCTGCGGCAGCATCGTATCGAGCATGCTCTGCGCGCGCGAGGCGGCCAGCAGGCGGTTGATGTCGGCATCCGACGGCGGCGCGGCCAGCGCCGGCGCGATCGCGGCCAGGCCCAGCGCGAGGGCCAGGGTGAAGCGGGTCAGGCCGCGGCGGGCCAGCGGGCGGATCAGTGACATGGCGGAGCATCCTGCGTTGCGTGGAGTCCGGAGAATACCTGCGATGGCGTCATCAGGCCGTAATTGAGGACGTTATCGGCGACATCCACGCACGTTGCAGTCACCCGGCCGGCGGGTCCTCCCCTTACAATGCCGCCCATGGGCAACGGGCCAGTCACCATCAGCGCGCACCTGACGATTCCGGAGACGGAACTCGTCGAGCGGTTCGTGCGCGCCAGCGGTGCCGGTGGCCAGAACGTCAACAAGGTCTCC
Source organism: Stenotrophomonas sp. BIO128-Bstrain (assembly GCF_030128875.1). Lineage (NCBI taxonomy): Bacteria > Pseudomonadati > Pseudomonadota > Gammaproteobacteria > Lysobacterales > Lysobacteraceae > Stenotrophomonas > Stenotrophomonas sp. BIO128-Bstrain. The sequence goes on along the minus strand of NZ_CP124620.1, from coordinate 3,708,537 downwards.
ACCGCCGTCGAACTGCGCTTCGACGTGGCCGGCTCGCCTTCGTTGCCCGAGCCGTTGCGCGCGCGCCTGCTGGCCCGCCGCGACCGGCGCATGACCGGCGAAGGCGTGCTGGTCATCGATGCACAGCGTTTCCGTACCCAGGACCGTAACCGCGAGGACGCGCGCGATCGACTGGCCGCCTTCATCCAGGCGGGGCTGAGCGTGCCCAAGGCGCGCGTGGCCACCAAGCCGACCTACGGGTCGAAACTGCGTCGTCTGGACGCCAAAAAGGGGCGCGCGCAGATCAAGCGCGGGCGCACCACACGCAATTGGGAGTGATTGCTTGAACAACCGAAGTCCGCTGTTGCCGGTGGTTCCGCCGAACATGCCGCAGGTCAAACCGAACCGCTTCCTCCGCTGGCTGGCCCGCTGCACGCTGCGCCTGGGCGGCTGGAAAGTGACCGGCACCCTGCCGGACGTACCCAAGCTGGTCTTCATCATCGCCCCGCATTCGTCCAACTGGGACGGCTTCTGGGGCATGGCAGCGAAGATCGCACTGGGCATGCAGGTCAAGGTGCTGGGCAAGGCCTCGCTGTTCTGGTGGCCGCTGGGGCCGCTGCTGCGCAAGCTGGGCGTCATCCCGCTGGACCGCAGCTCGCCGCAGGGCACCGTGGAACAGGCGGTCAGCCTGATCCGGGGCTCGGACCGCCTGTGGTACGCGATCACCCCGGAAGGCACGCGCAAAGCGGTGCAGCACTGGAAGGCCGGCTTCCTCAAGATCGCGCGCATGGCCGACGTGCCGGTGCTGGCCGCGTACTTCCACTACCCGGAAAAGACCATCGGCATCGGTCCGCTGTTCCATCCCACCGGCAACGACGTGGCCGACATGGCTGCGATCCGCGAGTACTACCGCCCCTGGCAGGGCAAGACCCGCGGCACCGTCTGAACGCCGCCAGGCGGGTCGGGCGGGGTAGCCCCCACGGCCCGCACAGCCACGCGCCACGACCGGCACATGCCGCCTGCGGGCTTTGGGAGTAGGGTGACCGGCTGCGGGATTTTCCGTCCCGCGCCCTCATCCAAGGAGCCCGTTTCATGTCGCGTACCGTAGTTTTGGCCGCTGCCATCAGCCTGGCGCTGGCGGCCTGTTCCGGCAAGGAGTCCACCCCCGTGACCGATACCCAGCCCGCCCCGACCCAACAGCCGGCCGACGCCTCGGCCAACCCGCTGTTGAGCGCCAGCACGCTGCCGTTCCAGGCCCCGCCGTTCGACAGGATCAAGGACAGCGACTACCTGCCGGCCTTCAACGAGGGCATGAAGCAGCACCTGGCCGAAGTCCGCAAGATCGCCGACAACCCCGAGCCGGCCACCTTCGACAACACCATCGAAGCGCTGGAGCGCAGCGGCGAGACCCTGACCCGCGTGTCGCGCATCTTCTTCGGCCTGGTCCAGGCCGACACCAACGATGCACGCCAGAAGGTGCAGGAAGAAGTCGCCCCGAAGCTGGCCGAGCACCAGGACGAGATCAACCTCGACCCGAAGCTGTTCGCCCGCATCAAGACCATCTACGACCAGCGCGACGCGCTGGGCCTGGACCCGGTGCAGAAGCGCCTGGTCGAGCGTGACTACCAGGAGTTCGTGCGCGCCGGCGCGCAGTTGAACGATGCCGACAAGGCCTCGCTGCGCAAGCTCAACGTGGAAGAAACCACGCTGGCCACGCAGTTCCACACCCGTCTGGTGGCTGCGACCGCCGCCGGTGCCGTGGTGGTCGATGACAAGGCCAAGCTGGCCGGCCTGGACGAGGATGCGATCAACACCGCCGCCGCCGATGCCAAGGCCCGCAACCTCGATGGCAAGTACCTGCTGCCGCTGCAGAACACCACCCAGCAGCCGGTGCTCGGCTCACTGAGCGACCGCGAGCAGCGCGCCGCCGTGCTCAAGGCGTCGGAAACCCGTGCTGAAAAGGGCGACGCCAACGACACACGCGAGACCATCCAGCGCCTGGCCCAGCTGCGCGCGCAGAAGGCCAAACTGCTCGGCTTCGAGAACTACGCCGCCTACAGCCTGGCCGACCAGATGGCCAAGACCCCGGCCGCCGCACTCAAGCTGCTGACCGACACCGTGCCGGCCGCGACCGCCAAGGCGCGTGGCGAAATCAGCGAAATGCAGAAGGTGATCGACGCACAGAAGGGCGGTTTCAAGCTCGCTGCCTCCGATTGGGACTTCTACGCCGAACAGGTGCGCAAGGCGCAGTACGACCTGGACGAATCGCAGATCAAGCCGTACTTCGAGATGGACAACGTGCTGCAGAACGGCGTCTTCTACGCCGCCACGCAGCTGTACGGCATCACCTTCAAGCCGCGTACCGATATCCCGACCTACCATCCGGACATGAAGGTCTATGAAGTGTTCGACAAGGACGGCACCTCGCTGGCCCTGTTCTACACCGACTACTTCAAGCGCGACAGCAAGTCCGGCGGCGCCTGGATGGATGTGTTCGTCGAACAGGACGGCCTGACCGGTGCCAAGCCGGTGGTCTACAACGTGTGCAACTTCACCAAGCCCGCCGCCGGCCAGCCCGCGCTGCTGAGCTTCGATGACGTGACCACGATGTTCCATGAGTTCGGCCACGCGCTGCACGGCATGTTCTCGAAGGTGAAGTACCCGTCCATCGCCGGTACCAGCACCTCGCGCGACTTCGTCGAGTTCCCCTCGCAGTTCAACGAGCATTGGGCGCTGGACCCGAAGGTCTTCGCCAACTACGCCAAGAACTACAAGACCGGCGAGCCGATGCCGCAGGCGCTGGTCGACAAGATCCTCAAGGCCCGCACCTTCAACCAGGGCTATGCGACCACCGAGTACCTCTCGGCGGCCCTGCTCGACCTGGCCTGGCACACCCAGCCGGCCGACGCCAAGCTGCAGGACGTGGCGCCGTTTGAAGCGGCCGCGTTGAAGAAGTTCAAGGTCGACCTGCCGCAGGTGCCGCCGCGCTACCGCACCAGCTACTTCGACCACATCTGGGGCGGCGGTTATTCGTCCGGCTACTACGCCTACTTCTGGGCCGAAGTGCTCGACCATGACGCCTTCGAGTGGTTCAAGGAGAACGGTGGCCTGACCCCGGAGAACGGCCAGGTGTTCCGCGACAAGATCCTCTCGCGCGGCAACAGCGTGGAGCTGGCGGATCTGTACCGCGAGTTCCGCGGCAAGGATCCGTCGGTGGAGTCGCTGCTGGTCAATCGTGGCCTGAAGTAATCGCGGCATCCCGGTAGGTACCGACCGTTGGTCGGTACGCTTGCCACCGGTACACGCTGAAACGAAAACGGCAGGGGAAAACCCTGCCGTTTTTTTTGGGTTGCTGCTCCGCTGGGGTCTTCTGCGAGCTCGAGGGCCCCGTAGCGGCCGATAGGCCCCTGGCGCAAATGTCCCCCGGCCGCCACGCGGCCTCCTCCTTGATTTTGCCCAGGAGCCTACCGGCCGCTACGGGGCTCGGCTGCGGGAGGCAGGCGGAAGCCAGGCGTCTGGCGCTGGTCGGTGGGTCGGGCGTTGGGGCCCCATGCCCTTGGAGGCGAAATAAAGGGGGAGGGGGCGGCCGTAGGCCGACGCCGGAGGACATTCGCCGGAAAGGGCATGGGGCCCCAGCGCCCGATCCACCGACTAGCCCGCATCCCTCACGTCCCCACGTGCACGCCTTCGGCGATCTCACTGCACCCCAGGTGATCGAGCGCGATCTCCAGCGCGTGCATGTAACTCTGCGCGCAGTAGCCGCGCGCCACGCCGATGCGCTGGCCCACATCCGCTGGCAGGCACGCTTCCGGTGCGCGCGCATCGTCGTCGTGCACTTCCACGTAGGCGTTGTGCAGATGCGGCAGCAGGCGCTGCAGGCGCGCGCTGTCCACGCACGCACCCGGATCGAGCAGGGTGACTTCGCCACGGCTGTGATCGGCCACGCGCAGGGCGTCCAGCAACTCCTGCTCCGAGCCGCACGCGCGGATCGCCACCGTGGTGCCCGCATCGATCGCACGGTGCACCAGGGATTTCAGGACCAGCGCCGGCAGCGGCTGCGCGGTACGGATCAGCTGCCCGGCCGCTTCCGGCCCGCGGATGATGAAGATCGACATGGCTCAGCCCTCCACGGTCTGCAGGCGATGGGCGGCGATCGCCAGCGACAGGCGACACGCATCCTGGCGGCCGCTGCTGCACACCACCCGCGCGGCCGGGGCATGTTGCGGATGCAGGTGCTCGTCCAGCGCGTCGTCGTCGTTGCTGGCCATCTCGATGTACGGCGCCGGCAGGTCCTCCAGCGCGGTGCGCAGCGCCTGGCCGTAGCGGGCCCACTGCGGTGCATCGACCGCTGCGGTGGCGATCAGGACCAGCGCCGGGCGGCTGCGCTGGGCACGCTGCAGACAGCGCACCAGGGCCGGCAGGGAGTTACAGTCACGGCAGGCCAGGCGGTGTCCGGCAACCCGCGCAGGCAGCGGCGACGCGTCCGGCACGGCGTTCGACGGTGTGTGCCGGATCAGCAGGATGGTCATGGAGCGTCTCTTCGAAGCGCCCTTCGGCGCGGTGTCGCCACGATGCGGCCGCGCCCCGTAAAACCGCGATGCCGACCGGGCGGCCCCTGCGTAAACAGTGCGTAGCTTTTTCAGCGCGGGGCAGGGAACTTGCCCGCCGTCCATTCGGTCACAGCCACACACTTCCTGGAGCGCCCGTATGGACACCCCCGCCGCCGCTGCCCCCAACGACCACCGCCTGCTGCGCTGGCTCAAGAAAGAAGCGCTGCCGCTGCTGGTCATGCTCGGCCTGCTCGCCGCGGCGCGCGACACCCTGGCCAACCACTACCAGGTGCCCAGCGGCTCGATGCAGCACACGCTGATGCCGGGCGACCGGGTGGTGGTGGACATGCGCGCCTACGGCGTGCGCCTGCCGTTCACCTCGGTGGAGCTGCTGCACACCGGCCAGCCGCAGCGCGGCGACGTGGCGGTGTTCGATTCCCCGCAGGACGGCACCCGCCTGATCAAGCGCATCGCGGCGGTCGGCGGGGATCGGGTCGAGCTGCACGACGGCCACCTGAGCATCAACGGCCATCCGCTGGCCCAGGCCGGGGTGGGTGAGATCGAGGACTTCGGCCAGCATCTGGCGCAGCTGGATCTGGGCCAGGGCGGTGGCCCGGACATCACCGGCCTGACCGTACCCGCCGGGCAGGTGCTGATGCTCGGCGACCACCGCGGCAACAGTGCCGACGGCCGCTTCTTCGGCCTGGTCCAGGCCAGCGCGCTGTACGGCAAGGCCTCGCATGTTTACTACCGGCGCGGCGAAGGCCTGACCTGGCAGACGCTGTAATCCGGGTAGCGAACTGAATCGATATATTCAACGTCTCGATTCAGACCTATCAGGTTATGGATCGACCTGCCGGCGCTGCCTATCCTGAGCGCTGACTCCTCGCTCCGGCCCACGCACGCGGGCCTTACCGGCATGAATGGCGACACCGCAGCGGTCCCCGACCGCAGCCCCCCGGCCACTACCAGCGCAGCGGCGGCCGGCGATCAGATCCAGCAGGGCACCCCGGCCTTCCGGCGCACGGCGGCCGCGCTGTTCCTGGCCGGCTTCTCCACCTTCGGGCTGCTCTACACAGTGCAGCCGCTGCTGCCCGAATTCAGTCGCCACTTCGGCGTCTCCGCAGCCAACAGCGCGCTGACCCTGTCGCTGAGCACCGGTCTGCTGGCGGTCTCCATGCTGATCGCGGGATTGATCTCCGACCGCATCGGGCGCCGCAGCGTGATAGTCGCGGCGCTGCTGGCGTCAAGCGTATTGTCTGTGGCCACCGCGATGGTGGATGACTGGACCACGTTGCTGGTGCTGCGCACGCTGCTCGGCATCGCGCTCAGTGGCGTACCGGCGGTGGGCATGACCTACCTCGCCGAAGAAATGGACAGCCGCGCGCTGGGCCTGGCGATGGGCCTGTACATCGGCGGCAACGCGATCGGCGGCATGAGCGGTCGTCTCATCGCGGGTATCGTGGCCGACCATTGGGGCTGGCGCTGGGGCATCGGCGTGGTGTCGCTGATCGCGCTGCTCAGTACCGTGCTGCTATGGATCCAGCTGCCGCCATCGCGCCACTTCCAGAGCCGCCGTGGCGGCCTGCGCGAACTGCCGGCGCGCTGGCGCAGCCTGTTCGGCGATCCCGGTCTGCCGTGGCTGTTCGCGACCGCCTTCGTGCTGATGGGCGTGTTCGTCACCCTCTACAACTACCTCGGTTTCCACCTGCTGGCACCCCCGTATGGCCTCAGCCAGACCGTGGTCGGTTTGATCTTCAGCGTGTATCTGGTCGGCACCTTCAGCTCGGCGTGGATGGGGCAGCAGGCCAACCGCCATGGCCGCAGCCGCGTGCTGGCGATCTGCTACGGATTGATCGCGCTGGGCATCGTGCTGCTGGCGATGCCGTGGCTGGGCTGCATGGCGGCCGGCATCGCGCTGGTGACGTTCGGCTTCTTCGGCGGCCACTCGGTGGCCAGCAGCTGGGTTGGCAGCCGCGCCGGTGCGATGCGCGCCGAAGCGTCCGCCCTGTATTTGTTCGCCTACTACCTGGGCTCCAGCGTGGGCGGCGTGCTCGGCGGCGTGTTCTACACCCGCTGGGACTGGCTGGGCGTGTGCGGCTTCGTCGGCGTACTGACTGTAGCCGGTGGCGTGATCGCCTGGCGCCTGGGCCAGCGCGTGCAACCGGGTACCGCTACGCTCGCGCTCAGCCGCTGACACCCTGCAGCAGCCGGGTGAAGTGACCGATCAGGGGCGACGCCGCACCGCGTCGGCAGGCGACGTGCACTTCGGAACTGGCCGCGCGATCACTGAGTGCGACGAAGCGCGCGCCGTCCACCTGGATATGGCAGCACGAGGCAGGCAGTACCGTTACCCCCAGCCCCGAGGCCGCCAGGCTGATGAGTGTCGAGGCTTCCCCTGCCTCCTGCACGATGCGTGGGGTGAACCCCGCGCTGCGGCACAGCGCGATGACATGATCGTGGATGCCCGCACCCACCTCGCGCAGGAAACCGACAAACGGCTCATGCGCGAACAGCCGCAGCGCCACCGCCGCATCGGCCGGCAACCCACGCACCAGCGGATGCTGGTCGTGCACCACCAGCGCAAGTGGATCACTGAAGAGCTTGCGTGACATCAGCGGCGCGGGCAGGGCACGTTTGCGGATCAACCCGACATCCAGCTCGCCGGCCATCAGCGCATCGATCTGCTGCAGGGTATTCATCTCGCGCAGTTTCAACTGCACCTGCGGGAATTGCTGACGGTAGGCGAAGATCGCGCGCGGAATCTGCGTGGACAGCGGTGTGGCCCGGGTCAGCCCGATGCGCAGCTCACCGGTTTCCCCGCGCTGCGCGCGCTGGGTCAGATCGATCGCGGTATCCACCCGCGCCAGCACCTCACGCGCCTGCTCCTGCAGCACGCGACCGGCGTCGGTCAGTTCCACCCGGCGGTTCGCACGCAGGAACAACCGCGCGCCGAGCAGCGTTTCCAGCTGGCGGATCTGCTGGCTGAGCGGCGGCTGCGACATGCCCAGCCGCTCGGCCGCGCGGCCGAAGTGCAGCGTCTCGGCGACGGCCAGGAAGTAGCGCAGGTGGCGGAGTTCGATGGACATGGGGCGTGCGTCAGCGCTCGGAATGACCACTTTCATCATAGCTGCGCGGACTGAACAGGTCCGGCTGGATCAGCTCGATGAATGCCCGCGCCTGCGGTGACAGAAACCGCCCGCGGCGCACGATCACGCCATAACTCCGCTCCGGGAACCACGCACTCATCGAGCGCGTCACCAGCTTCTCGCGGTCGGCATCGTGGAGGCAGAGCGCCGGCACGATCGAGATGCCCATGCCCATCGCCACGTATTGCTTGATCACTTCCCAGCCGCCGACCTCGAGCGCGACGGTGTAGGGCAGCCGATGCCGCTGGAACACCTGGTCCACCAGCCGGTACGTGATCTGGCGTTTGGGCGGCAGCACCAGCGGGTACCGCGAGATCGCCTCCAGGCTCAGCTCGCCATGCGCCAGCGGGTGCTCGGGCGGGGCGATCAGCACCTGTTCGAAGCGGTAGGCCGGGGCGTAGCTGAGGTCGGCCGGCACGTCGGTCATCGAGCCCACCGCCAGGTCGGCCGCATCGCTGCGCAGCAGGTCGGTGCCGTCGGCGCTGATCGCGTTGTGCAGGGTCAGGCGGACATCCGGGTGGCGCTGGCGGAAGCGCTCCACGATGCGCGGCAGCAGGTACAGGATGGTCGAGCTGTTGGCCGCGATGTTGAGCTCGCCGGCATCCAGCCCCTTCACCTTGTCGCGGAAGCTGGCCTCGAGCCCGTCCAGGTTCTCCACCAGCGGCAGCGCCATTTCATACAGCAGCTGCCCTTCGCGGCTGGGCACCAGGCGGCGGCCGCTGCGCTCGAACAGGCTGACGCCCAACTCGCGCTCCAGCGCCTGCAGCTGCTGGCTGATGGCCGGCTGACTGACGAACAGCGCCTCAGCTGCCCGTGAGACTGAGCCGAGGCGGACGGTCTGGCAGAACGCCCGCAGCGGTTTGAGCCGGTCGGATTTGTAGGAAAACCGGGGGCTTGGCGTGCGCGGCGTGGTCATGGCGTCATGAGTATAAGCACGCCTTATGTAAGCCATTGCAATAACTGCTTTGTCAAATATCGGCACGGCGGCGCACGGTGGAGCTCAACCGCACCGCAGGAGCCCGCCATGTCCGCCGTCGCTTACGCCACCGCCCAGCCCACCCCCGCCGATGCACCGGCCACCCCCGGCATTGCCCTCACCACCCAGCTGGCGGGCCAGTCCGCGCTGCTGCCGGCGGGGGTACTGGCGCTGCTGGTGTCGCTGCACCGGGCGGTGGAGCCGGAGCGTCAGCGCCGGCTGCAGGCGCGGGTGGCCCGCCAAGCGTTCTTCGATGGCGGCGGCCTGCCGGACTTCCGTGCCGATACCGCCGAGATCCGCGCCAGCGACTGGCACGTCGCCCCGCTGCCGGAGGCACTGCAGGACCGCCGGGTGGAGATCACCGGCCCGACCGACCCGAAGATGGTCATCAACGCGCTGAACTCCGGCGCCAAGGTCTTCATGGCCGACTTCGAGGATTCCACCGCCCCGGCCTGGCGCAATCTGCTGGCCGGCCAGCAGGCGCTGATCGGCGCGGTGCGGGGCGATCTGACCCACACCGGCCCGTCCGTGGATGGGAAGCCGGGCAAGCAGTACAGCCTGCGTCCGTTCAACGAGCAGGCCGTGCTGATCGTCCGCCCGCGGGGCTGGCACCTGGATGAGAAGCACGTGCGCATCGATGGCCAGCCGATCGCCGGTGGCCTGTTCGATGCGGCGGTGTTCGCCTTCCACAACGCCCGCACCCTGATGTGCAGGCAGCGGGGGCCGTACTTCTACCTGCCCAAGCTGCAGAGCATGGAAGAGGCGGCGCTGTGGGAGACCGCGCTGTCGCACATCGAGGGCATGCTCGGGCTGCCGCATGGGCAGATCAAGGTCACCGTGCTGATCGAAACGCTGCCGGCGGTGTTCGAGATGGATGAGATCCTGCACGCGCTGCGCGACCGCATCGTCGGACTGAACTGTGGCCGCTGGGACTACATTTTTTCCTACATCAAGACCTTCCGCCGGCACGCCGACAAGGTGCTGCCCGAGCGCGGCCAGGTGACGATGACCCAGCCGTTCCTGAAGGCCTATTCGGAGCTGCTGATCCGCACCTGTCACCGCCGCGGCGCGCATGCGATGGGTGGCATGGCCGCGCAGATTCCGATCAACCACGACGCGGCCGCCAACGAGCAGGCGATGGCGCGGGTGCGGGCGGACAAGCTGCGCGAGGTCACTGCCGGCCATGACGGGACCTGGGTCGCCCATCCCGTGCTGATCCCGGTCGCGCAGGCGATCTTCGACGAACACATGCCCGGACCGAACCAGCATCGCGTGCTGCGCAACGACGTGCAGGTGGGCCGCGATGACCTGATCGCCGCGCCCACCGGCACCATCACCCGCGCCGGTTTCGAGGGCAACGTGGAAGTCTGCGTGCGCTACCTGGCCGCCTGGCTGGACGGCAACGGCTGCGTGCCGATCCACCACCTGATGGAAGACGCGGCCACCGCCGAGATCAGCCGCAGCCAGCTGTGGCAGTGGCTGCATACCCCCGGCCAGCACCTGGACGACGGCACCGCCATCGACCTGGCCCTGCTCGACGCCACCCTGGCCCAGCTGCCGGCGCGGCTGGGCGATAGCGCCGCGCTGCCCGGCAGCGCCCGCATCCCCGAGTCCATCGCGCTGCTGGCCGACCTCAGCCGCCGCGAGGAGCTCACCGACTTCCTGACCCTGCCGGCCTACGACCGCCTCGACTGACCACCCGCCATCCACCTGCTGTTACCGCATCCGTTCCATTTGGAGATTCGACATGAGCACCCTGCAGACCGCCGAACAGATCCAGCACGCTTGGAACACCGACCCGCGCTGGGCCGGAATCACCCGCAACTACACCGCCGCCGATGTGGTGCGCCTGCGTGGCACCGTGCACGTGGAGCACTCGCTGGCGCGGCTGGGCGCGGAGAAGCTGTGGACGTACCTGCAGGAAAAGGACTTCGTCAACGCGCTGGGCGCGCTGACCGGCAACCAGGCCATGCAGCAGGTCAAAGCCGGCCTGAATGCGATCTACCTGTCCGGCTGGCAGGTCGCCGCCGATGCCAACCTGGCCGGCCAGATGTACCCGGACCAGTCGCTGTACCCGGCCGATTCGGTGCCGGCGGTGGTCAAGCGCATCAACAACACCCTGCTGCGCGCCGATCAGCTGCACCATGCCGAAGGCAAGGATGACATCGACTTCCTGCAGCCAATCGTGGCCGATGCCGAAGCCGGGTTCGGCGGCGTGCTCAATGCCTTCGAGCTGATGAAGGCGATGATCGAGGCCGGCGCGGCCGGCGTGCACTTCGAGGACCAGCTGGCCTCGGTGAAGAAGTGCGGGCACATGGGCGGCAAGGTGCTGGTGCCCACCCGCGAGGCCATCGAGAAGCTCAACGCCGCGCGCCTGGCTGCCGATGTGATGGGCGTCCCGACCCTGCTGGTCGCGCGTACCGATGCCGAGGCGGCCGACCTGCTGACCAGCGATGTGGATGGCAACGACCAGCCGTTCACCACCGGCGAGCGCACCGTGGAAGGCTTCTACAAGACCCGCAACGGCCTGGACCAGGCCATCAGCCGCGGCCTGGCGTATGCCCCCTACGCCGACCTGATCTGGTGCGAGACCGGCAAGCCGGACCTGGAGTTTGCGCGCAAGTTCGCCGAAGCGATCCACGCCAAGTTCCCGGGCAAGCTGCTGGCCTATAACTGCTCGCCCAGCTTCAACTGGAAGAAGAACCTGGACGACGCCACCATCGCGACCTTCCAGAAGGAGATCGCCAAATATGGCTACAAGTTCCAGTTCATCACCCTGGCCGGCTTCCACGCCCTGAACTACTCGATGTTCAACCTGGCCCACGGCTACGCCCGCCGCCAGATGAGCGCCTTCGTGGAGCTGCAGGAAGCCGAGTTCGCCGCCGCCGACCGCGGCTTCACGGCGGTCAAGCACCAGCGCGAGGTCGGCACCGGCTACTTCGACGCGGTGACCCAGGCGATCCAGCAGGGCCAGTCCTCGACCACCGCCCTGAGCGGGTCCACCGAGGAGGAGCAGTTCAACGCCGAACGCGCGGCCTGACCCGGCAAGGACGGCCAGGGTAGGCCCACAGGGCGGCCGGTTGGAGGACCTGCCGCCCTGTGTCGTCTCCGGACCCGGCTCTTCACATCGTCAGACGCGGTAGAACGCGCGTGTTTTCACGATCTTGGGGGGTAAAAGTCGGAAATGGGATAGGGCGCACAGTTTTGAGGAGTGCTATCCTCCATCGCTCACCAGGGGGACGCTGAAAAGCGGGTGTTCGGAAATGACCGGCAAGGGTGCGGCGGCGATCATGTGCGAACAGGAATCAGACATCGACCGCAAGGCGATGGCTGAGATCGTGCACGCCATCCTGAGCAACGGCGAGTCCGCATTGTTCTCCGAATTCGGCCGGCAACGCAAGCTGCCCTCAGGCACCCATCTGTTCCATCGCGGCCACGCCGGCAACACGATGTACGTGATCGTCAGCGGCTGCATCGAACTGGACTTCGGCGAAGACCTCGTCGTGAAGTCACTCGGTCCCAATGAATTCTTCGGCGAGCTGGGCCTGCTGATCGGCGACCACCAGCGCACGGCCGGCGCGCGTGCGGTCCAGGACAGCATCGTGCTGGAACTGGACCACGACGATTTCCAGCGTCTGGTCGACCGCGACCCTGGCCTGCTGGCCTACTTCCTGCGCCGCACGATCATGCGAGTGGTGAGCAACGAGCAGGTGCTGATCCGCCAGCTGCGCCGCCGCAACCACGATCTCGAAACCGCGCTGGACAACCTCTACGTCACCACCCACCAGCTCACCCACACCCGCGAGCTGGTGCGCACCGACGAGCTGACCGGCCTGCACAACCGGCGCGGCCTGGCGCTCTACCTGCAGGACTGCCGTGCGCAGGAAGGCAGCGCGCCGCAGGGCCTGCTGCTGATCGACTGCGACCAGTTCAAGCAGGTCAACGATGTGCACGGCCACCAGGCCGGCGACCGCGTGCTGCAGAGCGTGGCCAACATCCTGCGCTCGGTGGCCACCGAGCCGGACGTGGCCTGCCGGCTGGGCGGCGACGAATTCTGCCTGCTGCTGCGCAGCGCCGACCAGGACAGCCTGCAGCACGCCGCCGAGTTCATTCTCAGCGCGGTGCATGGCCTGATCGGCCGCGCCCACGGCGTGCCGCACGTGTGCCCGGTCAGCATCGGGGTCTGCCTGATCGACCCGCAGACCGATTGGAGCGAGTGGTACGCTCGCGCCGACAATGCGCTGTACCAGGCCAAACGGCTGGGCGGCAACCGATTGCACTGGTCGCGATCAGCGACCGCCACCCCCTGATCGGGAGATCGGCATGAACGGCGACAACGGAACGTCGACCCAGGCCCCGCAGATGCGGGCGCTGCTGTTCACCGATCTGTGCGACTCGTTGATCCTGGTGGAGCGCATCGGTGATGCGGCGGCGGCGGAACTGTTCCAGCAGCACGACCGGTTGGTGTTGACGCTGCAGCAGCAGTGGAATGGTCATCAGATCGACCGCTCCGACGGGCTGTTCCTGCTGTTTGATCGTGCGATCGATGCGTTGGGGTTTGCGCTGGATTACCAACGCGGCCTGCAGGAGATCGGCAAGCAACGCAACATCGTGCTGCGTGCGCGCGCAGGCCTGCATGTGGGCGAAGTGCTGACGTGGGAGAACAGTCCCGAAGCGATCAAGGTGGGCGCCAAGTCGCTGGAGGTGGAGGGCCTGGCCAAGCCGATGGCCGCACGGCTCATGACCCTGGCGCGGCCAGGACAGATACTGCTCTCGGCGGTGGCCGAATCATTGACCCATCGCGCCACCGGTGAACTGGGCGAGCGCGGTGAACAGCTGCTGTGGAGGTCGCACGGCCGCTGGCGGTTCAAGGGAGTGCCGGCCAGACAAGAGGTGTTCGAGGTAGGTGAAATCGGGTTCGCACCGCTGCGGATGCCGCGCGGTAATGCGAAGGCGCGGCGCGACCTTCCGTTGTGGCGGCAGCCGGCGGCTTTGGCTGCCGAGGTACTGTTGGTGGTCGTGGCCGGTGTGGGTGCGTGGATGCTGCTGCGTCCGGAGCCGGCCATCGCCTTCGCCGAACGGGATTGGGTGGTCATCGGCGACGTGCGCAACCTGACGGGCAATGTGGTTCTGGATGATTCGTTGCAGCAGGCATTCCGAATCAGCCTGGAACAGTCCCGGCACGTCAACGTGCTGAGTGACATGAAGGCGCGCGGCATCATGGAGTTGATGCGCCGGCAGCCAGGCGCACCACTGGATGCGACCTCTGCATCCGAAGTCGCGCTGCGCGCGGGCGCCCAGCTGGTCCTGCTGCCGACCGTCAGCGAGATGGGCGGGCGCGCGCGGATCAGCGTAGAGGTGCTTGAACCGCATTCACAGCAAACCCTGGCGGTTGCCTCTGCCGACGGTGAAGGTGTGCAGTCGCTTCTTGGTTCGATCGACCAGGTCACGACACGGCTGCGCGATCAGTTGGGAGAAGGCAAAGCCAGGCTCAAGGTCGACTCGATGCCGTTGCCGCTGGTCACCACCTCGAGCCTGGATGCATTGCGTGCGTACGCGCTTGGCCAGCGCCGTTACGGCGAGGGAGACTACCGGGGGGCCCTGGCCATGTATGAGCGGTCTGTCCAGCTGGATCCGAATTTTGCCCTTGCGTGGATGGGCCAGGTGCGTGCGCGCGTTGCCGATGTCGACAAGCCTGGCGCCCTGGCAGTGGTGCGTCGCCTGAAGTCGCTGTCGTACAGACTGCCGGCTCGCGAAGAGCTGTATCTGGACGCATGGTTCACCACGTTGACCGATCAGTCCAAGGCCGCCGATGCCTGGATGCAGCTGGCGAGCCTTTATCCGGATTATTTCTCGGCGCAGCACAATGCCGCTATCTGGCTATATACCGACAATCGCTACGCAGAGGCGTTCACCTATGCCAGCCGCGCAGCGGACAGCCGTTTTGAGCTCTCCAATATCGCCTACGACCAACTGGGGCGCATCGCCTTGGCCAAGGGCGACCAGGCTGGCGCGCGACGCGCGCTGGAAACGGCTGTTGCTGGTGGCCGTACCGCCAGCCATCGCTATCTCGCTGCTGTTGCGGCGAGCGAGCGCAACTATGCTGAAGCAGATAAGCACCTGGCCCAATCCACCCACAACCGGCACGCGGGTGTGGAGCGGATTTCCATTGCGGCGGATCGCGGCCAGTGGCAACGTGCCGAAGCAGAGGCGGCTGCGGGCGTCAGTGCAATGGCGGGCGAAACAGGTTTTGATCGCCAGTTGTATCTGCTGCCACAGGCGACGGTGCAATGGGCGGCTGGCAACCGCGAAGCTGCGCTGAAGAATGTGCGCGCAGCAGCGGACAGTGCATTGAAGCGATTGGCTGACAAGGGCAATCCGGACGCCAGCGAAGATGCCATGATGGCCATGGGCACGGCATTGTTGGCTGCCCGCATGGGCGACATGGACACCAGCAGCCGCGTGCTGGGCGTGATCCACAGCGGCCGTGATGCCGGTGGTGCGACTGCACTGGACGAAATGCGGGCAGTGGTCGCCGCCGAACGCCTCCGCCTGACCGGCGACGCGCCTGCGGCCATGCAGAAGCTACGGCCTTTCCTGCGCGATACGTCCAGATTCCAGACACGCGTCGCGGCGATGAATACGCTGCGTGCATTGGGGAGGAACAGCGAGGCCCTGGCACAGGCGGATTTTCTCCGCAGCAATCGTGGCATGGCGTATGCCGAACTCGATTGCGGGTATTGCATGCAGGCGATGAACATTACCGACAGCAATGCCGCCAGCCGTATTGCGGCAGAGTTGCGCGGTGGCAAGCGTGTTGCTGGGCTTGCCGCCGCGGACCTGCTTACGGACCCTTGAGCGTGTGGCTGCCTGCCGGGTTGGCGTCCAGTGCCGGAACGGTCTGATTCTGCAGCGACGTGAACATGTCCTGCAGCTCCTGTTTGGCCGCCAGAATGTCGCTCTTGGCGGCAAGCTCATTGACTTCGCAGCAGACACCGAGCGCCGCAGCGTCTGCGGTGGACATGCCGATCTCCACCAGCGCGGCGGCGGGATCGGAGGCGAACAGTGCACGGAACGTATCATCGGTTCCCAGGCGGCAAATCAAGGCCAGGGCGATGGCGGGTTCCAGGGGCGGCAACGACATGGCTACTTCCTTCAATCGAATCGGTTTGGGAGCCGCGAGAGCACGGATCAGAGAGCAACATCGACCGCGATCGACCAGGCTTTAGCACTCGTTGAGTCGGTACAGATTGGACGTCCCGTGCCGATATGGCAGGACGACGGCGCGGTGCCGGTGAAGTCGGAGAGTCCCACAGTGCGGATACGTCGCTGCGAAGTCGTGTTGTTCGAGCCACGCGAAACAGTGGAGTTCCAGTTGCAGAATCTGCTCAGCGGCGGCAATGGAATGGTTCGCAGCCTGGGGTGGACGGCTTTGGCCCCCCACCTGGATGGACCGGTGCCGGTCAGCCCCCGTCAGCGCGATCTGCTGGGCGTGCTCGGTCCGAGCCAATGGGTTTGGGCCGACAGCATCGGGATGCACGGTGATGAGCAGGCTGCCTTGGTCGATGCCGGGCTGGTGCTGCTCGAGCAATCGGAAACCGACAGTACCGCGGCAGTGCATTTGGCCAATGACCAGCGCCTGCGCGACAGTCACTGGCATCCTTTGGCGGCCATCCTGCACGCATTCACCCGCTGGGATGCCGTGGATGCGGTAAAGAACACCGTGGATGGCGGCACCGATACGGCCAAGGGAATGCGCGAGGTACTTGGTCCGCCGCCAGCGAACACCGCGACACGCGGTGAAGTCGAGGCGATCGTGTTGCCGCACACCGAGCCGACGGAGTTCGATGCGCTGCTGCTGCGGCGCGCAACCTGCAGGAACTTCGACGATTCCCGCGTCCTGCCGTTACCCATGTTCACCCAGATGCTGGCAAGAGTATTTGGCGCCCAGTCACAGGTAAGAGTGGGACCGGACCTGGTTTTCCACAAGAAGAACAGTCCCTCCGGCGGGGGCCTCCACCCCATCGAGGCCTATCTGGTCGTGCAGAACGTGGACGGCGTGCGCCCCGGCCTCTACCGGTACCGTGCCGATAGCCACGACCTGGTGCCCCTGCCGGACCCGGAACGGCCACTGCGCGACTTCATCATGGAGAGCGTCGGCCAGCAGCACTGGTTTGCCAATGCACATTGCTTGGTCGCCCTGGTCCCACGCTTCGATCGAACGTTCTGGAAGTACCGCCGCCACGCCAAGGGATACCGGGTCGTGACCCTGGAGGCGGGGCATCTGTCGCAGACGCTGTACCTATCTGCAACCGACCTGGGCCTGGGGGCGTTCATCACCGGTGCGATCAATGAAAAGCATCTCGAGCGCGGCTTTGGCCTGGATCCTATCCGGCAGGGAGCGCTGGCGGTCTGCGGGTTCGGCTGGCGCGGCCAGCACATGCAGACAGCCGAGCTTGATCCACTGGAGCAGGTCTGGCAGCGGGTTGGCTGAGCGGACGAGCGGGGCTCAGGCCCCGTCCGCCTCGAAATCCACCAGCACCGCCCCATCGCCCACCTGGTCTCCGGCTTTCACCCGGTAGCCCTGCACGGTGCCATCGGCCGGCGCCTGCAGCGTGTGCTCCATCTTCATCGCTTCCAGCACCAGCAGCGGCGCGCCGCGTTTGACCGCCATGCCCGGTGCCACCAGCGTGGCCACGATACGACCCGGCATCGGCGCGACCAGGCTGCCGGCATCGGCAACGGACTGGTCCGCTTCGCTGACCGGATCATGCAGAGTGAAGCGCTGCACGCCTTCGCTGCCGAACAGGTACAGCTCGTTGCCGTCGCGGATGACGGTGGCGCGGTGCAGCTGCTCGCCGATCTGTACGCGCAGTGCATCACCGGCCAGGCGGCCGCTGCCCTGCAGCGCGTTGCCGTCCATGTGGACGGTCCAATGTTCGCCCGTGCCCGTGCCCGTGCCCGCGCCCTGCACGGTCACGCTGCGCTGGGCACCTCGGTGCTCCAGCGTCAGCGCGCGTGCGGCGGCCGCGCCCAGGCGCCAGCCATCCTGGGCCTGCCACGGCGAGTGCGGGTCACGCGCATCACGGCTGGCAGCCTCGCTGGTGGCCACGCCGGCGATCGCGGCGAGCGCCCAGAGTGCCGGATCGCTGTCGTTGTCGTTGGGGGTGAGGGCGGCCTGCTCGCGCTCGATCAGCGCGGTGTCCAGCTTGGCCTGGGTAAACGAATCGGTCATCACCAGCCGGCGCAGGAAGGCGGCATTGGTAGTCACGCCAACCACTTCGCACTCGGCCAGCGCCTGCTGCATGCGGCGCAGCGCGGCGTCGCGGTCGACATCCCAGACGATCAGCTTGGCGATCATCGGGTCGTAGAACGGGGTGATCGCATCGCCCTGTTCGACACCGGCGTCCACGCGCACGTGCGCGGTGTTGGCCGGCAGGCGCAGGTGGCGCAGGGTGCCGGTGGACGGCAGGAAACCGCGGTCGGCGTCTTCGGCGTACAGGCGGGCTTCCAGTGCGTGCCCGCGGATCTGCAACTGATCCTGCTGCAGCGGCAGCGGCTCACCGCTGGCCACGCGCAGCTGCCACTCGACCAGGTCGGTGCCGGTGATGCACTCGGTGACCGGGTGCTCCACCTGCAGGCGGGTGTTCATTTCCATGAAGTAGAAATCGCCATCGGGGCCGGCGATGAACTCCACCGTGCCCGCGCCGACGTAGTTGACCGCGCGCGCGGCATCGACGGCGGCCTTGCCCATCGCGGCGCGGCGCTCGGGCGTCATGCCGGGGGCAGGCGCTTCTTCCAGCACCTTCTGATGGCGGCGCTGCACCGAGCAGTCGCGCTCGAACAGGTACACCACGTTGCCGTGGCTGTCGCCGAACACCTGGATCTCGATGTGGCGCGGGCGCTCGACATACTTCTCCACCAGCACGTGTGCGTTGCCGAACGCCGACTGCGCCTCACGCTGGCAGCTGGCCAGCGCCTCGGTGAAGGTCGCGCTGTCGTCCACGCGGCGCATGCCCTTGCCACCGCCGCCGGCGCTGGCCTTGATCAGCACCGGATAGCCGATGCTGTCGGCCTGCTTGCGCAGGAACTCGGGGATCTGCTCGTCGCCGTGGTAGCCCGGGGTCAGCGGCACGCCGGCCTGCTGCATCAGCGCCTTGGCCGCGCTCTTGTCGCCCATCGCGCGGATCGCCGCCGCAGAGGGGCCGATGAAGACGATGCCCGCCTCGGCGCAGGCCTGCGCGAAACCGGCGTTCTCCGAGAGGAAGCCGTAGCCGGGATGGATCGCCTGCGCGCCGGTGCGGCGGGCGGCGGCCAGGATGGCGTCGCCGCGCAGGTAGCTCTCACGCGCCGGTGCCGGGCCGATCGCGATGGCCTCGTCGGCCAGGCGCACGTGGCGCGCGTTGCGGTCGGCGTCGGAGTACACCGCCACGGTGGCGATGCCCAGGCGCTGGCAGGTAGCGATGACGCGGCAGGCGATTTCGCCACGGTTGGCGATCAGGATCTTGGTGAACATGGTGGTCTCGTTGCGCGGGCCAGGGGCGGCGGTGCCAGGCGGCACCGCCCGTGCATTACATGCGGAACACGCCGAAGTCGGTCTTCTTCGCCGGGGCGTTGAGGCTGGCCGACAGCGCCAGGCCCAGCACACGACGGGTGTCGGCCGGATCGATCACGCCGTCATCCCAGAGCCGGGCGCTGGCGTAGTAGGGGTGGCCCTGCGATTCGAACTGCTCGCGGATCGGTGATTTGAAGCCGTCTTCTTCCTCGGCCGACCACTGCCCGCCCTTGGCTTCGATGCCATCGCGCTTGACCGTGGCCAGCACGCTGGCGGCCTGCTCGCCGCCCATCACGCCGATGCGTGCGTTCGGCCACATCCACAGGAAGTTGGGCGAGTAGGCGCGGCCGCACATGCCGTAGTTGCCGGCGCCGAACGAGCCGCCGATCACCACGGTGAACTTGGGCACCTTGGCGCAGGCCACGGCCATCACCAGCTTGGCCCCGTCCTTGGCGATGCCGCCGTGCTCGTACTTGCGGCCGACCATGAAGCCGGTGATGTTCTGCAGGAACACCAGCGGAATGCCGCGCTGCGTGCACAGTTCGATGAAGTGCGCGCCCTTCAGCGCGGACTCGGAGAACAGGATGCCGTTGTTGGCGATGATGCCCACCGGGTAGCCGTGCAGATGCGCGAAGCCGGTGACCAGGGTGTTGCCGTAGCGCGGCTTGAACTCATCGAAGCGCGAATCGTCGACCAGGCGCAGGATCACTTCGCGCACGTCGTAGGGCTTGCGCGTGTCGGCCGGAATCACGCCATACAGCTCGTGGGCCGGATGCCGCGGTTCCACCGGGGCCTGCACCGCCAGCGCCGGCTCGGGCTTGCGCCAGTTGAGCTGGGCGATGATCGCGCGGACCCGGGCCAGCGCCTGCAGGTCGTTGTCGGCCATGTGGTCGGCCACGCCGGAGATGCGCGTGTGCACATCGGCACCGCCCAGTTCTTCGGCGGTGACCACTTCACCGGTGGCCGCTTTCACCAGCGGCGGGCCGCCGAGGAAGATGGTGCCCTGCTCGCGCACGATCACCGTTTCATCGCTCATCGCCGGCACGTAGGCGCCACCGGCGGTGCAGCTGCCCATCACGCAGGCGATCTGCGGAATGCCCTGCGCGGACAGGTTGGCCTGGTTGTAGAAGATCCGGCCGAAATGGTCGCGGTCCGGGAACACCTCGTCCTGCAGCGGCAGGAATGCGCCGCCCGAATCCACCAGGTAGATGCAGGGCAGGCGGTTCTGCTCGGCCACTTCCTGCGCGCGCAGGTGCTTCTTGACCGTCATCGGGTAGTAGGTGCCACCCTTGACCGTGGCATCGTTGGCCACGATCACGCACTCCACTCCGGAAACCCGGCCGATGCCGGCGACCACGCCGGCGCTGGGGATCGGGTCGCCATACATGCCGTGCGCGGCCAGCGGGGCGATTTCCAGGAAGGCGCTGCCCGGGTCGAGCAGGGCATCGATGCGCTCACGGACCAGCAGCTTGCCGCGTGCGGTGTGCTTGGCGCGTGCCGCTTCGCTGCCGCCCAGCGCGGTCTGCGCCAGGGTGGCGCGCAGGTCGTCGACCACCGCCTGCAGCGCGGCGCGGTTGGCCTCGAAGGTGTCGCTGCCCGGTTGCAGCTGGGTGCTCAATACGGTCATGGCAGGGCCCTTACTTGGTGCGCTGGAACAGTTCGCGGCCGATCAGCATGCGGCGGATCTCCGAGGTGCCGGCGCCGATTTCATACAGCTTGGCATCGCGCCACAGCCGTCCGGTCGGGTACTCGTTGATGTAGCCGTTGCCGCCCAGGATCTGGATCGCCTGCCCGGTCAGCCAGGTGGCCTTCTCGGCCGAATACAGGATGGCGCCGGCCGCGTCCTGGCGCGTGGTGCGGCCCTGGTCGCAGGCGCGGGCCACCGCGTAGACATAGGCGCGGCAGGCGTTGAGGCCCACGTACATGTCGGCCAGCTTGGCCTGGATCAGCTGGAAGGTGCCGATCGCCTCGCCGAACTGCTTGCGCTCGTGCACGTACGGCATCACCACGTCCATGGCCGCAGCCATCAGGCCGAGCGGGCCACCGGACAGCACCACGCGCTCATAGTCCAGACCGGACATCAGCACCTTGACGCCACCGCCGACCACGCCAAGCACGTTGGCTTCGGGCACTTCGCAATCCTCGAACACCAGCTCGCAGGTGTTGGAGCCGCGCATGCCCAGCTTGTCCAGCTTCTGTGCGGTGGAGAAGCCCTTCATGCCCTTCTCGATCAGGAACGCGGTGATGCCCTTGGCACCCGCATCCGGATCGGTCTTGGCGTAGACCACCAGCACATCGGCATCCGGGCCGTTGGTGATCCACATCTTGTTGCCGTTGAGCACGTAGTGATCGCCACGCTTGTCCGCGCGCAGCTTCATCGAGACCACGTCCGAGCCGGCGCCCGGCTCGCTCATCGCCAGCGCGCCGACCAGCTCGCCGCTGCACAGGCCGGGCAGGTAGCGCTGCTTCTGGTCTTCGTTGCCGTTCTTGCGCAGCTGGTTCACGCACAGGTTGGAGTGCGCCCCGTAGGACAGCGCGATGCCACCGGAGGCACGCGAGATCTCTTCCATCGCCACCACGTGCGCGAGGTAGCCCATGCCGCTGCCGCCGTATTCCTCTTCCACGGTCAGGCCGAGCAGGCCCTGCTCGCCGAGCTTGCGCCACAGCGCATTGGGGAACAGATTCTCTTCGTCGGCCTTGGCCGCCAGCGGGGCGATTTCAGCGGAGGCAAAATGGGCCACGCTCTGGCGCAGCAGGTCGATCTCTTCGCCGAGATCGAAGTTCATGGTCGGGACGTGCATGGGCGACTCCGCAACAACAAGGGATGGGACGCGCCGGGAGGGATGGACGGGCTGACGGGGCCGTCCCGCGGGCGATGTACCCCCAGCGTAGCCGGGTTCGACAAAGAAGTGAACACAAATTCAAAAATTGAACATAGAATCAACAAATGGCCTATAAACGCTCCGCCCTGATGGAAGAACGCCTTGCCGGCGCCCGTGAACGCATCCTGCTGGCGACCCGTGCGCTGGTGGCCGCCGGCGGCTACCGCAACGCCCCGGTGACCGCCGTGGCGGCCGAGGCCGGGGTGTCCACCGGGCTGATCTACCGGCACTTCCCTTCCAAGGCCGAGCTGTTCGTGGAGGTGCTGACGGCCGCGGTGGACCACGAGCTGCGCATCTTCGAGGCGATCGCGGCAGAGCCGTTGCCCGCGCCCGAGCGCCTGCGCCGGGCGATCACCGCCTTCGTGCGGCGCGCGCTGGCCGGCCCCGGGCTGGCCTATGCCTTCATCGCCGAGCCGGTGGATCCGGAAGTGGAAGCCGAGCGCATCCGCTGCCGGCGCCTGTTCGGCGACGTGTTCCGGCGCATCGTGGCCGATGGCGTGGAAGCAGGCACCTTCCCGCCGCAGGACACCCATGTGGCCGCAGCCTGCATCGTGGGCGCGTTCACCGAGGCGCTGGTCGGCCCGACCGCACTCAGCCGCGACGCGCACGGCGATGAAGATGCGCTGGTCGAGTCGATCTGCATTTTCTGCCTGCGTGCCGCCGGCGCCTGACTCGCGCCGATGCTGCATTGCGACACCGGCGGGTCGCTTGCGCAGCGCCGCCGACGCTGGTCATACTCGGCCGACAAGCCGTGGTCCAACGACTACCAGCCAGGGGTATAGAGAGTGCGGAATTACGACCTCGAGTTCCTGAAACGCTTCTCCATGGTCATCGCGCTGCTGATGGCCATCACACTGGGCCTGATCATCTTCGCGGCCTACCTGCACACCAGCATTCCCCCTGAAGTCTCGCCGATGGCGGCAAAGCGCACCGAGCAGCGCATCGCGCCGGCCGGTGCGGTCTACGCCGGCAGCACCGGTGCCGCCGCGCAGGCTGCCGCCCATGCCGCAGCGCTGGTCAAAGCCGCCTCGCAGGTCGCCTACGGCGGCACCACCGACGGCAAGGTGATCTTCGACAACCTCTGCACCGCCTGCCATACCAATGGCGTCGGCAATGCGCCGACCCTGGACCACAGCCATTGGGATGCGCGCATCGCCCAGGGCAAGGACACGCTCTACAAGCACGCGGTGGAGGGCTACACCGGCCCGGACGGTGGCATCATGCCGCCCAAGGGCGGTAATCCGGCGCTGACCGAAGAGCAGATCCATGCCACGGTCGATTGGATGCTGGCCAACCTGAAATAACGGCTTTGCCGGATCAGGCCACCGACGCCGCCGAAGGGCGGCGTTTCACGTTATGTGGTTAGCCTTGTCGCACTTCCCTGGAGTCCTGCTTCCGATGCGCCGTACCCCCCTCGTGTTCGCTCTCGCGCTGGCGTTGTCCGGCGCGGTCCATGCCGCCCAGCCGCAGCCCGCTACCTCGCCGCAGGTGCGCCCGGCGCCGACCCCGTCGGCCACTGTCACCCTGACCGCGCCGCCCACCGACTGGCGCACGCTGGATGGCCAGCAGGTCCGCATCGCCGCGCCGCTGACCCTGGCCGGCACCGATGGCCTGTCGCGCTTCGGTGAGCTGACCGTGGCCTTCGGCGGCCGCCTCTGGCAGCCGAGCGAAGTGGCCGCGCCCGGCACTGCGGGGCACGCGCAGGTGGTGGCCGACAACCTGCATCGCCGGCTGGTGCTCGACGATGGCAGCGACGCCCGCGACCCCGGCCCGGTGGCCTACCTGCCGGCGGCGGCGAACCTGCGCACCGGCATGGTCCTGCGCAATGTGGAAGGCGTCGTCCGTATCGATCCCAAGGGCAACACGCGTCTGCAGGTGAGCCGTCCCCTGAACCTGCCGGCACTGGAGCGCCCGGCAGTCCCGGTGGTGGCTGGCGCCCTGCACGTGGCCGCGTTCAATCTGGAGAACTTCTTCAATGGCGACGGCCAGGGCGGTGGTTACCCGACCCTGCGTGGTGCGCGCACCCTGGCCGAACACCAGGCGCAGAAGGCCAAGCTGGTCGCGACCATCAACGCGCTCGGCGCCGATGTCGCCGCACTGATGGAACTGGAGAACGACGGCTACGGCCCGCAGTCGGCGATCGCCCAGCTCGTCGATGCGCTCAATGCGGACCGCGGCCAGGGTGCCGACTGGCGTTTCATCGACGCAAAGCAGGGCCCGGGTGACAACCCGATCCGGGTCGGCATCATCTACCGCGCCACGCGCGTGACCCCGGTCGGCGCCCCCGCCGTGCTGGAGAAGGAGCCCTTCGGCGAGCGCAGCCGCGTGCCGCTGGCGCAGGCCTTCCGTGCGGGCAAGGGCGCCCCGTTCGTGGTCGTGGCCAATCATTTCAAATCCAAGGGTTGCTCAGAGGCGACCGGCGCCGATGCCGATCAGAAGGACGGCCAGGCCTGCTGGAATGCCACCCGGGTCGCCTCGGCCACGCTGCTGGACCAGTGGCTGGCGACCGACCCGACCGGTGCCGGCACCCGCGATGCGGTGCTGCTGGGCGACTTCAACGCCTACGCCATGGAAGATCCGATCCGCACCCTGCACGCCGCCGGCTGGCGCGATGCGTTCGCCGTGGCGAAGGTCGAACGGCCTTACAGCTACGTCTACAACGGCATGACCGGCCGGTTGGATCACGCGCTGTTGAGCCCGGGCATGGCCAAGCGCCTGCGTGCGGCGGCAGAGTGGCACATCAACGCCGATGAAGCCGACGATGTGGGCTACCGCGACCGCAACGAAGCGGGCCCGTGGCGCAGCTCGGACCATGATCCGCTGCTGCTGGGGTTTGATCGCTGATACCGCGCGGGTGCGCCGGCACGCCCGGCCACCGTCGCGTTGCCCGGGTAGTGCCGGCCGCTGGCCGGCACCGCATCAACCAGTTACCACGTGCCCCACGCGATCAACCCGATCGCCACCACGGCCAACGCCAGGCCCACCCGGTTCCACACACTGGTGCGCTCGCCGAAACCGACGATGCCCACCAGCGCACCCAGCACCACCACGCCGATGTTCATGCCGGCAAATACCACCGCCGGGCTGTCCGGCAGGTGCTGGTGGGCGCGCACGTAGAACAGGATATTGCCGAAGTTGAGCAGGCCGAGCAGGGCGCCGCCGACCCCGTTGCGCCACTGCAGGCGGGCGATGCCGCGCAGGTGGCGCCACAACTGCAGCAGGAACATCAGCACGAAGGCCAGGCTGAAACTGGCCAGCAGCGCAGCCATCGAGGGCGTGCCCGACAACGCCACCTTCTTGAGCAGGATGTCGACCAGCGCATAGCCCACCCACACCGCCAGCAGCCATGGCCAGGCCCGCCCACCGGAGGGCTCGGCCGCACCAGCGCGCGGGCGCACGCTGATGCCCAGGATCGCCAGCAGGCCCAGCCCCAGGCCGGCCAGCTTCCAGCCGTTGGCGCTCTCCCCGAACACCAGGAACGCGGCCAGCAGCGAAAGCAGGAGCGACAACCGCTGGGCCACGTCACTGCGCACGATCCCGGCGCGGGTCACCGCGCGGGCCATCATCAGGAAGATCGCCGGCAGCGCCACGGCCAGGCAGAGCAGGGCCGCCCACGGCGCATGCGCGGTCTGCAGCGAGGCCAGCGAGGGTTGCAGCAGCACCGCGCTGAGCACGCTGGCGACCAGATAATTCCAGGTCACCACCTGCGGCATGTCCAGCCGCTGGCGCGGCGCCAGCTTCAGCAGGACCGAGACCAGCACGCTGCAGAGAACGCTGAAAACCAGATAGTGCATGTACGGATCCGGCGGGGGCGGCGGTGAAGCACGCGGAGGGACGGTATTATGACGCCATGCACAATCCCCCATTTCCCCAAGAAAGCGGTGCGCTGACGCTGGACGGACCGGTTGGTCCGCTGGATGTCGTGGTTGATCTGCCCGAGGCCGGTGTCGCGGTGCAGCCGGTGGTGGCGATCGTCTGCCACCCCCTGTCCACCGAGGGCGGCAGCATGCACAACAAGGTGGTGACCATGGCCGCGCGCTCGCTGCGCGACCTGGGCATCGCCACCGTGCGCTTCAACTTCCGCAGCGTCGGCGACTCGGCCGGCACGTTCGACAACGGCGTGGGCGAGCAGGACGACCTCAAGGCCGTCGCGGCCTGGGTCCGTGCGCAGCGGCCCGGCCAGGCGCTGTGGCTGGCCGGTTTCAGTTTTGGTGCGTATGTCTCGCTGCGCGCCGCGGGCGACCTGCAGCCGACCACGTTGATCTCGATCGCGCCGCCCGCCGGGCGCTGGGATTTCGAGGGCATGCAGCCGCCGGCCCAATGGCTGGTGATCCAGGGCGAGGAAGACGAGATCGTCGATCCGCAGGCGGTCTATGACTGGCTGGATGGCCTGGATGCACCGCACGAACTGGTGCGCATGCCCGATACCAGCCACTTCTTCCACCGCAAGATCGTCGACCTGCGCGGCGCGCTCATCCATGGCCTCAAGCAGTGGCTGCCCAACCCCGCCCCCGACGCGGCATGAGCGAGACCGTGATGACCCCGTCGCAGCGCTACGCCGATGGCGTGGCCCGGGGCGAATGGCAGAACGACCCGGCCCAGCATGCCGCCCTGGCCGAGCTGGACCGCATCCACCTCGCGCTGGTCGACAGTGCGCAGGACGGCTGGCTGGATCGCCTCTCCGCATTCTGGAAGAAGCCCGAGCCGGTCAAGGGCCTGTACTTCTGGGGCGGGGTGGGGCGCGGCAAGACCTTCCTGGTCGATCTGTTCTATGACGGCCTGCCGATCGAGCAGAAGTACCGCACCCATTTCCACCGCTTCATGCGTGGCATCCACGAGCGGCTGCGCGAACACCAGGGGCAGAGTGATCCGCTGGCGAAGATCGCCCAGGAATGGCGCAGCAAACTGCGCGTGCTGGTGCTGGATGAATTCTTCGTCACCGACATCGGCGATGCAATGCTGCTGGCGCGCCTGCTCGAGCGCATGTTCGCCGAGGGCGTGACCCTGGTGACCACCTCCAACACGGCGGTGGAGAACCTGTACCTCAATGGGCTGCAGCGTGACAGCTTCCTGCCCGCGATCGGGCTGCTGCAGACCTACTGCGTGGAGCTGTACGCCGAAGGCACCGAGGATTACCGCATGCGCGCGCTGACCCGCTCGCCGGTGTACCAGTCCCCGATCGATGCCGGCAGCGATGCCTGGCTGGCCGGCCGCTGGGCCGAGCTCAGCGGTGGGCAGCCGGCGAAGGCGGGCAACATCGAGATCGAAGCGCGCAAGATTCCGGTGCGCGGCCGCGGCAAGAGCATCGTCTGGTTCGATTTCAAAGCGCTGTGCGAAGGCCCGCGCGGCCCGTCGGACTACATCGAGATCGCGCACGAGTTCAACACCGTGCTGCTGGGCGACATCCCGCACTTCGACAAGCTGAATGAAGATGCCGCGCGCCGCTTCGTCAACCTGATCGACGAGCTGTACGACCGCCACGTCAACCTGGTCTGCACCGCGACCGATTCACCGGTCGGGCTGTATTCCGGCGTCCGGCTGCAGGGCGCGTTCGAACGTACCGCCTCGCGCCTGATCGAAATGCAGAGTGCCGAATACCTGGGTACCCCGCACAAGGCGTGAGGGGTTCCGCTGGTTGTAGAGCCGAGCGCGGGCTCGTCTCCACCTCACGCGCTAAGTCAGAGTGATTCAACTGCGCACTGGGAAGTGCCTGCACAAGCTCAAGCAAACAGAGTTCAGAGAATTACTGATGAGCAGGGAAATCGACCAGCACGTTGCGCGAGCCATCGTTGAGCTTGCCATCTTTCTAGAGTTTTCGGCGGATGATGTATTGGATCCTGATGCTGCAATCCAGCGGCTTGAACAATTGGCGTCGACATTGCAAATGATGGACTTGGAGTCCCAATCATCTTTGTGCTCACAGTTTGAGAGCATCGCAATGGAGTATTCAGATGAGCAGGCAAGGTTTGTGGAAAGCTTGGGCGAAGTGCTGGGGCTGATCAAAGAGTAGGTTGTTCATCTGTAAAGATCCCGGATTTTCTGGCAACAGGGCTGTCAGAGAATTCGGGTTCGCGCAGAGGCAGAGCATGAGTACGAGGCGCGTTCGAACGTACCGCCTCGCGCCTGATTGAAACGCAGAGCGCCGAGTACCTGGGCACCCCGCACCGCGCGTAGCTCCACGCCGGGCCTGGACAGGCCGTGAGGTAGATCCACACCATGCGTGGATAGGCCGTGCAACGTAGATCCACGCCATGCGTGGATGTTCTCTACAACGGCGGTAACACCAGCGCGTCTCCGCGCGGCTGTTCGTGCGCGATCGGCGCGGCCGCGTCCTCGTCGCGGTCCATCACCATCATCGCCAGCGGCTTGCCCTGGTAGCGCACCTCCAGCGACTGCTGGATCGCATCCAGCGCCAGCACCTGGGTGCACAGCGACTGGGCCTGCGCCTCCAGCGCCTGCCCGCGCGCCTCCATGCGGCGCTCCAGGTCGGCCTCCATCTTCTCGGCGCGGGCCTCGATCCGGTCCGAGCCGCCGGTCAGCATCGTCCACATCACGCCGCGGGCCAGCGAGGCCGACATCGACTCGGCGGCCTGCTCGATCCGGGCTTCAAACTGCTCGCCGAACAGATCCTGCTCCCAGATCCCGCGGCCCAGGGTACGGCCGACGTACTCGTGGGCATCTTTGCGCAGCCCATCCACCTCGCGCGCCTTGCGGCGGCTGCCGGTCATGATCTCCACCGTGGCGCCCAGCGCATCGAAGGCGATGTCCGTGGCTTCCCCGGCGACTCCGGCCACCGCAGGCACCAACTGGCGGGTGCCCCATTCGAGCTGGCGCAGGCGCTGGGCATCGGCGTCGCTGACGGGGATCGGCTGGCGATCGATGTTCAGCTCGCCATCGTGGAAGAAGATCTCCGCCGGCACCTGGTCGCGGTTGCGCAGCCAGATCCCACCACTGTCCACCAGCACGTTGTAAGGCGTGCTCACCCCGCACTGGCGGGAGGAGAGCTGCGGGGCCTTGCTCTCGCCCGCCGCGGCGGTACCGGCCACGGTCAGGCCCACCATCAGACAGCCGATCAGGGGCAGGCGCATGGTCGCGTTCATATAAAGGAGACAACCGAAGCGTGGCACCCCGGAGCGCCCCCGGCGCGGGTCGGAAGTCACCCTGACCGGCGGCCATTCGTTAGGGCTGCGTGAGCGGGCGTTGTTCTGTTTTCGAGGAGGACAATCCGGCCATTTGCCCTTGACTGCGCACTCGCTTTCGACAGGTCCAGACCGTTCGTCGGACGCTTTTCCGGCCCGGTCCTTGCGCCGCAAGGGATTAGGGAAATTCACTACATTTGGCGTTGACGACACCTGGTACCCCCACTATCTTGTGGCCGTCGGTACCGCCGACCACAAGTCGACGGGCGTATCGCCTTCACGCCGATGGCCTGAAGACCTACTGACAACCGCACGAAGTACAGCGTGTGGTGCCGGTCGCAGGATTCTCCGGGGGGAGAGGACCGGTGACGCAGGGGAACCGCCCGCAGGCTTGCCTGCCCGGGTCGCGGCTCCTGCGACGCCGCTAGTCCACCCTGAGCATCTCTGCATCGGTTCCGGCGCCTGCCAGGCAGACCCACGCTGTACCACCCCAAATCACGCCAAGAGGAAAACGCCGTGAGCACCGAAACCAGCGCAGCTATCGATAAGGAAAGCGAATTCCTGCTGACCTCGCCGCCCACGGCGACCGCCATGAGCGTGACCAAGCGCAATGGCACGACCGAACTGGTGGACCTGAACAAGATCGTGCGCGCCGTACAGCGCTGCTGCGAAGGTCTGCATGCGGTGGATCCGATGCGCGTTGCGACCCGCACCATCTCCGGCCTGTACAACGGCGCGACCACCCAGGAGCTGGACGAGCTGTCCATCCGCACCTCGGCGCTACTGATCGGTGAAGAACCCGAATACGGCCGCCTCGCCGCGCGCCTGCTGGCCAACTTCATCGCCAAGGAAGTGTCCGGCCAGGAAATCCATGCGTTCTCGCAGTCGGTTGGCCGCGGCCACGAAGTGGGCCTGATCAACGCGCGCCTGCTGGAGTTCGTGCAGGTCAACGCGCGCAAGCTCAACGACGCGATCGATCCGTCGCTGGACCTGCATTTCGATTACTTCGGCCTGCGTACCCTGTACGACCGTTACCTGCTGCGCCATCCGCACACCCGCAAGGTGATCGAGACTCCGCAGCAGTTCTTCCTGCGCATCGCCAGCGCGCTGAGCGAAGACGTGCCGGAAACCCTGGCGCTGTACAAGCGCATGGGCAACCTGGATTACCTGCCGTCCAGCCCGACGCTGTTCAACTCCGGCACCACGCATGAGCAGCTGTCCTCGTGCTTCCTGCTGGATTCGCCGCAGGATTCGCTGGAGTCGATCTACGCCAAGTACGGCGACATCGCCCAGCTCTCCAAGTTCAGCGGCGGCATCGGCGTCAGCTACAGCCGCGTGCGTTCGCGCGGTTCGCTGATCAAGTCCACCAACGGCCATTCCAACGGCATCGTGCCGTGGCTGAAGACCATGGATTCCTCGGTCGCCGCGGTGAACCAGGGCGGCAAGCGCAAGGGCGCGGCCTGCGTGTACCTGGAAACCTGGCACGCCGACGTCGAGGACTTCCTCGAACTGCGTGACAACACCGGTGACGAATCACGCCGTGCGCACAACCTGAACCTGGCCAACTGGGTGCCGGACCTGTTCATGCAGCGCGTGGAGGCCGACCAGGAATGGTCGCTGTTCGATCCGAGCGTGGTGCCCGAGTTCACCGATCTGTTCGGCGAGGCCTTCGAGCAGGCCTACCTGCAGGCCGAAGCCCAGGGCAAGGCCCAGCGCACGATCTCCGCCCGCAAGCTGTACTCGCGGATGATGCGTACCCTGGCCGAGACCGGCAACGGCTGGATGACGTTCAAGGACAAGTGCAACCGCGCCAGCAACCAGACGCTGCGCCCGGGCAACGTGATCCACCTGTCCAACCTGTGCACCGAAATCCTGGAAATCACCTCGGCCGAAGAGACCGCGGTGTGCAACCTGGGCTCGATCAACCTGGGCAATCATTTCGATGGTCACGGCGAGTTCGATTTCGACAAGCTGGCCGACACCGTGCGCCTGGCCGTGCGTCAGCTCGACCGCGTGATCGACCTGAACTTCTACCCGATCGAAACCGCCCGCCGCGGCAACCTGCGCTGGCGTCCGGTCGGCCTGGGCTGCATGGGCCTGCAGGACGTGTTCTTCCGCAAGCGCCTGGCCTTCGACAGTGCCGAAGCCCGTACGCTGTCGAAGAAAATCGCCGAGACGATCTACTTCCACGCCCTGGAAACCTCGTGCGAGCTGGCCCAGGAACGCGGCAAGCACCCGTCCTTCGCCGACACCCGTGCGGCCAGCGGCGAGCTGCAGTTCGATGCCTGGAACGTGGTGCCCGAAGACACCGCGCGTTGGGATGCCCTGCGTGAGCGCATCAAGGAACACGGCCTGCGCAACTCGCTGCTGATCGCGATCGCCCCGACCGCGACCATCGCCTCGATCGCCGGTTGCTACGAGTGCGTCGAGCCGCAGGTGTCCAACCTGTTCAAGCGCGAAACGCTGTCCGGCGACTTCCTGCAGGTCAACCGTTACCTGGTGAACGAGCTCAAGAAGCTCGGCCACTGGACCCCGGAAATGCGCGACGCGATCAAGCTGGCCGAAGGCTCGATCCAGGGCATCACCCAGATCCCGGAAACGCTGCGCCACGTGTACCGCACCGCCTGGGAACTGCCGATGCGTTCGCTGATCGACATGGCCGCCGACCGCGGCGCATTCATCGACCAGTCCGCCTCGCTCAACCTGTTCATGGAAAGCCCGAACATCGGCGCGATGTCCTCCATGTACATGTACGCCTGGAAGCAGGGCATCAAGACCACGTACTACCTGCGCTCGCGTCCGGCGACCAAGATCGCCAAGACGACCGTCAGCAGCTACACCCCGGTCGAAGCCGTCGCCTGCTCGCTGGAAAACCCGGAAAGCTGCGAGGCGTGCCAGTAACCAAGGCGTGCCGGCCCACCGGGCCGGCACCGCCGGGTACGCCGACCAACGTCGGCGCCTATCCGGGAACACCGGTTCCGCCGGAAAAATCACACATCCGGTAGCGACCGACCGTTGGTCGGTCGTTGCCAAGAAGGACGAAACACCATGGCCGACAAGCCTCGTCAAATGCTGCTCGATCCAGGTTTCGAACTGACGTTGCGCCCGATGCGCTACCCGCAGTTCTATGACATGTATCGCAACGCCATCAAGAACACCTGGACGGTCGAGGAAATCAACTTCCAGATCGACATCAGCGACCTGCACGGCAAGATGTCGCCGGGCGAGCGCCACCTGATCCACCGCCTGGTCGCGTTCTTCGCCACCGGCGATTCGATCGTGTCCAACAATCTGGTGCTGAACCTGTATCAGCATCTGAATGCGCCGGAAGCGCGCATGTACCTGTCGCGCCAGCTGTACGAAGAAGCGCTGCACGTGCAGTTCTACCTGACCCTGCTCGACAACTACCTGCCCGATCCGGACGAGCGCGCCAAGGCGTTCGACGCGGTGGAGAACATCGACTCGATCAAGAAGAAGGCGGACTTCTGCTTCAAGTGGATCGACTCGATCCAGAACCTGAAGCGCATCGAGACCCGTGACGAGCGTCGCCAGTTCCTGCTCAACCAGATCTGCTTTGCGGCGTGCATCGAGGGCCTGTTCTTCTTTGCAGCTTTCGCCTACGTGTACTACTTCCGTTCGCGTGGCCTGCTCAACGGTCTGGCCTCGGGCACCAACTGGGTGTTCCGCGACGAGAGCGCGCACATGGAGTTCGCCTTCGAGTGCGTGGACGTGATCCGCGAGGAAGAGCCGGACCTGTTCGACGATGCGATGAAGCAGCAGGTGTATGACATGCTGGCCGAGGCGATCGAGTGCGAAGTGCAGTTCGCCGAGGACGTGCTGTCGGGCGGCGTGGCAGGCATTTCGACGCGTGACATGCGCCAGTATCTGCAGCATTGCGCGGACAATCATTTCCATCGCCTGGGCATGGAGAAGAAGTACAACGTGCGCAATCCGCTGAGCTTCATGGAGCTGCAGGACGTGCAGGAGTTGACCAACTTCTTCGAGCGCCGTTCGTCGGCCTACCAGGTGGGCGTGAAGGGCGAAGTGTCGTTCGACATGTCGTTCTGATCTGACGCTCGCGTCGTGATTCCGAAGAGCCCCGGACCTGTTCCGGGGCTTTTTCGTCTGCGCTCTACGCGACCCATCCACCCCCCTGTCGTATCATCCGCGCCACCCCACCACTCCCGGCCCCCGCCATGACCCCGATCCCCGAAACCATCCCGCCCATCGAAGTCCGCATGGCCGAGATCGTGTTCCCCAACCACACCAACCACCTGGGCACTCTGTTCGGTGGCCAGGCACTGGCCTGGATGGACAAGGCGGCGTTCCTGGCCGCGGCCCGCTACTCGCGCCGCACCGTGGTCACCGCGCGCTCGGACCAGGTCGATTTCAAGCTGCCGATCCGCATCGGCCAGATGGTGGAAACCGTCGGCCGCATCGTCGAAGTCGGGCGCAGCTCGATGAAGGTGGAAGTGGAACTGATCGCCGAAGATCTCCACACCGGCGAGCGCAAGCTGTGCACGCGCGGGCACTTCGTGATGATCGCGCTGGATGCCGACGGCCACCCGACCAGTGTCCCGTCGCTGCCGGGTGACATCCCGGGCCCGTAAGCGGCTGCCGATCTCCGGATTGCCTCACCCCCCCTGCGCCCCCATCTGCTGTCCATGAGCACACCTCTCGCCGAGTTCATCGACCGCGCCCAGCGCCTGTTCGTGCTGACCGGCGCGGGCTGCAGCACCGATTCGGGCATCCCGGATTACCGCGATGCCGATGGCCAGTGGAAGCGGACGCCGCCGGTCACCTATCAGGCATTCATGGGTGAGCTGGCCACGCGCCAGCGCTATTGGGCGCGCAGCCTGCTGGGCTGGCCACGGTTCGGTTGGGCCCAGCCGAACCGCACGCACGCCGCGCTCGCTGCGCTGGAAGCGCGTGGCCAGGTCGAGCTGCTGCTCACCCAGAACGTCGACCGGCTGCATCAGCGGGCCGGTAGCGAAGCGGTGATCGATCTGCATGGTCGGCTGGACCAGGTGCGCTGCATGGGCTGCGAAGCCCGCACGCCGCGCGAGGCGTTCCAGCACCGGCTGTTGGCGCTCAATCCGGGCTGGGAGCACCTGGAGGCTGCGCAGGCGCCAGACGGCGACGCTGATCTGGACATGGATTTCTCGTCCTTCCAGGTGCCGGCCTGCCCGGCCTGCGGCGGCGTGCTCAAGCCGGATGTCGTGTTCTTCGGTGAAAGCGTGCCGCGTGAGCGCGTGGCCACCGTTCACGACCATCTGCAGCGCGCCGATGCGGTGCTGGTGGTCGGCTCCTCGCTGATGGTCTATTCCGGCTTCCGCTTCGTGCAGGCCGCGGCCCAGGCCGGGTTGCCGATCGCCGCGCTCAACCGCGGGCTTACCCGCGCCGATGCGCTGCTGAGCCTGAAGGTCGACCAGTCCTGCGCCGACGCGCTGGCCTTCCTGCTGCCGGGGACCGCCACCGCCTGAGCCGCTGCGAAACACTGATCCACTGGCACGGTTGCCTCCGCCGCCGCACAGGAGTGCAATGGCGCCCGGTTCCATTTCCTCTTCCCGAGTTCCCCCCTTGAGCCAGCTCTTTTCCTCCATTTCCTTCGGCCCCCTGTCCCTGCCCAACCGCATCGTGATCGCGCCGATGTGCCAGTACTCCTGCACCGACGGCCTCGCCAATGACTGGCACCGCATCCACCTCGGGCAGCTGTCGCAGTCCGGCGCCGGCCTGCTGATCCTGGAAGCCACCGCCGTGCTGCCGGAAGGCCGCATCAGCTGGGCCGATCTGGGCCTGTGGGATGACGCTACCGAAGCCGCGCTGGCCTCGGTCGTGGCCTCGGTCAGGCAGTGGTCGCCGATGCCGCTTGGCGTGCAGTTGGGCCATGCCGGCCGCAAGGCCTCGGTCAACAAGCCGTGGGAAGGCGGCGGCGCGATGGACCCGTCCGATCCGCGCGCGTGGCCCACGGTCGCGCCGTCCGCGCTGCCGTTCGCCAAGACCGATCCGACCCCGACCGAACTGGATCTGGCCGGTATCGATGCCATCGTGGACGCCTTCGCGGCGGCGGCACGTCGCGCCGAACGGGTGGGCATGGACCTGATCGAACTGCATGCCGCGCACGGTTACCTGCTGCACCAGTTCCTGTCGCCGCTGAGCAATCGCCGTGAGGACGAATACGGCGGTTCGCTGGAGAACCGCATGCGCCTGCTGGTGCGTGTGTTCGATGCGGTGCGCGAAGCGGTGTCCGATCGCATTGCCGTCGGTGTGCGCATCTCCGCCAGCGACTGGGTGGCCGGCGGCTGGGACATCGAGCAGAGCACGACCCTGGCGCACGTGCTGGACGCGCGCGGGTGCCAGTTCCTGCACGTCTCCAGTGGCGGCAATGACCCGCGCCAGCAGATTCCGCTGTCGCCGGGCTACCAGGTGCCGTTCGCGCAGGCGATCAAGGCGCACAAGCTGCGCATGCCGGTCATCGCGGTGGGCCTGATCACCGAGCCCTCGCAGGCCGAGTCGATCCTGCGCCATGGCCACGCCGATGCGATCGCGCTGGCCCGCGGCATCCTCTACGACCCGCGCTGGCCGTGGCATGCCGCCGCCGCACTCGGCGATTCGGTGGCACCGGCACCGCAGTACCTGCGCTGCGAACCGCGCGAAGCACGCGGTGTGTTCATCGCCCCGGAACGCTGACCCGCGAAAGGTCGTGCCGGCCGCTGGCCGGCATCCCGGGTGGCCCTGCGCTCAGCCGGCGTCCAGCCGCCATGCGGGCGGCAGCCCCTCGATGATGTGCTGCATCAGCGCCCGCACCTTCGGCGTCAGATCGCGGCGATCGCTGACGCACAGGAACAACCGCATCGGCTCCGGTGAGGCCTGCGTGCTCTCCGCATCGCCGGGCTCGAACAGCGCCTGCAGCTCACCGCGCGCGAGATAGGGCGCGGCGACGAACGCGGCCAGCCGGGTGATGCCGCCGCCGGCCACTGCCATCGCGGCCAGCGCATCGATGTCGTCGCTGACCAGCGCCGGAGCGACCTCGGCATCGAAACGCATGCCGTCGCGCACGAAGCCCCACGGCAGGTAGCGCCCGTCCAGCGGGTAGCGCAGCAGCAGACAGCGGTGCTCGCGCAATGCCTCCGGCGTCAGGGGAATGCCAGCCCGCGCGAGATAGGACGGGGCCGCGCAGAACACGAACGGCACCTGCGCGATCGGGCGCGCCACCAGGCCTTCCTCCAACTGCGGCTCGATCCGGATGCTGACGTCCACGTCTTCGTGGGCGTGGTCCACGCTGCGGTCGGTGAGCAGCAGTTCGATCGCCAGGCGCCGGAAGCGCGCCTGAAGCGAGGGCAGCAGCGGCGCCAGCGCGTGCCGGCCGAAGGCGGTGCTGCTGGCGATCCGCAGGCGCCCTTCGGGCGTGGCGTCCAGATCGGTCACGGCAGCCTGGGCGCGCTGCAGGTCGCGCTCGATATGGCGCACCTGGGCCAGGTACAGCGCGCCGCGCTCGGTCAGGGCCAGGGTGCGGGTGGTGCGGTTGAGCAGGCGCACGCCCAGATGCGCCTCCAGCCGGGCGATGTTCTGCCCGACCGCGGCCGGACTGACCCCCAGCGTCCGCGCGGCCGCGGCCAGGCTGCCGGCATCGGCGGTCCGGATGAAACTGCGGATTGACTGGAGAATGTTCATGCTGGCCGCCATTCTCGCGCTCCATTGGAAAGAATTTCTTTATAAAGCGCCAAGCCCATCCGGTCTACCCGCCCCGCTGGGCCCTGCTTATCGTGCCTGTCCCGCAACCGCCAGGTTGCCTGCTCGCCCGGCTCCGCAGCCTGGGCGACGCCGCTTCCGCGTTGTGCCGCCCCCGCTGCCGTCGCGTCCTGCGCACGGCCTGGCAGCCTTCCCCGGAGATGGACATGAACCCAGCGCTCGCCCCCCTCGATACCGACCCGCAGGAAACCCAGGAATGGCGTGAGTCGCTGGAGGCGGTCATCCACGCCGCCGGCCGCCCGCGCGCGCACTACCTGATGGACCAGCTGACCGAGCTGGACACGGCCCGCCATGGCGACCTGCATGGCCGTGTGTGGACGGCGTACACCAACACCATTCCCGTGGAACGCCAGCCGGCCTACCCGGGCGACCTCGGCATCGAGCGCCGGCTCAACGCGATGATCCGCTGGAACGCGATGGTGATGGTGCTGCGCGCCGGCAAGCACTCCAACGTGGGCGGCCACATCGCCACGTATCAGTCCGCAGCGGTGCTGTACGACGTCGGCTTCGATCACTTCTTCCGCGGCCGCACCGACACCTTCGACGGCGACATGATCTACATCCAGGGCCACTCGGCGCCGGGCATCTACGGCCGTGCGTTCGTCGAAGGCCGCATCGCACCGGAACGGATGGACAACTTCCGCCGCGAATCCGACCGCGATGGCCTGTCCTCGTATCCGCACCCGCGCCTGATGCCGGACTTCTGGCAGTTCCCCACGGTCTCGATGGGGCTGGGGCCGCTCACCGCCGCCTACCAGGCGCGCTACATGCGCTACCTGGAATACCGCGGCCTGAAGGAACATCAGGGCCGCAAGGTCTGGGCCTTCCTGGGCGATGGCGAAATGGACCAGCCCGAATCGCTGGCCGCCATTTCCGTGGCCGGGCGCGAACGCCTGGACAACCTGGTGTTCGTGGTGAACTGCAATCTGCAGCGGCTGGACGGCCCGGTGCGCGGCAATGCCAAGGTCATCCAGGAACTGGAAGGCACCTTCCGTGCCGCCGGCTGGAACGTCATCAAGGTCATCTGGGGCGGTGGCTGGGACGCGCTGCTGGCCAAGGACAGCACCGGCCTGCTGCGCCAGCGCATGATGGAATGCGTGGATGGCGACTACCAGACCTTCAAGTCGCAGAACGGTGCCTATGTGCGCGAGCATTTCTTCGGCAAGTATCCCGAGTTGCTGGCCCTGGTCGCGGACCTGAGCGATGACGAGATCTGGGCGCTCGCGCGCGGCGGTCACGATCCGCAGAAGGTCTACGCCGCCTACGCGCAGGCGGTCGCCGGCAACGGCCGGCCAAGCGTGATCCTGGCCAAGACGGTCAAGGGCTTCGGCATGGGCGAGGCCGGTGAAGGCCAGAACATCAACCACCAGCTCAAGAAGATGAGCGCCGATGCCGTGCGTGCGTTCCGTGATCGGTTTGATCTGCCGGTCAGTGACGACCAGCTGGAGGAGATGCCCTACCTGCGCCCGGCGCCGGGCAGCGCCGAAGCGCGTTATTTCGCGCAGCGCCGCCAGGCCCAGGGCGGCCAGCTGCCGGCGCGCCTGACCCACGTCGATCCGTTGCCGGTGCCGGCGCTGTCGGCCTTCGCCACCCAGCTGCAGGGCAGTGGCGAACGCGGCCAGTCCACCACGATGGGCTTCGTGCGCATCCTCACCACGCTGCTCAAGGACCCCAAACTGGGCAAGCTGATCATCCCCATCGTGCCCGATGAATCACGCACGTTCGGCATGGAAGGCCTGTTCCGCCAGATCGGCATCCACTCCTACCTCGGCCAGTTGTACACCCCGCAGGACGCCGGCCAGCTGAGCTATTACAAGGAAGCCAAGGACGGCCAGATCCTGCAGGAAGGCATCAACGAATCCGGTGCGATCTGCTCATGGATCGCCGCCGGCACGGCCTACAGCAACCACGGCCTGGCCACGATTCCGTTCTACATCTTCTATTCGATGTTCGGCCTGCAGCGCGTGGGCGACCTGGCCTGGGCGGCTGCCGATGCGCGCACCCGCGGCTTCCTGCTCGGTGCCACCTCCGGGCGTACCACGCTGATGGGCGAGGGGCTGCAGCACGACGACGGCCACAGCCATGTGCTGTCCTCGGTGATCCCCAGCTGCGTCTCCTTCGATCCCACCTACAACTTCGAATTGGCGGTGATCATCCAGGACGGCCTGCGCCGGATGTACGTGGACCAGGAAGACATCTACTACTACATCACCGTGCTCAACGAGGCCTATCCGCACCCGGCACTGCCCGAAGGCAGTGAAGCGGGCATCCTCAAGGGCCTGTACCTGCTGCACCCCGCCGCCGCCGACAGCGACCCCGCGCTGCGCGTGCAGCTGATGGGCAGTGGCGCGATCCTGCGCGAAGTGGAAGCCGCGGCGTCGCTGCTGCAGCAGGACTTCGGCATCGCCAGCGACGTGTGGAGCGCCACCAGCCTCACCGAGCTGCGCCGCGATGGCCTGGCGGTCGAGCGCTGGAACCTGCTGCATCCGGTGCAGGAACCGCGGGTGCCGTACGTGCAACAGTGCCTGGCCGCGCACCCCGGCCCGGTGATCGTGGCCACCGACTACATGAAGATCGTCGGCGACCAGATCCGTCCCTTCATCGATGGCCGCCGCTTCACCGCCCTGGGCACTGATGGCTTCGGCCGCTCGGACACGCGCGAATCGCTGCGTACGTTCTTTGAAGTCGACCGCCACTTCATCGTGCTTGCCGCGCTCAAGTCGCTGGCCGATGAGGGTCGGATCGAACGTGCCCAGCTGCAGGTGGCGATCGACCGGTACGGGATCGATGTGGAAAAGGCGGACCCGACGGCGGTGTAACTGCTGGCACGGGCACCCTTGGTTGCATCTGAGAGCATCGACCGCAGCCCGGCGGTGCTCGCTTACACTGGCCGGATGCGCCCTGATTCCATCCTCACCCTGTCATGCCCGGACCGTACCGGGATCGTCTACCGTGTGTCCGGCCTGTTGTTCGAGCTGGGCTGCAACATCCTCGATGCCCAGCAGTTCGGCGACGACGAGAGCAGCCGGTTCTTCCTGCGCGTGCACTTCGATCGGGCCGCCGATCAGTCACTGGGCGACGTGGAAGCCCGCATGGCCACGCTGGCCACCGAGTTCGGCATGGACTGGCAGCTGCATGATGCCCGCCGCCGGGCACGGCTGCTGGTGCTGGTGAGCAGGCAGGGGCATTGCCTCAATGACCTGCTGTTCCGTGCGCACAGCCGGCAGCTGCAGGTGGACATCGCGGCGGTGGCCTCCAATCACGAGGACTTCGCCGCGCTGGCCGGCTCGTACGGCGTCCCCTTCCATCACCTGCCGGTCAACGCGGACAACCGCGCCGTGCAGGAGCAGCAGATCATCGACCTGGTCGAACGCGAGCAGATCGACCTGGTGGTACTGGCGCGCTACATGCAGATTCTGTCGCCGCGCCTGTGCGAGGCGCTGGCCGGGCGGGCGATCAACATCCACCACAGCTTCCTGCCCAGCTTCAAGGGCGCGCAGCCGTATCATCAGGCGCACGCCCGCGGGGTCAAGATCATTGGTGCGACCGCGCACTACGTGACCCCGGATCTGGACGAAGGCCCGATCATCGAACAGGACGTGGCGCGCGTGGATCACGCGATGACGCCGCGCGATCTGGTGCGGCTGGGCAGCGATACCGAATCGCAGGTGCTGGCGCGCGCGGTACGCCGGCATGTGGAGCATCGGATCCTGCGCAACGGGCATCGCACCGTCGTCTTCCGCTGACGGGCAGGAACCCACCGTTGGTGGTACGACGCTCCGGTAGTGCCGGCCGCTGGCCGGCTCCTCGCACGCGTCGAACGGTATCGGGAGCCGGCCAGCGGCCGGCACTACCGTGGGTACCGACCGTTGGTCGGTACGCCGTTCCGGCCGGCGCCCGGGTTCGCCCGTCAGATCACCGCGATCTTCGCCTTCGCCAACGCCTCGCGCACCATCCCATCGTTGGCGTCGGTCACCGGCCGGGTCAGGTCCCAATGGAATTTGACCCGGAAGCCGGACTTCACCGCGTCCTGGGCGCTCCACAGCACGCAGTAATCGCGTGCCAGGCCGCACACATGCACCTCGCGGATGCCGCGCTCATGCAGCCAGCCGGCCAGGCCGGTGGCCGGGCGGGTCCCGTCGGGACCGTGGTTTTCACGGAAGGCACTGTACGAGTCCACCGCGCGGCGGGTGCCCTTGCGCAGGATCAGGTCAGCCACCGTCCAGTCCACGCCCGGGTGCAGCACGGCACCGGCGCTGCCCTGCACGCAGTGGTCCGGCCACAGGGTCTGCGGCTGCGCGTGCAGCAGGATCGCCTCGAACGGGAGGTGGCCCGGGTGCTGGCTGGCGAAGGAGGCGTGGTCGGCCGGGTGCCAGTCCTGGGTCGCTACCACGGTGCCGTAACGGCGCTCGGCCAGCAGCGCCGCAATGTCCGGCACGATCTCATCGCCGTCCACGCAGGCCAGCGCACCACCGGGCATGAAATCCGGCTGCAGGTCGATCACGACCAGGGCGACATCGGCGGGGTAACGGCTCATGGCGGCTTCACAACGGTGGGGCGCCCAGTCTAGCCGACGCCCCCGCAGCGGTCAGTCGGCGTCGCCCTGCCGGGAGGTGCCATCGCCGTAGTACAGCACGCCCAGTTTGATGCGCTCGCGGCCGGTCTCGCGGCGGTGGCGGTTGGCGTCGCGCAGCGAGTACACGCAGCCGCAGTACTCCTGCTGGTAGAACTGCTCTCGCTTGCTGATCTCCACCATCCGCGCGGCACCGCCGCCCTTGCGCCAGTTGTAGTCCCAGTACTGGATACCCGGATAGTGCGCAGCGGCGCGGTGGCCGCAGTCGTTGATCTGGTTCATGTCCTTCCAGCGCGAGATGCCCAGCGAGCTGCTGATCACCGCAAAGCCGTTCTCATGCGCGTACAGCGCGGTGCGCACGAAGCGCATGTCGAAGCACATCGTGCAGCGGATGCCGCGCTCGGGCTCGTTCTCCATGCCGCGCGCACGCGAGAACCAGTTGTCGGTGTCGTAGTCGGCGTCGACGAACGGCACGCCATGTTTCTCGGCGAAGCGGATGTTCTCCTGCTTGCGCAGTTCGTATTCCTTTACCGGGTGGATGTTGGGGTTGTAGAAGAAGATCGTGTAATCGATGCCGGAAGCGGTGATCGCTTCCATCACCTCGCCCGAGCACGGTGCGCAGCACGAATGCAGCAACAGTCTGGTGTGCCCGTCGGGCAGGGACAGGGTGGGTCGGTCGATCGGTGTCAGGTCATGCAGGTTCATGCGTTTCTCGTCGACCCCACCGCCGGCAACGGCGGCGATGGGGTCCTTGGGGCGGTCCACAAAGAGGCGATCACGCGGCGTTGGCGTCTGCCGTTTCCTCGCGCAGTTCACGCGCGGCGGCCACCAGTGCTTCCAGCGCGGCGCGGGTTTCCTTCCAGCCGCGGGTCTTCAGGCCGCAGTCGGGGTTGACCCAGATCTGCTCCGGGCGCAGCACTTCGGCGGCCTTGCGCAGCAGGGCCAGCATCTCGGCCTTGTCCGGTACGCGCGGGGAATGGATGTCATACACGCCCGGGCCGATCTCGTTGGGATACTGGAAGCGCACGAACGCATCGAGCAGTTCCATGCGCGAGCGCGAGGTCTCGATCGAGATCACGTCCGCATCCATGGCGGCCACCGAGTGGATGATGTCGTTGAACTCGGAGTAGCACATGTGGGTGTGGATCTGGGTCGCATCGCGCACGCCGCTGGCACTGATCCGGAACGCTTCCACCGCCCAGTCCAGGTAGTCGCGCCACTGCGCACGACGCAGCGGCAGGCCTTCGCGGATCGCCGGCTCGTCGATCTGGATCACGCCGATGCCGGCGGCCTCCAGGTCGGTCACTTCATCGCGCAGGGCGAGTGCGATCTGCCGGCAGGTGTCCGCACGGGACTGGTCATCGCGCACGAACGACCACTGCAGCACCGTCACCGGGCCGGTCAGCATGCCCTTCATCGGCCGCTGGGTGAGCGACTGCGCGTACTGCGACCAGCGCACGGTCATCGGCTGCGGGCGCGTCACATCGCCGAAGATCACCGGTGGCTTCACGCAGCGCGAGCCGTAGCTCTGCACCCAACCATTCTTGGTGAAGGCGAAGCCATCGAGCTGCTCGCCGAAGTACTCGACCATGTCGTTGCGCTCGAACTCGCCGTGCACCAGCACGTCCAGCCCGATCTGCTCCTGCACGCGCACACAGTGTTCGGTCTGGGTGGCCAGGAACGCATCGTAATCCGCATCGGACAGCTTGCCGGACTTGTTGCGGGCACGCGCCTCACGTACTTCCAGTGTCTGCGGGAACGAGCCGATGGTGGTGGTCGGGAAGCGCGGCAGCTTCAGCGCCGCGGCCTGGGCCAGGTGGCGCTGCGGATAGCGGCTGTGGCGCTGCGCATCGGCCGGGGTCAGCGCGGCCAGGCGCGCGGCGACGGCCGGGTTGTGCACGCGTGGCGAACGACGGCGCGATTCGATGCACTCGCGCGAATGGGCGAGCGGCGCTTCGGCACGCGCCGGTGCATCGATCGCATCGGCCAGCACGCGCAGCTCGCCGAGCTTCTGCCTGGAGAACGCCAGCCAGCTGCGCAGTTCGTCGTCCAGCTTCTTTTCGTGGTCCAGATCGACCGGGGTGTGCAGCAGCGAACACGATGGCGCCAGCCACAGCGCATCGCTGCCTACATGGCCGTGGGCGTAGCGCGCCAGCACCAGCGCGTTGTCCAGGTGGGTGCGCCAGATGTTGCGGCCGTTGACCAGGCCGGCCGACAGCACGCGACCGGCCGGCAGCGCCTTGATCACCGCGTCGAGCTGTTCCGGTGCGCGCACCAGGTCCACATGCAGGCCATCGACCGGCAACGATGCGGCCAGCGCGAGGTTGTCCTCCAACGCACCAAAGTAGGTCGCCACCAACACCTTGGGGCGCGCGGCCTGCGCCAGTACCGCATAGGCATGTTCGAACGCGGCGCGCGTGGCCTCGTCCAGGTCCTGCACCAGCAGTGGCTCATCCAGCTGCACCCACGCCGCGCCGGCCGCCTTGAGTTCGCCCAGCAGCTGCACGTACACCGGCAGCAGCGCATCGAGCAGATCCAGCGCGTTGCTGCCATCGGTGGTCTTGGACAACCGCAGGAAGGTGACCGGCCCGATCAGCACCGGCCGGGTTTCGATCCCCAGCGCCTTGGCCTGGCGGTATTCGGCCAGCGGCTTGTCGCCGCGCACCGTGAAGGCCTGGCCGGCCTGCAGTTCCGGCACCAGGTAGTGGTAGTTGGTGTCGAACCACTTGGTCATTTCCAGCGCATGCAGGTCGATGCCATCGCGCTGCAGGCCACGCGCCATCGCGAAGTAGCCGCTCAGCGGCTCGGCATCGGCGAGCGCGCGATAACGGGCCGGGATCGCATCGAACAGGAAGGCGGCATCGAGCACCTGGTCATACAGGCTGAAATCGTTGCTCGGTGGCACATCCACGCCGGCCTCGCGCTGCAGCTGCCAGTGGCGCTCGCGCAGCTCGGCCGCGGTGTCCTGCAGCGACGCGGCGCTGCTCTCGCCGGACCAGAAGGCTTCGAGCGCGCGCTTGAGTTCGCGCTTGGCACCGATGCGCGGGAAACCCAGGTTGGTAACAGTGGTCATTGGAACGTGTCCTCATTGCGTAGGGGCATTGAGGAACGAAGGAACCGCGCGCCGTCCGGGGCCTTGCAGCCCGTTCCGCCCCGCCAGCGACCTTCGCCCCCGCGGGCGAACCGGATGCCGTGAAGCGGACGCACGGGGGCAGCGCCATGCAGACGGCAG
Organism: Stenotrophomonas sp. BIO128-Bstrain; assembly: GCF_030128875.1. Classification (NCBI taxonomy): domain Bacteria; kingdom Pseudomonadati; phylum Pseudomonadota; class Gammaproteobacteria; order Lysobacterales; family Lysobacteraceae; genus Stenotrophomonas; species Stenotrophomonas sp. BIO128-Bstrain. Next base: position 3,663,750 of record NZ_CP124620.1, on the reverse strand, counting down.
GGCGGCAGGCCCCGGCAACCTCCCCGCGGACGTTCCAGGTCGAATCAGGGGACGGTCGTGTCCCCCGGCCGGGGCCGGTATTCGGGCTGATGGACACGGGCGCGGGCGCCCACCTACTCCCTGCCGCTTCCCAGGCCCAAGGGCCCAGTGCTGTTGACAGGTGTCGTTTCCATTCACCGCTGCGGGGCAGCTCCGGAATGGGCGCGCAAGGCGCCTTCACCGGATTCCCGTTTAAATCCATCCCTTCATCTGCATGAAGAGATGAATACCTTCGGCGAGCACAAGGTAGGCCGAAGCGGAGCGATGGTCAAGTCGTCTGCGCGATCCGCCCACTGCATCCAAACCACCGCCGCCTGCGTATCTCCCTGCAAGCCCGCCCGTTTGGACCTCCATGCGCCAGCCCTTGCCCTGCCTGATCCTGCTGCTGTCGGTGATCGCCGCCCCCGTAAGTGCCGCCGATCAGACCGTGCAGCGCCAGGAAGGCCGCGCGTACGCCACTGCCGATGGCCGCCTGCTGTATCGGGAGACCCATTGGCTGCAGGGGCCGGCGAGCGCACAGTCGCGCCTGGTGCTTTACCGCTGCAGTGACGGCCGGCCCTTCGCGCGCAAGTGGATGACCCCGCAGGGCAGCCCGCAGACGCCGGATTTCACCCTGGACGATGGTCGCGACGGGTATCAGGAAGGCGTGCGCGGCCGTGCCGCCGACCGCCAGGTATCGGTCCGCGCCAGCGCCCAGGCACCCACCTTCAGCCGCGCCATCACCCTTCCTTCGGGGGCGGTGGTGGATGCCGGTTTCGATGCGGCGGTGCGCAGCCATTGGGCCGCGCTGCAGGCCGGGCAGAGCGTGGCCTTCCAGTTCCTGCTGCCCAGCCGGCAGCGCCTGGTGCCGTTGAAACTCCAGCGCACCGGCGCGGTCAGCTGGCAGGGCGAGCCGGCCGAGCAGCTGCAGATGAAGCTCGATGCCTGGTTCGGCTTCGCGGTGCCGGCGGTTACTCTGGTCTACGCCAGCGCGGACCAACGCCTGCTGCAGTTCACCGGCACCGGCAACGTCCGTGACGAGAAGGGCAGGTACCCGCAGGTGCGGGTCGAGTTTCCGGCGGCACCGGTTGCCACGCCTGCGGCCGAGTTGTCCGCCGCGCGGACGCAGCCGCTGGTGAAGACATGCGGTGCCTGATCGCCCCCTTGCAGACGGCGCCGGGAGCAACGAGGATGCCGATACGCCCGTTATCGACATTGAGCCTGCAATGCCCGAGCTGGACGCCGCCGCCGCATCACACCGCCTGGATGAACTGCTTGCCCGGGTCGCCGGCGGGGATCGCCAGGCGTTCGAATCGGTCTATCAGCTGGCCTCCGGCCGCCTGTTCGCCATCTGCCTGCATGTGCTGCGCGACCGCGGGGATGCCGAAGAGGTCCTGCAGGAGGTCTTCACCGCGGTCTGGAACAAGGCGGCGCAGTTCGACCGCGCCAAGGCGGCGGCCATGACCTGGCTGTCGATGCTGGCCCGCAACCGCGCGATCGACCGCCTGCGGGCCGCGCCGCCGCGCGCGCTGGATGATCTGTCCGTCGCCGAGGAACTCCCTGATGTCGCGCCGCAGCCGGCCCAGGTGGCCGAGCAGGCGTCCGACCACGAGCGCCTGCAGGACTGTCTGGAGACCCTGGAGCCGCGCCGTCGCTCCCTGATCCGGCTGGCCTTCCTGGAAGGCGCCAGCTATGAAGAACTGGCGCGCCGCATCGGCTCGCCGCTGGGCTCGGTGAAAAGCTGGATCCGCCGCGGGCTGGGCCAACTTCGCGTGTGCCTGGAACGATGAACGTCCGCGACCTCCATGATCTGCATGACGACGGCGAGCCGCCGAGCGCCGACATCCTGGCCGGCGAGTACGTGCTTGGGGTGCTCGATGCCGCCCAGCGCGCCGGCGCCGAACGGCGCATCGCCAGCGATCCCGGCTTTGCACGGTTGGTGACGCAGTGGGAGAACCGCCTCGCGCCCCTGCTCGCATCGCTCGGCAGTGAACCGGTGCCTGCGCATCTGTGGCCACGCATCCGCACCTCGCTGGGCTGGCCTGCCGCAACGGCCGGCTCACCGCGCCTCTGGCAGCGCACCGGGTTCTGGCAGGGCATGACCGGGTTGGCTGCCGCGCTTGCACTGGTGGCAGTGTTCAGCCGCCGTGACCTGGCGCCGACCGAACCGGTGTCCACGCCGGTCGCGGTCACACCCACCACGCCGCCGAGGCCGGCCGAGCCGGAGCAGGCCACCAGGCCGGTCACGCCGCTGCTGCACGACGATGGCACCCCGGGCTGGCTGGCCTCGGTCGACAAAACCCAGGGCAAGGTGCTGATGGTGCCGGTGCCGGCCGCGGCCGATGCCGCCGGACGCGCGCCGGAGCTGTGGCTGATCCCGGCCGGAGGCGCACCGCGCTCGCTCGGTCTGGTCTCCATCGATCGCGCGCACACGGTTGCCGTTCCGGACGCGCTGCGTGATGCGCTTGTGAACGGCTCGGTGCTGGCGATCACGCTCGAGCCGGCCACCGGTGCGCCGCAGGGCATTCCGACCGGCCCCATCATCGCCAAGGGCGACATCGCGAACCTGTAACCGCGCACGTCCGGAATTATTTTCCGGATCCGTGCATCCAAACGCCGCCGGCTCCCGTATCTCCTGATAACGCCTCAGGAGAAGCGATTCATGTCGGTCAGCCCCACCCCCGACGCAGGACGCACCGCACAGCGACGCCGCTGGGCCACGCTGTGGCGTTGGTTCGATACCAGCGCCGATGCAGCCGCCGCGGTGGACCAGCCGCAGCGCGTGGACTGGGTGCGGGCGATCCCCTTCGCGGCGATGCACCTGGCCTGTCTGGCGGTGATCTGGGCAGGTGTCTCCTGGGTCGCGGTGGGCGTGGCGCTGGCCCTGTACGCGGTCCGGATGTTCGCGATCACCGCGTTCTACCATCGCTACTTCTCGCACCGCACGTTCTGCACGTCGCGCACCGTGCAGTTCATCTTCGCGCTGATCGGCGCCTCCAGCGTGCAGCGTGGGCCGCTGTGGTGGGCCGCGCATCATCGCAACCATCACCGTCACACCGACACCGCCGCTGATCCGCACTCGCCCTCGGTGCATGGGTTCTGGTGGAGCCACATGGGCTGGTTCCTCACCGTGGAAGGCTTCCGCACCGACTGGTCGCGCATTCCGGACCTGGCCAAGTACCCCGAACTGCGCTGGCTGGACCGCTTCGACACGCTGGTGCCGATCGCACTGGCCGCTGCCCTGTTCGGCCTGGGCGCCCTGCTCGAGCGCATCGCGCCGTCCTGGGGCACCAGCGGCGGGCAGATGCTGGTGTGGGGATTCTTCATTTCCACCGTGGTGCTGTTCCATGCCACGGTGACGATCAACTCGCTGGCGCACCGCTTCGGCCGCCAGCGCTTCAACACCGGTGATGACAGCCGCAACAACCTGTGGCTCGCCCTGCTGACGTTCGGCGAAGGCTGGCACAACAATCACCATTTCTTCCCGGGCACCGCGCGCCAGGGCTTCTACTGGTGGGAAGTGGATGTCACCTGGTATGGCCTGCGGGCGATGGCCGCGCTGGGCCTGGTGCGCGATCTCAAACCCGTGCCGGCCTGGGTGCTGGCCAAGGCGGAGCACTGACATGCGTATCGCCGTGATCGGATCGGGCATCGCCGGCCTCTCCAGTGCGTGGTGGCTGAGCCAGCAGCACGAAGTGACGCTGTTCGAGGCCAACGACTACCTGGGGGGCCACACCCACACGCATGAGGTGGAGGTCGACGGCCGCACGCACGCGGTGGACACCGGCTTCATCGTGTTCAATCCCGCGCACTATCCGCTGCTCACCGGGCTCTTCGAGGAACTGCGCGTCGCCTCGCAGCCGACCACCATGAGTTTCTCGGTGCACAGCGAGCGCACTGGGCTGGAGTACAACGCCACCTCGCTGGATACGCTGTTCTGCCAGCGCCGCAATCTGGTTTCGCCGCGCTTCTGGGGGATGCTGCGCGATCTGCGCCGGTTCTACCGCGAAGCACCGGCGCTGCTCGAGCGTGACGATGATGGCCCCTCGCTGGGCGAATTCCTGGCCAAGGGCCGCTACGGCCGCACCTTCATCGACGAACACCTGCTGCCGATGGCCTCGGCGCTGTGGTCCTCGCCCACGGCCAGCCTGGCCGCCTTCCCGGCACGCTACCTGGTGCAGTTCATGGCCAACCACCAGATGCTGCAGATGACCGGGCGCGCGCCGTGGCGGGTGGTGCAGGGCGGCTCGACACGGTACATCGATGCGCTGCGCAGCCGCTGGCAGGTCCGCGAGCGGCTGGAGTGTCCCGTATTCGGCGTGGAGCGCCACGAGCATGGCGTACGCGTGCACAGCGCTGCCGGGCTGGAAGGCTTCGACCAGCTGGTGCTGGCCTGCCACAGCGACCAGGCCCTGGCCTTGCTGTCCGATGCCGATCTCACCGAGCGCGCGGTACTGGGTGCGATCCGCTACCAGCCCAACGAGGTGGTGCTGCATACCGATGCAAGTCTGCTGCCGCGTGACCGCAAGGCTTGGGCGGCCTGGAATGCGCATGTGCCGCGCGATCCGCTGGCGCCGTGCACGGTCAGCTACTGCATGAACCTGCTGCAGGGCATCGATACGCCCACGCCGCTGGTGGTCACGCTCAACCGCAGCAACGCGATCGATCCCGCGAGCGTGCTGCGCCGCCTGCAGTACGCGCACCCGGTGCACGACCACGCGATGGTGCGTGCACAGCAGCGTTGGGCCGAGATCCAGGGCCATCGCCGCACCTGGTTCGCTGGCGCCTACTGGGGCTGGGGTTTCCACGAGGATGGCATCCGTAGCGCCCGCCGTGTGGTCGATGCGCTGCAGGCGCTGGATGCCGAGTCCTACTGGCCGCTGGCCGAGGCACTGCCGGCATGAGCGCCAGTGCGATCTATCGCGGCTGGATGCGCCACCGGCGGCACACGCCGCACCCGCATGCGTTCGGCTACCCGATCGCGCAGCTGCTGCTGGATCTGGACGAACTGCCGCGTCTGTTCGAGGGTCGCTGGCTATGGTCGGTGGGCCGCCGCAACGTGGTGGAGTTCCGCCGCAGTGATTATCTCGGTGCGCCCGGGCAACCGCTGGCCGAGGCCGTGCGCGAACGCATCACCCAGGCCCTGGGCCGCGCGCCGCAGGGCCCGATCCGCCTGCTGACGCATCCGCGGTATGCCGGCCACGTGTTCAATCCGGTGAGCTTCTATTACTGCTACGCCGCCGACGGCACGACGCTGGACAGCATCGTGGCGGAGATCACCAACACGCCCTGGAAGGAGCGCCACGCCTACGTGCTGCCGGTGGCGCAGGCCGATGCCCAGGGCCGCGCGCTGTGCTGGTCGTTCGACAAGCAGTTCCACGTCTCGCCCTTCATGCAGATGGACTGCGAGTACCGCTGGCGCTTCACCGCGCCGGGCGATGACCTGCACGTGCACATGCAGGTGTGGCGCGAGGGCGTGTGCCAGTTCGATGCCGATCTGGTGATGCAGCGCCATCCGTTCACCGGTCGTGGCCTGGCGGGCGTGCTGCTGCGTTACCCGCTGATGACCCTCAAGGTGGTGGCCGCGATCCACTGGCAGGCGCTGCGCCTGTGGCTCAAGCGCAACCCCGTCCATGACCACCCTTCTCTTGCCGGAAAATCCCCATGAACGACATGACCCGTGCGGTGGCCCTGCCGCAGCCGTCCGCCCTTGAAGGGATCCTGCGTGGGCGCCTGTTGGCTCAGCTCGCCCCGCTGCGTGGCGGCCATCTGCGCCTGCGCGATGCGCTCGGTGATGTGGTGATCGGTGATCCACAGGCCACGCCACAGGTGACGGTCTGGGTGGATGACCCGGCCTTCTATCGCGCAGTGGCCGCGCAGGGCAGTGTGGGCGCAGGCGAGGCGTACATCCGTGGCGACTGGCGCTGCGATGATCTGGTCGCGCTGGTGCGGCTGCTGGTGCGCAACCGGGATCTGCTCGATGGCATGGAGGGCGGGCCGGCGCGTGTCGGTGGCTGGTTGCTGAAGGGCTGGAACCGGCTGCGCCGCAATACGCGCGAAGGCAGCCGCCGCAACATCGCGGCGCACTACGATCTGGGCAATCCGTTTTTCTCGCTGTTCCTGTCTCCGGACCTGATGTACTCCTCGGCGCTGTATGCGAGCCCGGACGACACGCTGGAGGCGGCCTCCGAGCGCAAACTCGCGCGCATCTGCGAGCAGCTGCAGCTCACCGCCACCGATCGCGTGGTCGAGATCGGCACCGGCTGGGGCGGCTTCGCGCTGTACGCGGCGCGGCACATCGGTTGCCACGTCACCACCACCACCATCTCGGTCGAGCAGTACACGCTGGCCCGGCAGCGGGTGGAGGCGGCCGGGCTGCAGGACAAGGTGACCCTGCTGCTCAAGGACTACCGCGATATGGAGGGCCAGTACGACAAGCTGGTCTCCATCGAGATGATCGAGGCGATCGGCGCGCAGTACCTGGACACCTACTTCGCCACGCTCACCCGGTTGCTCAAGGACGATGGCCTGGCGCTGCTGCAGGCCATCACCATCGAAGACCAGCGCTACGAGCAGGCCCGGCGCAGCGTCGACTACATCAAGCGCTTCGTGTTTCCCGGCAGTTTCATTCCGTCGATCAACGCGATCGTCGCCGCCAAGACCCGCAGCAGCGACCTGCAGTTGATCGGCCAGCATGATTTCGGCCCGTCCTATGCGCTGACCCTGCGTGCCTGGCGCCAGCGCTTCCTGGCCCAGTTGCCCGCGGTACGCGCACAGGGCTTCGATGCATCCTTCATCCGCCTGTGGGAGTTCTATCTGGCCTACTGCGAGGGGGGCTTCCTGGAGCGCTCCATCGGCGTCTCGCAGTTGCTGATGGCGCGTCCGGGCTACCGGCCCGCGCTGATTGCCGGGGAAGGCTGAAGTGACACGATTCTGGGCCAACGTGATCGGCAACCAGCTGGTGTGGCTGTACGCCGTGATCGGTGCCGGCCACGGTCTGCGCTGGCCGGCGTTGGTGGCGGCTGCTGCCTACGTGGGCAGCCAGCTGGCGTTGACGGCGCAGCCGTCGGTGGAGCTCAGGCTCATGCTGGTGGCGATCGGGTGCGGCCTGCTCGTGGATGGGCTGGCGGGTGCGTCCGGGTGGGTGACCTACGCGGCTGCCAATGAGCGCGCGTGGATCGCACCGGTCTGGATTCTGGCCCTGTGGGCCGCCTTCGCGATGACGCTGACCGTGTCGTTCGCGGTGCTGCAGCGGCATCTCATTGCCGCCGCGCTGGTCGGCCTGCTGCTGGCGCCGCTGGCGTATCTGTCCGCTGCGCGCGGTTGGTCCTCGGTGGTGTTCGCCACACCGCAGTGGCACGGCGTGCTGCTGCTCGGCCTCGGCTGGGCGGTCGCGCTGCCGCTGCTGGCCGCCTGCGCCCGCCATTGGCAGGGCCGCACGGCACCCCTGACCACACTCGCTCCTGGAGAGACACGATGAAGATGCTGTGGGTGGTGTGGCTGTATGCCGCCGTGATCATGACCTGGGGCTGGTGGTGGCAACGCCGGCACCAGAACATCGGCGTGGTCGATGTGCTCTGGGCCAAGGGCGTCGGCGCGTCGGCCCTGTTGCTGGCCCTGCTCGGCGATGGTGCGGCGATGCCACGGATCGCACTGGCGGTACTGGGTGGCCTGTGGGGTTCACGCCTGGCGCTGCACCTGTGGCACCGCGTGCGCAGCGAACCCGAGGATGGCCGCTACCAGCACCTGCGCAGGCACTGGAACGGCCACCAGGGAAAGATCTTCGGCTTCTTCCAGTTCCAGGCCCTGCTGATCGTGCTGTTCGCGCTGCCGTTCGTGGCCGTGTCGATCAATCCGCAACCGCAGGGCTGGGGCTGGCTGATCGCGGCAGTGGCGATGTGGCTGCTGAGCGTGAGCGGTGAATCCATCGCCGACCGCCAGCTGGCGCGCTTCCGCGCGAATCCCGCGAACAAGGGCAAGACCTGTCGTGACGGTCTGTGGCGCTACTCGCGGCACCCCAACTATTTCTTCGAGTGGCTGCACTGGTTCACCTACGTGCTGCTGGCCGTGCAGTCGCCGCTGTGGTGGCTGGCGTGGTCGGGCCCGTTGGTGATGTACGTGTTCCTGCGCTGGGTCAGCGGCATTCCCTTCACCGAGGCGCAGGCGCTGCGCTCGCGCGGTGAGGATTACCGCGAGTACCAGCGCACCACGCCGATGCTGTTCCCGTGGTTCCCCTCCCGTTCGTCGCATGCCCGCAAGGAGTCTTCACCGTGAATGTCGCCAGTGACCAACTGCCCCTGCCGGACTACGCACCGGGCCTGACCGGCCTGGCCGAACGTGGGCTGGTGCCCGATGCCCTGTTGCGGCTGGGCATCCGCCGCCAGTGCGAGCAACGCCTGCGTGAAGAGCTTGCCGGCGGCCAGCAGGTCCAGTCGCAGCGCTTTGCCGCGCGTATTGCCGGGCTGGCCAGCAGCGCGGTGGCGCTGCACGTGGATGCGGCCAATCGCCAGCACTACGAAGTGCCGGCCGCGTTCTTCCATCGCTGCCTGGGCAAGCGCCTGAAGTACAGCAGCTGCTATTACGCCACGGGCAGCGAAACGCTGGACGAGGCCGAAGAGGCGATGCTCGCGTTGTACGGCGAGCGCGCGCAGCTGGCCGATGGACAGCACATCCTGGAATTGGGCTGCGGCTGGGGGTCGCTGACGCTGTGGATGGCCGAGCGCTACCCGAACGCGCAGATCACTGCTGTCTCCAACTCCAACAGCCAGCGCGAGTACATCCTGGGCCAGTGCCGCACGCGTGGCCTGATCAACGTTACCGTGCTGACCCGTGACGTGAACCATCTGATGCTGGATGCGGAGACCTTCGACCGCTGTGTCTCCATCGAGATGTTCGAGCACATGCGCAACTACCCGCAGCTGCTGCAGCGCATCCACCGCTGGCTGCGCCCCGAGGGCAAGCTGTTCGTGCATATCTTCGTGCACCGCACGCTGATGTACCCGTTCGAGACCGAGGGCGACGACAACTGGATGGGCCGCCATTTCTTCACCGGTGGCCTGATGCCGGCGGCCGATACGCTGCTGTTCTTCCAGCAGCACCTGCAGCTGCAGCAGCGCTGGCTGCTCGACGGTACCCATTACGAGCGCACCGCCAATCACTGGCTGGCCAACCAGGATCGCGAGAAAGAGGCGGTGATGGCCGTGCTGCGCCAGACCTACGGCGATGCTTCAGCCGCACTGTGGCACCAGCGCTGGCGCATGTTCTGGATGGCCTGCGCGGAACTGTTCGGCTATCAGCAGGGCCAGCAGTGGCAGGTGGCCCATTACCTGTTCAACCGTCCGTGATCACCCCACGTTCCTGGAGGAAGCCGTCATGTCGATCCGCGCTCTCATTCCCCTGCTGGCTGTCGGCATGATGCTCGGCGGCTGCAGTGGCAACACCCGTCCGATCCCGCCGGTGGCGCACGTGGACGTGCCGCGCTTCATGGGCGACTGGTATGTGATCGCGCATATCCCCAGCCGGCCCGAGCGCGAGGCGTTCGACGCAGTGGAATCCTACGCACTGCGTCCGGATGGCCGCATCCAGACCACCTTCCGCTATCGCAAGGGCAGCTTCCAGGCGCCGGTCAAGACCATGCACCCGGTCGGCACGGTGAAGGAAGGCACCGGTGGCGCCATCTGGGGCATGCAGTTCATCTGGCCGATCCAGGCCGAGTACGTGATCGTCTACCTGGACGCGGAGTACCAACAGACCATCGTCGGCCGCAGCAAGCGCGACTACATGTGGCTGATGGCCCGCACCCCGACCATCTCCGACGCGGACTACCAGGCGGCGATGACCCGGGTCGCCGCGCTGGGCTATGACCTCTCCCAGGTGCGGCGCGTGCCGCAGTCCGGCAAGGCCGAATAGGCCGTTCCGTGCCGCGCTTCTCAGGCCCTGAGAAGCGCACGGGCGATACTGTCGCCATCGACCTCTTTGGCCCCTGGATCGTTGCGGGGGCAGGCGGGGAGGGTGTGCGGATCGGCCGCGCACGGGCGGACAGAGGACGGCAACGTGGCGGACAAGTACTGCGATCTGGTCATGAAGGGCGGCATCACCAGCGGCATCGTGTATCCCAACGCGGTGCTGTCGCTGGCCCGCGAGTACCGCTTCAAGAGCATCGGCGGCACCTCGGCCGGCGCCATTGCCGCTGCCGTGGCCGCTGCCGCGGCGCTGGGTGACCGGCGACGCCAGGCCGGTGAGCGGGTGGCCGCGGCGGTAGGCTTTCCGGGGCTGGCCGGGGTATCGGCGCAGCTGTCCCGGCAGGGCTTCATCCACAGCCTGTTCCAGCCGGCGTATGGCGCGCGTACCGCGTACCGCCTGCTGGTGATGCTGACCGGCAAGGCTGGCCTGCTGCGCAAGATTGCCTGCCTGCTCGCCGCGGTATTCGCGATCGCACCGCTGGAACTGCTGGTCTCACTGGCGGGCCTGCTCGGGATCGGTTACTTCGCCGGGGGCATCGACGGCATCTGGGCGACGCTGCTGCCGTCGTTGCTGTGCGCCTACGGCGCTGGCGTGCTGGCCTCGGCACTGCGCGTGGCGCGCGTGGCACGGCGTAACCTGCTTGGCCTGTGCAATGGCAGCACCCAGTCGAACGCTTCCGCACCGGCGCTGACGGATTGGCTGCACACCCAGCTGCAGGCATTGGCCGGCAAGCCGGACGAGCAGCCATTGACCTTCGGCGACCTGCATGCCGCACCACGTTATCCCGGCGAGCCCAGTGGCGCGCACGCGATCACGCTGCAGATGATCACCACCTGCGTCTCCCACACCGAACCGCGCACGCTGCCGTTCAACGCGGCGCACTTCTGGTTCCTGCGCGAAGAGTTCGCGCAGTTGTTCCCGGCCAGCGTGGTCGACTGGCTGGTCGCGCGCGCCGGCACTCCCGAACACGTCGATGGGCGCGACTACTACCGCCTGGTCGATGGCGAGGACCTGCCGGTGCTGGTGGCCACGCGCATGAGCCTGAGCTTCCCCCTGCTGATCAGCGCGGTGCCGCTGCACGAGCCGGCCCGGCGCGAGCGTCGCTGCGAGCCGGTCGCCGATGCCGAGCCCCGACGCGACAACACCAACGTCGCCGACAGCATGGAAGGGCTCACCAGTGGTGGCCAGAGCTGTGGCCCGGTGATCGCCGCGTTCCGTGTGTGCTGGTTCTCCGATGGCGGGATCAGCAGCAACTTTCCGATCCACCTGTTCGACGCCGCGCTGCCGCGCTGGCCCACGTTCGGCATCAATCTCGTCTACGCGCAGCCTGCCGACGCCGTGAGCGTGGTGGCTGGGGGCGACGCCCATGCGCGCGCGGAGCAGGCCGTGTTCCTGCCGACCGAGAATCGCCATGGCTGGCAGCGTACCTACCAGTCCATCGCGCAGCCGATGGCTGCGGCGGAGATGTCCGGCTTCCTGTTCTCGATCGTCTCGACCATGCAGAACTGGCGCGATGTGCTGCAGGCGCGTGCGCCGGGGTACCGCGACCGCATCGTGCATGTCGCGTTGGAGGGCGACGAGGGCGGCATGAACCTGGACATGCCGCAGGCCGTGCTCAGCCGCATCGCCGACAAGGGCAGCATCGCCGGGGAGCGCTTCTGCGATTTTTCCTTCGCCAACCACTACTGGATCCGGTGGCGCAATCTGGCCTCGGCCTACCAGCGCTACACGCTGGATGTCGCGCGCACCGATGACCCCGCGCAGCGGGTGGCAGCGTACTCGGATGCATACCAGAGCGTTGCCACGGGAACGCCGGTGCCGCCGTCCTACCGCTTGAGCTCGGAAGACAAACGCCGCGAGTCGCAGCAGCTGTGGCGGCACATGGTCGAGCAGGGCCAGATCTGGGAAGACCTGGGGCCGGACCTCACCGACGGTGCGCCCCGGCCGTTGCCGCAGATGAAAGTGACGCCGATCTATTGAGCCGGACATGGACCGCGTCGTGATCGCAAATGCCGGCAATTGGTCGGCTGCCCATGACACGTCACACGACCGGTAGAGCCGACCGTTGGTCGGCTGCTCATGAAGCGTCACACGACCGGTAGAGCCGACCGTTGGTCGGCTGCTCTTCGCGACGGGTCAGCCGTCTCGGCACCGGAGGCAAGTCGACCAACGGTCGACTCTACCCGCCATGTCGGGGGCAACATTCCCGGCACCGGAGGCAAGTCGACCAACGGTCGACTCTACGCGCCATGTCGGGGGCAACATTCCCGGCACCGGAGGCAAGTCGACCAACGGTCGACGCTACCCGCGTCCCGGTAGCTGCGGGAACGCGCGCTGCATGCAGTCTTCGCGCGGGCACACCCGGCAGCCTGGACCGATCGAGACCGAGTTGCCCGGGCTCTGGATATCCAGCCCGCGCGTGTAGATCAACCGTTCGGCATGCTGCAGGTCGCAGCCCAGCGCCACCGCGAAGGTCTTGCGTGGCTGGCCGTGCCCGATCGGGCCGCTGCTCACTTGCCGCGCCAGCCAGAAGTGGCGGCGCCCGTCCGGCATGCGCGCGGTCTGGGTCAGCACGCGGCCTGGCTGGTTGAAGGCTTCGTACACGATCCACAGCGGGCACGAGCCGCCCACCTGTGAGAAGTGGAAGTCGGTGGCCGAGTGCCGCTTGGAGACATTGCCGGCGCGGTCCACGCGGATGAAGAAGAACGGCAGGCCGGGCGCGCTGCGCCGGGCCAGCGTGCTCAAGCGATGGCAGACCGCCTCGAAGCCCACGCCGAAGCGATGGGCAAGCGCATCGATGTCATACGCGCTGTGCTCGGCGGCACGCAGGAACTGCGCGTACGGCATCACCAGCGCGCCGGCGAAGTAGTTGGACATGCCGATCCGCGCCTGGGCGATCTGCTCCGCTTCGCCGAAGCCCGCGCGTGCGATCACCGCATCGATCTGCGCGGCGTAGCCAAGCAGGGCGAGTTCGGCGGCCATCTGGAACGCCTGCTGGCCCGGTTCGAGGTAATCGGGCAGCCACAGGGTGCGGCTGCCGCCATCGTAGACGCGCTTCTCGCGGCCAGCCTGCAGCGGCCCCACTTCCACCAGCACGCCATGGCGGTCGGCCAGCAACTGGCGCAGGCGCGGCGCAACATGCCCGGCCACCAGCCCCCATTCGCTGAACAGCTGCTCGGCCAGGTCGTCCAGCTCGGGGATGTGGTTGTGCATGCGGTTGAAGAAGTCACGTACCTGGTCGCCCGCGGGCAGCGCCTGCCCGGCATGCACATCGCCCAGCTGGAACTCCAGCGCGGCGGCATGCTCGCGCAGCATCAGGTGGCGGCGGTGCAGGTCGAGCAGGGCGCGGCTGATCTGCGGCAGGTTGCCGGCCATGGCGCGCAGCTCGGTGCTGCTGACATCGGCCAGGCCCAGATCGCGCAGGGTCTCGCCCAGCGATTCCTGCAGCGCGCCGGGGTCATCGACCTCGAACAGTTCACTGACGTCACCCAGCACCTCGCGCAGCTTGCCCTGCACCGCCGGGGTCAGCGGCCGCTTGTTGCGCTCGATCTGGTTCAGGTAGCTGGCCGACAGCCCCAGGGCCTTGGCCAGCGCCAGCTGGCTGTAGCCACGCTGCTCGCGCAGCTTGAGCAGGCGCAGGCCGAGCTGGCGTTGGACAGGCTGGCTATTCACAGAATTCACAAGAATCGTAGCGGGCATTGGCCAGATTAAGCGCATACAGCCCGGAAATCGAGGGTGGCACTGTGAATAATGCCAACAACTTTCGACCCGCCGGGATTGTCCATGACTGTTGCAGCGCCCCGTATCCGCATGTTGATCGATGGCCAGTTCATCGAATCGGCCAGCTCGCATTGGCAGAACGTGGTCAATCCGGCCACTCAGGACGTCCTGGCCCAGGTCCCGTTTGCCACCCCCGGCGAAGTCGACGCCGCCGTCGCCTCGGCCAAGGAAGCGTTCAAGACCTGGCGCAAGACCCCGATCGGCACTCGTGCGCGCATCTTCCTGAAGTACCAGCAGCTGATCCGCGAGAACATGAGCGAGCTGGCCCACATCCTCAGCGCCGAGCAGGGCAAGACCGTGCCGGATGCCGAGGGCGATGTATTCCGTGGCCTGGAAGTGGTCGAGCACGCCGCCGCGATCGGCAACCTGCAGCTGGGCGAGCTGGCCAACAACGTGGCGAACGGCGTGGACACCTACACCCTGCTGCAGCCGCTGGGCGTCTGCGCGGGCATCACCCCGTTCAACTTCCCGGCGATGATTCCGCTGTGGATGTTCCCGATGGCCATCGCCACCGGCAACACCTTCATCCTCAAGCCGTCCGAGCAGGACCCGATGGTCACCATGCGCCTGGTCGAACTGGCGCTGGAAGCCGGCATCCCCAAGGGCGTGCTGAACGTCGTGCACGGTGGCGAAGACGTGGTCAACGCGATCTGCGATCACCCGGACATCAAGGCGGTTTCCTTCGTCGGTTCCACCCGCGTCGGCACCCACGTGTACAACCGCGCCTCGCTGGCCGGCAAGCGCGTGCAGTGCATGATGGGCGCCAAGAACCACGCCGTGGTGCTGCCGGACGCCAACAAGGAACAGAGCCTCAACGCGATGGTCGGCGCCGCCTTCGGTGCGGCCGGCCAGCGCTGCATGGCCGCCTCCACCCTGGTGCTGGTCGGCGAAGCACGCGAGTGGGTGCCGGACCTGGTGGCCAAGGCCAAGACGCTGAAGGTGAGCGGTGGCAGCGTCGCCGGTACCGATGTCGGCCCGGTCATTTCCTGCGCCGCGCGTGAGCGTGTCGAAGGCCTGATCGCTTCGGGCGTGGAACAGGGCGCCAAGCTGGTGCTCGACGGCCGCAACCCGCAGGTCGATGGTTTCGAGAAGGGCAACTTCGTTGGCCCGACCATCTTCGCTGGCGTCAAGCCGGGCATGCGCGTGTACGACGAAGAAATCTTCGGGCCGGTGCTGGTGATCCTGGAAGCGGACACGCTGGAAGACGCCATCGAACTGATCAACGCCAACCCGAACGGCAACGGCACCGCGCTGTTCACCCAGTCCGGTGCGGCGGCGCGCAAGTTCCAGGAAGACATCGACGTCGGCCAGGTCGGCATCAACGTGCCGATCCCGGTGCCGGTGCCGCTGTTCTCGTTCACCGGCTCGCGCGCCTCCAAGCTCGGCGACCTGGGCCCGTACGGCAAGCAGGTGGTGATGTTCTACACCCAGACCAAGACGATCACCTCGCGCTGGTTCGATGACGAGACGCTGGGTCATGGCGTCAACACCACCATCAGCCTGAAGTAAGCACCAGCAACAACGGAGTTCGACCATGAGCCACTCGATGACGACGGAACTCGACGAAGCGCAGCAGGCCTATAGAGAGGCAGCGCGTGACTTCGCCCAGGCCGAACTGGCGCCGCACGCCGCGCGATGGGATGCGGAGGGCATCTTTCCGCGCGAGGCGATCGCCAAGGCAGGGGAACTCGGGTTCTGTGGGTTGTACATGGACCCCGAGGTCGGCGGCAGCGGCTTGAGCCGTCTGGACGCCGCCGTCGTCATCGAGGAGCTCGCCAATGTGGACCCGTCCACGGCGGCCTATGTCAGCATCCACAACATGGCGTCGTGGATGGTGGCCAAATGGGGCCAGGAGAGCCTGCGGGCCGAATGGGGCGCAGACCTGTCGTCCGGCATCAAGCTGGCCTCGTACTGCCTGACCGAGCCGGGTGCCGGCTCGGACGCGGCCTCGCTGAAGACCAGCGCGGTGCGTGATGGCGACCACTACGTGCTCAACGGCTCCAAGGCCTTCATCTCCGGCGCCGGTGCCACCGAGCTGCTGGTGGTGATGGCGCGCACCGGCGGCGCCGGTGCCGGTGGCATCAGCGCGATCGCGGTGCCGGCCGATCTGCCCGGCATCAGCTATGGCCGCAAGGAAGAGAAGATGGGCTGGAACAGCCAGCCGACCCGTGGCATCACGTTCGAGAATGTGCGCGTGCCGGTCAGCCATCTGCTCGGCGAGGAAGGCAGTGGCTTCAAGCTCGCCATGAAGGGCCTGGACGGCGGCCGCATCAACATCGCCGCGTGCTCGCTGGGCGCGGCCCAAGGCGCCGTGGATGCCGCCCGCCGCTACATGGGCGAGCGCCGCCAGTTCGGCAAGGCGCTGTCGGAGTTCCAGGCGCTGCAGTTCAAGCTGGCCGACATGGCCACCCAG
Organism: Stenotrophomonas sp. BIO128-Bstrain; assembly: GCF_030128875.1. Lineage (NCBI taxonomy): Bacteria > Pseudomonadati > Pseudomonadota > Gammaproteobacteria > Lysobacterales > Lysobacteraceae > Stenotrophomonas > Stenotrophomonas sp. BIO128-Bstrain. Next base: position 3,647,576 of record NZ_CP124620.1, on the reverse strand, counting down.
CTGGTCGCCGCACGGCAGATGGTGCACACCGCCGCGCGCAAGCTCGACGCGGGCGCCAGCGATGCCAATGTGTGGTGCGCGATGGCCAAGCGCTTCGCCACCGATGCCGGCTTCAACATCTGCAACGACGCACTGCAGATCCACGGCGGCTACGGCTACATCCGTGAATACCCGATCGAACGGCTGCTGCGCGATTCGCGCGTGCACCAGATACTGGAGGGCACCAACGAGATCATGCGTGTGATCGTGGCCCGCCACCTGCTCAACACTGAAGAGGAACTGCGATGATGGAGTGGCGCCAGCATGATCACGTCGGCCTGAAGGTCGAGGCCGATGGCCACGTCGCGGTCATCACCCTCGACAACCCGCCGGCCCACACCTGGACCGTGCACAGCCTGTCCGCACTGCGCGATCTGGTCGGCGCGCTCAATGCGGACCGCGATATCTACGCGCTGGTGATCACCGGTGACGGCGAGAAGTTCTTCTCCGCCGGTGCCGACCTCAAGCAGTTCGCCTCCGGCGACAAGGCCGCCGCACGTGAAGCGGCACGTCGCTTCGGCGAAGCCTTTGAAGCGCTGTCCGGTTTCCGTGGTGTCTCCATCGCGGCCATCAACGGCTACGCGATGGGCGGCGGTCTGGAATGCGCGCTGGCCTGCGACCTGCGCATCATCGAAGAACACGCCCAGGTGGCGCTGCCGGAGGCCACCGTCGGCCTGCTGCCGTGCGCCGGCGGCACCCAGAACCTGCCGCGCCTGGTGGGCGAAGGCTGGGCCAAGCGCATGATCCTGCTGGGCGAGCGCATCGATGCGGACACCGCACTGCGTATCGGCCTGGTCGAAGAAAAGGTCGCCAAGGGTGAAGCCAAGGCACTGGCGCTGGCGTGGGCGCACAAGGCGGGCAAGCAGAGCCCGACCAGCATCGCCGCGTGCAAGACGCTGGTGCAGGCCACCCGCACCGGCACCCACGCCTCGGCGCTGGTGGCCGAGCGCGAGGCCTTCGTTGATCTGTTCGACAGCGCCGACCAGGCCGAAGGCGTGAACGCCTTCCTGGAAAAGCGTGCCGCGCAGTGGAAGAACGCATGAGCACCGTCGTCGCCAACGACGAGGCGCCGGTGCTGTTCGAAGAGCGCGCCGCCGCCAATGGCACGCGCATCGGCATCGCCACGCTCAACGCAGCGCGCACCCTCAACGGGTTCTCGCTGCCGATGGCGCACCTGCTGCGCGAGCGTCTGGACGCGTGGGCCACCGATGACGGCATCGCGCTGGTGGTGCTGCAGGGCGCAGGCGAAAAGGCGTTCTGCGCCGGCGGCGACCTGCACAGCCTGTATCGCAGCATGGTCGACTACCGCGAGGGCGGGAAGACCGACATCCGCGACAACGCCTACGCAGCGGAATTCTTCGACGTCGAGTACCGCGTCGACTACGCCATCCACACCTATCCCAAGCCGATCCTGTGCTGGGGCCATGGCATCGTGATGGGCGGCGGCATCGGCCTGATGTCCGGGGCCAGCCACCGCGTGGTCAGCGAGCGCTCCAGGCTGGCGTTCCCGGAGATCACCGTGGGCCTGTTCCCGGACGTGGGCGGCAGCTGGCTGCTGCCGCGCGTACCCGGCCACGGCGGGCTGTTCCTGGCCCTGACCGGTGCGCCGCTCAACGCCGGCGATGCGATCTATGCCGGCCTGGCCGATATCCACATCGCCGAGGCACAGCGCGCGACTGTGTTCAACGCGCTGGCGGACGTGCACTGGAGCCGCGAGGCCAAGCGCAACCATGAGCAACTGACCGCGCTGCTGCAGCAGCATGCCAGCGACGCTGCCACCGGCCCGCTGCTGCGCAATGCCGCCGCCGTGGATGCGCTGTGCGCCGGTGACGACGTTGGTGCGATCGTCGAGGCGATTCTTGCGCTGGAAACGGACGACGCCTGGCTGAGCACTGCGAAAGCCACACTTGCCGCCGGTGCGCCCGGCTCGGCGCGGCTCGCGTTCGAGCTGCAGCGCCTGGCCGAGGGTGCCTCGCTGGCCGAGGTCTACCGCATCGAATACATCGCAGCCCTGCACGCGGCCGCCCACGGCGACTTCGCCGAAGGCATCCGCGCGTTGCTGATCGACAAGGACCGCACCCCGCAGTGGCAGCCGCGCACGCTGGCCGAAGCCACGGCCGAGTGGGCCCGCACCTTCTTCGTTTCGCCGTGGTCCGATGCCGCGCATCCGCTGGCCGACCTCGGTGCCACCGTCCCTGAAAGGAGCCACGCATGAGCCGTATTGCATTCATCGGGTTGGGCAACATGGGTGGCCCGATGGCCGCCAACCTGGCCAAGGCCGGTCACGCGGTGCGCGTGTTCGATCTGGTGCCCGCCGCCGTGCAGGCCGCCGTCGATGCCGGCGCCACCGCCGCCAGCTCGGCACTGGATACGCTGACCGGGGCCGAGATCGTCATCTCGATGCTGCCGGCCAGCCGCCACGTCGAAAGCGTCTACCTCGGTGACGACGGCCTGCTGGCCGATATCCCCGGTGGCGCGCTGGTCATCGACTGCAGCACGATCGCGCCGGCCACCGCCCGCAAGGTCGCCGAAGCCGCTGCCGCGCGCGGCCTGCAGATGCTGGACGCCCCGGTCTCCGGCGGCACTGCCGGTGCCCAGGCCGGCACCCTGACCTTCATCGTCGGTGGTGAAGCCGAGGCCTTGGAGCGCGCGCGCCCGCTGCTGCAGGCGATGGGCAAGAACATCTTCCATGTCGGCGCGAGCGGTGCTGGCCAGGTCGCCAAGCTGTGCAACAACATGGCGCTGGGCGTGATCATGGCGGTGACCGGTGAGTCGATCGCGCTGGGCGTCGCGCACGGGCTGGACCCGAAGGTGCTCTCGCAGATGATGGCGGTCAGTACGGGCCGCAGCTGGGCGACCGAAGTGTGCAACCCGTGGCCCGGCGTGCTCGAAAACGCCCCGGCCTCGCGTGGCTACAGCGGCGGCTTCGGCAGCGACCTGATGCTCAAGGACATGGGCCTGGCAGTGGAAGCGGCGATGAGTGTCGGCGCCTCGATCCCGCTGGGCGAGCTGGCGCGCAACCTGTATTCGATGAATCACCAGGCCGGTCGCGGCAAGCTGGATTTCTCCAGCGTGGTGCAGCTGATCACGCACGACAAGTAGCGGGTAGTGCCGGCCGCTGGCCGGCAACGTCACTATCGACACCGGCGCCATCCGGCTTCACCGGTAGGCAACGACCGTTGGTCTTTGCAACAGAACAAGATGCATCCCATGGGTACGCCCACGGGATCCACCGCGGTGGGATGGGCGGTTGCCAGACGATCAAGTCAGGCAGCCGCCCATTTTTTTTCAGACCACCGTCAGCGTCACGTCGATGTTGCCACGGGTCGCGTTGGAGTACGGGCACACGATGTGGGCCTTCTGCACCAGTTCTTCGACCTGCTCGCGCGGCAGGCCCGGAACCGAGATCTCCAGCGCCACTTCGATGCCGAAGCCGGTCGGGATCTGGCCGATGCCGACCTTGCCGGTGATCTGCGTTTCAGCCGGCAGAGCGACCTTGGCCTGGCCGGCCACATACTTCAGCGCGCCCAGGAAGCAGGCCGAGTAACCGGCGGCGAACAGCTGCTCCGGGTTGGTGCCCGGGCCGCCCGCACCGCCCAGCTCGCGCGGGGTGGAGAGCTGGATGTCCAGCACGTTGTCGGAAGAGACGGCGCGGCCGTCGCGGCCGCCGTTGGCAGTGGCCTGGGCGGTGTACAGAACGTTGGCAATGGACATGGGAATCTCCTGCGGAGTGAAAGGGGTGGGCCAGATGGCAGGTGTACTTTGCGCGCCTGGGTCGTACTTATGGCAACATTTCGTCCAGAAAACTTGATCTGGAGTCCGCCAATGGTCGATCGACTGCAATCCCTGCTGGACCGCTTCGCGGTGTCGGCCGAGGTGTTCCATGCCGGCGCGCTGTGCGGCATCAACGATCTGCCCGCCGACGGCGAGCGCGGCCAACTGCATCTGATCCGCGAGGGCGATGTGCGCGTTGAGCATCCGGACGGCAGCGTGCTGCAGATCACCACGCCCAGCGTACTGCTGTACCCGCGCCCGCTCGCGCACCGCTTCGTCACCGATGCCACCCGGGGGGCCGACTTTGCCTGCGCCAACCTGCAGTTCGAAGGCGGGGCCAATAATCCGGTCGCCGCTGCACTGCCGCCGGTCGTCTGCCTGCCGCTGGACGGCCTGTATGGCGGCCAGCCGGTGCTGTCGCTGTTGTTCGAAGAAGCCTTCGCGCAGCGCTGTGGCCGCCAGGCGCTGCTGGATCGCCTGTTTGAAGTGGTGGTGATCCAGATCCTGCGCGCGCTGATGGAGAGCGGCCAGATCCGCGTCGGCCTGCTGGCCGGCATGGCCCATCCGCGCCTGCGCCACGCGCTGGTGGCCATGCATGAAGCACCCGCCGACGAGTGGACGCTGGAGTCGCTTGCCCAGCGCGCCGGCATGTCACGGAGCGCCTTCGCCGACAGCTTCCGCGACACCATCGGCAGCACGCCCGGGCACTATCTGCAGGGCTGGCGCACTCGCCTGGTACAGCAGGCGCTACGCCGCGGCCATCCGCTCAAGCGCATCGCCATCGATGTGGGCTACGGCAGCGAAGCGGCGTTGTCGCGCGCGTTCAAGGCGCAGACCGGGCAGTCGCCACGGCAGTGGAAGCAGGGCAGTGTGGCCACCGAGCGATAACGCGACGCACGCCGGCCTTGCTCAGATCGCCCACTCCCGATCCGTGGTGAACATGATGGTCAGCCAGCGGTCCGGCGACTCCTCACCCAGCGCCTCACCGATCTCATCGCGCAGCCGGTCCCACTCGATCAGCGCGCGCGGCGGATCATCGGCGCGCACCACGAAGAACAGTTCGATCTGCTCACCGCGCCCGACCTTGGCCACGTAGCTGCGGTACTCCAGGAAGCCGTGCCGGGCCACGATATCGCGCGCAACCTCATCGACATGCGTCTGCAGATCCAGCGGCGTGATCAGCAGAATGTCCGACAGTGCCTGCCGCACCGTGCCCATCGGCGCCACCACCACGAACAGGCAGACCACCAGCAGGATCGCCGGATCGATGTACGGCACCAGCCACGCCCACGGCGTGCCGCCCAGCACATAGCCGCCGACGAAGGCGACCAGATACGCCGCCGACATGCTGGCCGCGACGACCCAGTTCTTGGCATCCAGGGCAATGAAGTCCGAGCCGATCGACCGGTTTGCCCGGCGCACGAACAGTGCCAGGCCGGTTTCGGCCACGATCGAGATCACCGCGAACAGGATTGCCGGCCCCAGCGCGATCTCGCGTCCGCCGGACATCAGGGTATCCACCGCATTGACCGCGGCATACAGCGCCGCGCCGATCATCAACGTGCCGCTGACCCCGAGCACGATCGGCTCCAGGTGCCAGAAGCCCATGGTGAAGCGCTGGTTCAAGCGCGACTGCAGGGTATCGACGTGGGTCGACAGGCTGATCAGGCGCACCACCAGCAGCGACAACCAGGTCATCACCACGTCGATCAGCCCGTAGATGCCATCGAAGATGATCAGCGAGGAGTTGGCCAACAGGCCGAACGCCACGGCCGCGGCGGCCATCGCCAGGGAGGCGGCGATCGACAGGCGCAGGACGCCTTGCTCGGTGGTGGGGTCGAAGCTGGGCAGACGGAGTGCGGGCATGGATGCCTGGGAGGGACGTGCAAGGCTGCATTGTCTACCGCCGTCGTTGCAGGCGGGTACTCCGCGCGCGATCCGGCCGCCGGCTGCACTCTCGGGCAGCGTTCATGGGAAGGGGGTAAACTATTGATTGCGCTGGCATTGCCAGTGAATCCAGACAGCCCCGCGCCCCATGACCCAGCCGATCACCGACGCCGCCGCGCGTTACGCCGCCTCCCTGCGCCTGTCCGTCGCCCCGATGATGGACTGGACGGACCGCCATTGCCGGTACTTCCATCGGTTGCTGGCACCGGGCGCACGGCTGTACACCGAGATGGTGCACGCCAACGCGGTGATCCATGGCGACCGCGAGCGCCTGCTCGGCTTCGACGGCAGCGAGCATCCGCTGGCCCTGCAGCTGGGCGGCAGCGATCCGGCCCTGCTGGCTCAGGCTGCGCGTATCGCGCAGGAATGGGGCTACGACGAGGTCAACCTCAACTGCGGCTGCCCGTCCGACCGGGTCCAGGCGGGGCGCTTCGGTGCCTGCCTGATGCGCGAGCCGGCGCTGGTCGCCGAGTGCGTGGGCGCGATGGTTGCCGCGGTGGACATTCCGGTCACGGTGAAATGCCGCTTGGGCGTGGATGACGACAACGACTACGAAAACTTCGTCAACTTCGTCGATCAGTCGGCAAACGCCGGGAGTGCGATGTTCGTGGTACATGCCCGCAACGCGTGGCTGAAGGGCCTGTCGCCCAAGGAAAACCGCGAAGTGCCGCCGCTGCGGTACGACTGGGCGCACCGCCTCAAGACCGATCGCCCGCAGCTGCAGATCGTCCTCAACGGCGGCTTGGCCACGGTCGAGGCGGCGCAGGCCCAGCTGCCGGCCCTGGACGGGGTGATGCTGGGCCGTGCGGCCTACCACGATCCCTACGTGCTGCATCAGCTCGAGGCCGCCCAGACCGGCGCCGCGCTGCAACCTCGCGAAGCCCTGCTGCGCGCGATGCAGCCCTACATCGAGGCCCGGCTGGCCAGCGGGCTGGCCCTCAAGCACATCACCCGCCACCTGCTGGGCCTGTTCCATGGGCAGCCCGGTGGGCGCGCCTTCCGCCAGATCCTGAGCGAGGGCTCGCACCGGGTCGGGGCCGACTGGAGCCTGATCGAGCAGGCGCTGGCAGTGACCCGGGCGCAGGCCGATCGCGTCGCCGCGTGAGCCGCGTCACCTTGTCGGCTTGACAAGCATCCCGCTTTGACCGCCAATGTTCACTTATATGAACGGCGCGGGGAGGCAGCTGGAAAAGTTCAGATCGGATTCACTGGCTAAAACCAAGAATTCGCTAAAGATTCGTAAAGCGCCGGCCCAGGCTGGCGGTTGCCGATTCACAACTTTTGAACGTTTAGCCGCGCTCCGCTAGGATCAGACCGATGTTCTCCGTGACCCGCCACCGCCGCATTGCCGCCTTCGCCCTGTTGGCGACGGGCGCCGCTGCCTCCAGCAGTGCGTGGGCACAGATGCCACCGCCGGAAGCGGCCCGTGCCGAAATGATGCGCACGGCCGAACGTGGTGGCCCGCAGGAGCGCTCGCTGTCCGACGCGGTGCGTCGGGTGCAACGTACTACCGGTGGACACATCCTCGGCGCCGAGCGCGTGCCCTTCGATGGGCGCGATATCAACCGGGTGAAGTACATGGATGATCGCGGTCGCGTCCGCTATATGGACGATCCGGCGACATCGCGTTCACAGCCCCGCACGCCGCGCTCGGATATGTCATCACTACGCGGCGATAACCCCTGAACAGGGATAGTTGTCCGCAGTCATCTGCATTACCCACTGGCCCCATGGGGCCATACCCAGGACACTAGGGAGAGTTCATGCGTATCCTTCTGGTCGAAGACGAAGCCCCGCTGCGGGAAACACTGGCAGCCCGGCTCAAGCGCGAAGGCTTTGCCGTCGATGCTGCGCAGGACGGTGAGGAAGGTCTGTACATGGGCCGCGAAGTACCGTTCGACGTCGGTATCATCGATCTGGGCCTGCCCAAGATGTCGGGCATGGAACTGATCAAGGCGCTGCGCGACGAGGGCAAGAAGTTCCCCGTGCTCATCCTGACCGCGCGCTCAAGCTGGCAGGACAAGGTCGAGGGCCTCAAGCAGGGCGCCGACGATTACCTGGTCAAGCCGTTCCACGTGGAAGAGCTGCTGGCCCGCGTCAATGCGCTGCTGCGCCGCGCTGCCGGCTGGAGCAAGCCGACGCTGGAATGCGGCCCGGTCGCGCTGGATCTTGCCGCGCAGACGGTCAGCGTCAACGGCAGCAATGTGGACCTCACCAGCTACGAGTACAAAGTGCTCGAGTACCTGATGATGCATGCCGGTGAACTGGTCTCCAAGGCCGACCTCACCGAACACATCTACCAGCAGGACTTCGATCGCGACTCGAACGTGCTGGAGGTCTTCATCGGCCGCCTGCGCAAGAAGCTCGATGCCGACGGCGAACTCAAGCCGATCGAAACCGTGCGTGGCCGCGGTTACCGCTTCGCCATTCCGCGCAACGAAGGCTGAGCTGCGGCTGGCGATAGATGATGTCCGGCCGTCTGTGGTTCTTTAAACGCTGGCGGCCGCGCTCACTGCAGGCGCGCCAGCTGCTGGCCGCCTCGGTGGGCCTGGTGGCCTTCCTGGCCCTGGCCGGCTACGCGCTGGACGCCGCCTTCGCCGATACCGCGAAGGCCAACCTGCGCGAGCGCCTCAAGAACTACGCCACCGCCTACGCGGCCGGCATCGACTTCACCCGCGATCGCTCGCTGTACATCCGCGAGCAGCCACCGGATCCGCGCTTTGATGTTCCCGGCAGCGGCCTCTATCTGCAGGTCGTGATGCCCGACGGCAAGGGCAACTCCATGTCCGCCGAAGGCCCCATGCTGCCCACCGTGGGCGGCGGCATGCTGGCTCCGCGCCAGGAAGTCTTCGAAGGCCCGTTGCCGATGATCCAGATCGACGGCAGCGAGGGCTCGGCCTACCGCTATGGCATGGGCCTGGTCTGGGATGCCGACGCCGACCCGGCCACCGAATTCCCGTACACGATCTACGTGCTCGAAGACTCGCGCGCGCTCGGCGCGCAGCTGCGCGTGTTCCGCGGGCGGGTGTGGTTCTACCTGGGTGGCATCGGTCTGATCCTGCTGTTGCTGCAGACCGTGATTCTGCAATGGAGCCTGCGCCCGATGCGGCGCGTGATCAACGAACTGACCAAGGTCCAGCGCGGTGAAACCGAGCGCATGAGCGAACGCCATCCGCGCGAGCTGGAGCCGCTGACCGACAGCATCAACGCCTTCATCGAGAGCGAGCGCGAAAACCTCGAGCGCCAGCGCAACACCCTGGCCGATCTCGCGCACAGCCTGAAGACACCGCTCGCGGTGCTGCGCACGCAGCTCGACAGTGGCGCGCGCGATGAGGATCTGCGCGAAGAATTCGACGTGCAGCTGCGGCGCATGAACAACCTGGTGTCCTACCAGCTGGCGCGCGCGGCGTCGTCCGGCCACAAGCTGTTCTCCGCGCCGTTGCCGATCGAGTCCAACGCCGAAGAGATCGTGCGTGGCCTGGAGAAGGTGTATGCCTCGAAGGGCGTGCTGTGCGAATTCGACATCGATCCGGCCGCGCGTTTCCATGGCGAGCCTGGTGACCTGCAGGAGCTGCTCGGCAACCTGCTGGAGAACGCCTTCAAGTGGGCCAAGCGCCGCGTGCTGCTGACCGCGCATCCGTTGCCGGCGCCCGGTGCGCGTCGCGCAGGCCTGGTGCTTTCGGTGGACGATGATGGCCCGGGCATCGCACCGGAAGACATCGCCAAGGTGCTGCAGCGTGGCGTGCGTGGCGATGAGCGCGTGCAGGGCCACGGCATCGGCCTGTCGATCGTGCAGGACCTGATCAAGGATTACCGTGGCGAACTGCAGGTGACGCGTTCGCCGGAACTGGGTGGCGCGCGCTTTGAAGTGAAGCTGCCGCCGGGGCCGTAAAGGTTGTACCGACCAGCGGTCGGTACCTACCCGTGGTCTGCAGGGTGCATCATCGATCTGGATCGCCCGGCATTTCCAAGGCGCTGGTGGCCCACGACCGTTGGTCGTGGCGCGCCTCACCGCATCAGCGGTGACGGTCCATAGAACCGCTGCAGATGCCCGGCCACCGCCGGCATCTCACGCGCCAGCAGCGCCGGTGCGGAGAAGTGGTACTCGCTGACCACCGCGAAGAATTCTTCCGGCGCCTCGGACGCGTAGGGGTCGATCAACGTCTGCCGACCGCTGTCCACCTCGGCGCAGAACGTGTCGTAGGCCTGCTGGAAATCCGCTGCCCATTGCGTTTGCCACGCCCGCGGCAACGGCGGCGTGCCGTCGATCGCCCCGTCCAGCGCATCGATCTTGTGCGCCATCTCATGCACCGCCACGCAGAACCCGGCTTCGGGATCGGCGATGTCGGCCTGGATGTCGGCCCAGGAGAGAATCAGCGGACCGCTGTCCCAGGATTCGCCAATCAGCGCGTCGTCCCATTCGTGCAGCACGCCGGCGGCATCCACATGGCTGCGGTGCACGCGGAACGCGTCGGGATAGACGATCAGCTGCGACCAGCCACGCAGGCCGATTTCGCCCAGTTCCAGCAACGGCAGGCAGCACAGCGCGGCCAACAGCACGCCGTCGGCCTCATCGAGCTGCAGTTCGGCGGCCGGGCTGATCGTCTTCTCGTGGAGGAAGCGGGCGGCGAGGGCGCGCAGGCGCTCGCGGCGGGCTGGGTCCAGCTGCTGCAGCCACGCGGCGCGGCGGCAGGTGCGGTCCCAGAGGGTGGGGTCGATCTCGCGTGGCGTGCGGCGCAGCCAGCCCAACAGTCGTTCGATCAGCGGAACATACCCGGCAGGAAGCTGTGCCATTTCGGCGCACGCAGGCGCGGCAGTACGTCGTCATCGCCACCGCCGCCGGTGCTGGTACCGCTGCTGGCGCTGGGCTTGACGGTCGCCGGGGCGGCGGCCGCCGAGGCCGACGCGGGCGCACTGCGCTCGTTCTCGCTGCCCGAATAGACACACGCGCCGCGGCCCGCCGTGGTGAGCGCATCGGAAGCGTGCGCGGCCAGCGGGGCCATCAGGAGGAGCAGGCAATGGGCGAACGGGCGCATCGTCAACATCCACAGGGCGGGTCAAGTTCTCGATTCTAGCCCGATTCGCCCAAGGGATTGGAAGGCCTCCGGTGGGCGCTGGCGGCGGCTTTCCCGCATACTTTTCCCGTTTACCCGATGGAAGCTGCCGTGGACGACCGCCAACTGCTGGCCAAACTGGGCGCCGGGCGCCTGTCCGGCGACGCGCTGGCGCGCGAACTGGGCCAGACCCGCGCCGCGATTTGGAAGCGGATTCAAGGACTTAGAGCCGCCGGGGTCGATATCGACGGCCGTGCCGGTGACGGCTACCAGCTGCAGCAGCCATTGGACCTGCTGGAGGCCGATGCCATCCAGGCTGCGCTGCCGGGCCCGGTGTCCGCCGAACTGGCCTCGCTGGAGATCGCCTGGTCGGTGGCGTCAACAAATAGTGAATTGTTGCGTTGCAGCGCGCCGGAGCGCGGGGTGGCGGTGCTCCTGGCCGAGCGCCAGACCCGTGGCCGCGGGCGGCGGGGGCGGGTGTGGGCCTCGCCGTTGGCGGCGCATGTCTACCTCTCAGTATTACGCGGCTTTGCCGGTGGCCTGTCGCGGCTGGGCGGGCTCAGCCTGGTCGCCGGTGTCGCGGTGGCCGAAGCACTGCGCGAGGCGGGCTTCGGCGGTGTCGCGCTGAAGTGGCCGAATGACCTGGTCGTCGACGGCCACAAACTCGGTGGCCTGCTGATCGAAGGCGGCGGTGAATTCGCCGGCCCTGCGCGGGCCGTGATCGGGCTTGGCGTCAACGTACGCATGCCGGCCACCTTCGCGGCGGAGATCACCCAGCCCTGGACCGATCTGGACACGCTGTGTGGCGAACAGACCTCGCGCAATGCCGTGGTCGCCCGCATCCTGGCCGCGCTGCTGCCGGCACTGGACGCGTTCGAGCAGCAGGGCCTGGCGCCGTTCCTGGCCCGCTACGCCGCGCTGGACAGCCTGGCCGGGCGCGAGGTGCAGGTGGAAGAAGGCGGCGTCCTGTTTGCCGGCACGGCACTGGGCCTGGCCGACGACGGAGCACTGCGCGTGCGTATCGACGGCAGCGAACGGGTTTTCCATGCGGGCGAAGTCAGCGTGAGGGCGCAATGAGCGACTGGTTGTTTGACCTGGGCAATTCGCGCTTCAAGTTCGCGCCGCTGCAGGGCGTGCGCGCCGGTGACGTGCAGGCATGGCCGCATGGCGCCGAAGCAATGCCTGCGGTGGCACTGGAGGCGCTGCCCTCGGGCGATACCGCGTATGTCGCCAGCGTCGCAGCGCCGTCGCTGACGGCCGCCATGCTGGATGTGCTGCAGGCCCGCTTCCGCCACGTCCGTGTCGCGCGTACCGAGGCCGAGTACGCCGGTGTGCGGATCGCCTACGCCGACCCCAACCGCTTCGGTGTGGACCGCTACCTGGCACTGCTGGCCGTGGCGGCGCGGGGCCAGGCCGTGCTGATTGCCGGGGTGGGCACCGCGCTCACCATCGATCTGCTCGACGCCGATGGCCAGCATCACGGCGGGCGCATTGCCGCCTCGCCGACCACCATGCGCGAAGCGCTGCATGCGCGCGCCGTGCAGTTGCCGGCCGCAGGCGGTGACTACAGTGAGTTCGCCAACGACACCGCCGATGCCCTGGCCTCCGGCTGTGATGGTGCGGCGGTCGCCTTGATTGAACGCAGCCGCACGCAGGGCGGCGAACGCCTCGGCGCGCTGCCGCATCTGCTGGTGCACGGGGGCGGCGCACCGGCGCTGCTGCCGCTGCTCGGCGATGCCGAGTTCCAGCCCTCGCTGGTGCTTGATGGGCTGGCCCGCTGGGCCGTGCACCAACCGCCGTCGGCAGGCTAGGATCAGCCGATGCTTACCCGTGCCCTGATCGTCGTCCTGGTCATCCTCAACCTCGGTGTCGCGCTGTGGTGGCTGCTGCGCGGTGAACCGGTCAGCGCGCCGCCAGCTTCGCCGGTCGGTGTGGCCCAGCTGGAAGTGCTGCCGGCCACGCAGGCGCCGCCGGCTGCCGCAACGCCGCTGGACGCCGCGCCGGCACTGCAGGACGTCACGCCCGCTTCCGCGCCGGTGGCCCAGCCGCCGGTGCCCACGGCCGCGCCGGCCAGCGCCGAGCCAGCCGCCGCCGTGGCTGACACGCCTGCACCGGCGCCCGCCACCAGCGTGCCTGCACCGGCCCCGGTGGCGGCAGCTCCGGTACCGGCATCCACACCCGCTCCGATCACCGCAAGCCCCACGCCCGCCCAGTGCGTGAGCCTGGGGCCGTTCGCTGACCGTGCTGCCGCCCAGGCCGCCCAGTCACGCGCCGGGGGAGCCCTGCGTGGGGCCAGGCTGCGCGAGGTCGCCGATGCCGGCGCCACCCGTTACCGCGTCCTGCTGCCGCCCGCTGCCAGTCGTGAAGAAGCGCAGGCCACGGTCAAACGCATCGTCGCGGCCGGGGTGAGTGATTACTACATCATTGCCCAGGGCGAAGAGGCCAATGCCATCGCGCTGGGCCAGTACCGCAACCGGGAAGGTGCGGACCGCCGCCTGGCGGCCCTGAGCGCGGCCGGCTTCAAGGCGACCATGGTCGCCAGCGGGGGCGATGGCAGCGCACAGTGGTGGCTGGATGCGACCCTGGCCGATGGCACCGGCGCCGCCGCGGTCCGCCAGCGCACCGGTGCGGCCCAGCAACGCTCGCTGGAATGCGCGCGCTTGCGCTAGAATCCCGGCTCCGCGACGGTCCTCCCGCCGCGATGCCCATGCCGGCATAGCTCAGTTGGTAGAGCAACCGCCTTGTAAGCGGTAGGTCCCCAGTTCGAATCCGGGTGCCGGCACCATTGATGCACAGTCGATGACGACTGCTGCAGCGCCGCGAGTCGTATCACGCCGCGCTGGCTATGCTGGTCCTCTTTGCAATGGAGGCAACAGCGATGGCGATGTATTCCCCGGTGTCCCTGATTGGCGTTCCCACCGATATCGGTGCGGGCCACCGTGGCGCAGGACTGGGACCGGACGCCCTGCGCATCGCAGGCCTGGGTGACGCGCTCACCGCGCGCGGCGTGGAGGTGCGCGACCTCGGCAACCTGGATGGCCCGCGCAACCCGTGGACGGCACCGGTGCAGGGCTACCGCCATCTGGACGAGGTGGTGGCCTGGAACCGCGCGCTGATGGAGGCGACCTACACCGAACTGCAGGCCGGCCGCATGCCGATCATGCTCGGTGGCGACCACTGCCTGGGGATCGGTTCGATCACCGCGGTCGCGCGCTGGTGCCGCGAGCAGGGCAAGGACCTGCGCGTGCTGTGGCTGGATGCGCATTCGGATTTCAACACCAGCGAGGTCACGCCCTCGGGCAACGTGCACGGCATGCCGGTGGCCTGCCTGTGCGGGCTGGGCCCGGACGCGCTGACCCGCCTCGGTGGTGATGCCCCGGCGATCCGCCCGCAGCAGGTACACCAGATCGGCATCCGCTCGGTGGACCAGGAAGAGAAGCGGCTGATCAAGCAGCACCAGGTGGATGTCTACGACATGCGCTACATCGACGAAGCCGGCATGAAGCGCACCATGGAGGCGGCGCTGGCCGGCATCGATGCCAACACGCACCTGCACGTCAGCTTCGACGTGGACTTCCTGGACCCCAGCATCGCGCCGGGCGTGGGCACGACGGTGCCGGGCGGGGTCAACTACCGCGAAGCACAGCTGGTGATGGAGATGATCGCCGACACCGGGCGCATGGGCTCGCTGGACATCGTCGAGCTGAATCCGCTGCTGGACAACCGCAACGCCACCGCCGAACTGGCCGTCGATCTGGTCGAAAGCCTGTTCGGAAAATCGACGCTGATGCGCGATTGAGCAAGGCTGGCTGAACCGTATTTGCGTGCATTCACATCCGCTGCACGCCTCTCCCGCCAGATTGCACTTCACGCGGCGCCGTGTGGTTGAACCCACGGCACTGCAGGTCGGGAAGGGGAGCTGCGCTGGCGTGCTCTTCTGACAGGCGGGACCGGATTTCGGTATTGAATTTGAACAACCAGGAGAACCCCATGAAGCGTGTTATCGCACTGATGCTGTTGTCGATGTTCTCGGTGGCCATGCTGTCCGGCTGCAACACCGTTGCCGGTGCCGGCAAGGACGTGCAGAAGGCCGGTGAAACGGTCGAAGGCGCTGCCAAGGGCAACTGATCCAACGGATCAGTCGTCAACGGAAAAGGCCGGGATTTCCCGGCCTTTTTCATGTCCGCCAAATGGCGGCGGAACGCGTGCAGTGGTGAATCATTCAAGCTCGTGAGCGTGCGTTTCATCGCTGCTTGACCGCGCGGCAACGCGACCACGCGCATTCTGGACCCACGGCGAGATGGCCGTTGCAATCAAGGATGCGAACCCATGAACAAAGACATCATTTCCGGCAAGTGGACGCAGCTCAAGGGCAAGGCGCAGGCCAAGTGGGGCGACCTGACCGACGACGATTTCAAGGTGGCCGAAGGCAATGCCGAGTACTTGGCAGGGCGCTTGCAGGAACGCTATGGCTGGGCACGCGACCGTGCTGAAACCGAAGTCCGCGACTTCGAAGCGGCCATGCGCAAGGATTATCCGGATTACCACTGAGTGGTGATCCATGACGACGGCGCCGCCGTCGGGGGTTGAAACCGGAACGGGCCGCGAAAGCGGCCCGTTTTCTGTGGGGCACCTGCGCGATCAGCGGCGGCGCTGCGGCGGGGGATCGGGCACGTATTGGCCCGGGAAGGCCTGGGGCTCGTCGCGCACCGGCGCGCTTGACCTTGGAATGCTCCCGCGTGCCACCAGATTGCGCTCGCTGTCGTAACGCACCTGCACCTGCTGCGTCGGAAAGGCCGTGTCGCGTTCGAACGCGGTGTTGCGCACCCGCGACGGCTCGCGCTGGCCGTGGCCGGTGCCCAGTTGCGGTGCCGGGGCGCTGGAACCGGTCACCCGCACGCGCTCCGTCGTCGAGGAGCGCGCCTGTGGGCGTGCCCTGGCATCGGCGGAGTCGGCCACGGCGGGGGCGGCTTCCCATGACACCCGCCCCGCCTCGCGGAACACGGCCACGCCGATCACGCCGATGTTGGCCGGGCGTCCGGTGCGGCCGGCGTAGCTGCGGTCCGGATCGGTGAACACGAACTGGGCGACCTCGTCGGCGGATTTGCGCCAGCCATGGATGTCGGTGGTCTGCCACGGGTTGAGCACGTAGCCGGTCTGGTGGGGCGCGGCCACCTCGCCGCTGATGGCATTCAGGCCATCGACCGAAAGCACCACCAGCACGCGCTCGGCGCTGCCGTTGCGCAGGCGCACGCTGTAACGGTGGCCCTGCTGGCCCGCGATCCAGCGCTGGCCGTCCTGGCGGTACTGGGTCAGGGCCTGGCCGCTGTCGCGGTCGATCACCGTCAGGTGGACCGGCCCGGTGTCGTAACGAAGCGGCAGCGCCGGCTTGAACCCGCACAGGGCCAGCACGGCAAGCAGGGGCAGGATCAAACGTTTCATGGCAGGGCTCCGCAGGGCAGGTGCACGATCAAACGCACGGGCCGGGCCAACGGGGTCGAGCGCGGGCAGGTAAACTGGGGCGGTTCATCTGTCCGCATTGATTCCCATGACTACCCGCGTCCTTACCGGCATCACCCCCTCCGGCACGCCCCACCTGGGCAACTACGTCGGCGCCATCCGTCCGGCGATCACCGCCAGCCAGGCCTCGGAAATCGAGAGCTTTTTCTTTCTGGCCGACCTGCACAGCCTGATCAAGGCGCAGGAGCCCGAGCGCACCCAGCGCTCCACGCTGGAGATCGCGGCAAGCTGGCTGGCGTGCGGGCTGGATCCGGACAAGGTGTGGTTCTACCGGCAGAGCGACATCCCGGAAACCACCGAGCTGATGTGGTTCCTGACCGTGATCGCCAGCAAGGGCATCCTCAACCGCGCGCATGCCTACAAGGCCGCCGTGGACAAGAACCGCGAAGAGCAGCTCGACGACGATGCCGGGGTCAGCGCGGGGCTGTTCATGTACCCGGTACTGATGGCCGCCGACATCCTGATCTTCAAGGCCAACCGCGTGCCGGTCGGCCGCGACCAGATCCAGCACATCGAGATGGCGCGCGATTTCGCGCAGCGCTTCAACCACGTCTACGGCCAGGAGTTCTTCCCGCTGCCGGAGGTGGTGATCGATGAGCAGGTCGCTACGCTGGCGGGCCTGGACGGCCGCAAGATGAGCAAGAGTTACCACAACACCATTCCGCTGTTCGCCCCGCGCGCGGAGTTGAAGAAGCTGGTGTTCTCGATCCTCACCGATTCGCGCGCGCCGGGTGAGCCCAAGAGCACCGAAGGCTCGGCGTTGTTCCAGATGTACCAGGCCTTCGCCACCCCGGAGCAGACCGCTGCGTTCGCGCAGGCCTTCGCCGAGGGCATCAGCTGGGGCGATGCCAAGCAGCAGCTGTTCGAGCGGATCGACAGCGAGATCACCCCGCTGCGCGAACGCTATGACGCCCTGATGGCCGAGCCGGAGAAGATCGAGGCGCTGCTGCGCCGTCGTGGCCAGCAGCTGCGCGAGCAGTTCGCCGTGCCGCTGCTGAAGGAGCTGCGCCATGCGGTTGGCCTGCGCGATCTGTCCACCGCCGGTGATGTACCCAGCGAGGAAAGCGGCGCTGCGCGCGCGGCACCGCCGCTGTTCAAGCAGTACCGCGAAAAGGACGGCCGCTTCTACTTCAAGCTGCAGGCCGGTGACGGCACGCTGCTGATCCAGAGCGAGGGCTTTGATTCGCCGCGCGACGCCGGCCAGCTGATCGGCGTGCTCAAGCAGACCGAGCATGGTGACGGGCTGCAGAGCGAATTGTTCAAGGTCGAGGCGGAGGTGGATGTCGTGCTTGCCGCACTGCAGGCACTGCGCGAGTAACGCCGCCTGCTGGCCAACACCCAGCCACCCGCAGCACCACGTAGTGCCGGCCGCTGGCCGGCAACCAGGCGACCGCGCCATCACACAGGCGTCGGCCGTTGGCCGGTGCCACCGCTATGGCATGATGCCCCTGCACGCCGCGGGGCGTGATCCTGCACGGGAGACTGCGATGGCCTGGTTGTCGTTGTTGTTGTTCCTGCCCTGGTTCGTGCTGCTGGGCACGCTGTACTGGCTGTTCCCCCGCCAGCCGCGTGGCACCGCGCGCCGCGTGTTCGACGGCGCCGCGCTGGTGCTGGCCTTCGTGCTGAGCATCCTGGCGATGCTGTGGGGCCACCATATCGGCGTGGTCCAGAACGATGCCGGTCCAATCTGGCGGCAGGTACTGGCCGTGCTCTATGCCTACGGTGCCTTCCTGGCGGTGATGGTGGCCGCGGTGCTGCTGCGCGGGCCACTGCTGAGCGCGACTGCGACCAAAGCCGCATCGAAGCCGCTGCACTGATCGACGTAAGATGGGGGCGTTTCGTGCCAGGGATGCGTTGATGCACTCCGACCCCAGCATTCATACGATCGACACCGCGTTCCAGCGGGATGATTTCGATGCCGCCTACCTGATCGTCGAGAACGGCCGGGCAGCGTTCATCGATTGCGGCACCGGCCTGGCCGTGCCGGCGATGCTCGCCGCGTTGAGGCGCGCCGGCTGCACGCCCGAGCAGGTCGACTGGCTGATCCTGACCCATGTGCATCTCGACCACGCCGGCGGTGCCGGCCTGCTGATGCAGCAGCTGCCCAACGCCGCCCTGGTGGTGCATCCGCGTGGTGCGCCGCATATGGTCGACCCGACCCGCCTGATCGCCGGGGCCACCGAGGTCTACGGTGAAGCGGAGATCGCGCGCAGCTATGGGCCGATCCTGGCCGTTGCCGCTGACCGGGTGGTGATCGCCGAAGATGGCTACACCGTGGATCTGGCCGGGCGCACGCTGCTGTGCGTGGATACGCCGGGGCACGCCCGCCATCACCTGTGTGTGTGGGATGCGCGCAGCCGCAGCTGGTTCACCGGCGACACCTTCGGGCTGTCCTACCGCGAGCTGGACAGCGCGCAGGGCGCCTTCATCGTGCCCACCTCCTCACCGGTGCAGTTCGATCCGGAGCCGCTGAAGCAGTCGATCGCAAAGATGCTGGCCTACGATCCGCAGGCCATGTACCTGACCCACTACGGGCGCGTGGCACCCCCGTGGAAACTGGCTGACGATCTCGTCGAACAGATCGATGCCATGGTCGAGATCGGTCGCCAATGCGATGGTCGGCCGGATCGGCATCGCTGCCTGGTCGCGGCGTTGACCGCGCTGTACCTGGAACGCGCGCAGGCGCATGGCTGCCCGCTGGATGATGAAGCGGTGGCCCGGGTGCTGGCGATGGATATCGAACTCAACGCCCAGGGCCTGGCGTGCTGGCTGGATCGCGACCGCCGCTAGTGCACGGTCACGGGGGTGTCACGTTACACTCCGGTGTCCTGTTTTCCGTCCTGGTGTCTGCCGTGAATCCGATGCGCATGCTGCTGCTGTCGTCCTGCCTGTTCGTGGGCGGCCTGGCCCACGCCGCCAATGACCTGCCCGGCGGCGGCATCGATCCGGAGGCACTGTCGCGACATGTGCGGATCCTGGCCTCGGACGAGTTCGAGGGCCGCGCCCCTGCCACGCCCGGTGAAGAGCGCACCGTCCAGTACCTGATCGAAGAGTTCAAGAAGTACGGCCTGCAGCCCGGCGGCGTGGATGGCGGCTGGGTGCAGCCGGTGCCGATGGTGCGTGCGCAGGTCGACGGCCCGGTGCGTGCGCAGCTGCGCCAGAAGGGCAAGCAGCGCGCCCTGGTCAATGGCGAGGACGTGACCCTGCAGAGCCTGCGGCCGCAGGATGCGGTGGCGATCAAGAACGCCCCGCTGGTGTTCGTCGGCTACGGCATCGATGCCCCCGAACGCCACTGGAACGATTACAAGGACGTCGACCTGCACGGCAAGATCGCCGTGGTGCTGATCAACGACGCCGATTTCGAGGCCGACCAGCCGGGCGCATTCGATGGCAAGGCCGTGACCTACTACGGCCGCTGGACCTACAAGTTCGAAGAAGCCGCGCGCCGCGGTGCGCAGGGCGTGCTGATCGTGCACGAGACCGCACCCGCCGCGTATGGCTGGGCCACGGTGAAGAGCTCGGGCACCTCGCCGCTGTTTGATATCGAACGCACCCGCGAGCAGGCCCTGGCCCAGCACGTGCCGGTGCGCGGCTGGATGCAGCGCAGCCTGGCCGAGCAGCTGTTCCGCGATGCGGGCCTGGATTTCGAGGCCGAGAAGCGCCGTGCCATGAGCCCGGCCTTCAAGCCGGTGGCCCTGGGCGATGCGCAGCTCTCGGTGGACTTCAAGCTCAAGCGCGAACAGGTGATCACCCGCAACGTGGTGGCCAAGCTGCCGGGCGGTGCGCATGCCGATGAAGCGGTGATCTTCTCCGCGCATTGGGATGCTTTCGGTATCGGCCAGCCCGATGCCAAGGGCGACCGCATCCGTCGCGGCGCGATCGACAACGCCACCGGCGTGGCCACCGTGCTGGAGCTGGGCCGCGTCTTCGCTGCCGGCCCGCAGCCGCAGCGCACGCTGTACTTCGTGGCGCTGACCGCCGAAGAGAAGGGCCTGCTCGGGGCCAGCTACTACGCCGCGCACCCGCTCGCCCCGCTGGACAAGACCGCCGCCGTGTTGAACATCGAGATGTTCAGCCCGGATGGCCCGACCCGCGACATCGCCTCGTGGGGCAAGGGCCGGGTCTCGCTGGAAGGGGATCTGGAGCGCGTGGCCAAGGCACGTGGCCGCACCTATTCGCCCGATGCGAATCTGGAAGCGGGCTTCTTCTACCGCGCCGACCACTTCGCCTTCGCTCGCCTTGGCGTGCCAGCGATCACCATCGGCCCGGGGCTGGACATGCGTGAGGGCGGGATCGAGAAGGGCCGTGAACTGCGCGATGCGTACTTCGCCGCCTGCTACCACCAGGCCTGCGATGCGTGGACCCCGAGCTGGGACCCGAGTGGTCATGCCGCCGACACCCTGCTGGTCTACGACCTGGGCGCGGAACTGGCCAACAGCCGTCGCTGGCCGCAGTGGGAAGAAGGGTCCGAATTCCGCGCCGAGCGCGAGAAGAGCGAATCGGCGCGCCGTTGAGGCGTACCGCAGGCGGCGCTCAGCGCCGCCGCAGCAGGCGCCACGCGCCCCCGCCGCTGGCCGCGAGCGCGGCCAGGCAACAGGCAATCATCGCGCCGAACGGTTGACGCATGGCAACGCAGCGCCCGTCAGGGCGCTGCGTTGCGTAAGAGGACGTGCTGGCCTGGGCGAACGCCGCCGGTACCCGCATTGCCAGCATCCACCCGCCCAGCGTGATCGCGGGGCGGGTGGTGCGGCCGTTACTTCCGGGTGCCATCGAGCCAGTTCGGGCCCTTGTTGGTCAGGAAGAACATGTAGACCACCAGCGACACCGCGATGATCGCCGTGACATACACCGCGAACATGCCGACCTGGCCGGTCTTCAGCGCGCCCTGGTACAGCAGCGGCGCGGTACCGCCGAACAGCGAGTTGGCCATCGCGTAGCCAAAGCCCACGCCCAGCGCGCGCACATGGGTCGGGAACAGCTCGGCTTTGACCACCGCATTGATCGAGGTGTAGCCGGTCAGGATCACGAAGCCGATGCCCAGCACCAGGAAGGCCATGAACGGATCGTGCTGGTTGGGCAGCTCGGTGATCAGGTACCAGCTGTACAGCACGCCACCTATGCCGAAGAACACCAGCAGGCTTTTGCGGCCGACCATGTCCGACAGCCAGCCGCCGATCGGCTGCAGCACCATCAGGAAGGTCAGCACGCCGAGATTGATCATCGTGCCGGTCATCACGTCATCGCCCGCGAAGGCGCTCTGGATCATCTTCGGCCCGTTGACCGAATAGGTGTAGAACGCCACGGTGCCGCCGGCGGTGATCAGGAAGCACAGCAGCAGCGGACGCCACTGGTTGACGAACAGTTCGCGCATCGAGCCGGAGGCCTTGGCGCGGCCATCGCGGGCGGCATCGATGGAATCGGACTGCAGCGATTCGTCCATGCTGCGGCGCAGCCAGAACACCACGATCGCCGCGACACCGCCGATGCCGAACGCCACGCGCCAGCCCCAGGCGGAGATTTCCGGCTTGCCCCAGAAGGTCAGCATGCCCAGCAGGGTCAGCTGCGCCAGTACGTGGCCGCCGACGAGGGTGACGTAATGGAACGAGGACAGGAAGCCGCGGCGGCCCGGGATGGCGGCTTCGGACATGTAGGTGGCACTGGTGCCGTACTCGCCACCGGTGGCGAAGCCCTGCAGCAGGCGCGCGAACAGCAGGATCACCGCGGCCCAGATGCCGATCTGCGAGGCGGTCGGGGTGATCGCGATCAGGAACGAACAGGCGGCCATCACCGTGACCGACACCGTCAGCGCCAACCGGCGGCCGTAGCGGTCGGCGAAGCGGCCGAAGTACCACGCACCGATCGGGCGCATCAGGAAGGTGGCGGCGAAGATCGCCCACACGTACATCGTGGAGTTCTTGTCGGCGGCCGAGAAGAACTGGGATTCGAAATAGACGGCAAAGACGGAGTAGACGTAGACGTCATACCACTCGACCAGATTACCGGCCGAGCCTTTGAGGGTATTGGAGATGGAGCGCCGCAGGGCGGCCCGTTCGGGGTGTGCCGCAGTGGCGGGGACGGAAGTGCTCATGCAGGGTAGGGGTCCTGGCTGGGAAGCGTTGATTACTCTTGTTACCTTACCGCACGTCAAAAACGGGTGCGTGTCAGGCATCACGGTGCGGCTGGATGAAATCAGCGTGCCAGCACAAAGCGTGCCGCGCCATCGGCAACGGCCTAGAATTCGTGTTCCCCCGCACCGTGGTGGCCCATGGCCGTCCTACCCCCCTCTCCGTCGGCCGCTCCCCGCAGCGGCCTGGTCGTCCTGGCGCTGCTGCTGGTGTACGTGGTCTGGGGGTCCACCTATCTGGGGATCCGGCTGGCGCTGGAGGGCGGCGCACTGCCGCTGACGATGGTCTCCGGCGGCCGCTTCATCATCGCCGGTTCGCTGATGTATGCCGTGTTGCGCTGGCGTGGCTCGCCCGCGCCGACCCGGCGCCAGTGGCGGAACCTGGCGATCATGGGCCTGACCATGCTGGTCCTGGGCAACGGCATGGTGGTGCTGGCCGAGCGCACGGTCTCCTCGGGCCTGGCGGCGACCGCCGTGGCCTCGGTGCCGCTGTGGATGGCCCTGTTCGGTGCGATGCGTGGGCAGAACGCCAGCCGCGGCGAGTGGCTGGGCATCGCGATCGGCTTCCTCGGCGTGGTCTGGCTCAACGCCGGCAGCAGCCTGACCGCCTCCCCGCAGGGCCTGATCCTGCTGCTGATCGCCCCGATCGGCTGGGCCTTCGGCTCGATCTGGGCACGCGGCCTGGACCTGCCCAGCCCCTTCATGACCGCCGCCGGGCAGATGCTCTGCGGTGGCGCGATGCTGATCGTGCTCGGCCTGCTCAGCGGCGAACGCCCGACCACCTGGCCCAGCATGAATGGGCT
The DNA here is from genome assembly GCF_030128875.1 of Stenotrophomonas sp. BIO128-Bstrain. Lineage (NCBI taxonomy): Bacteria > Pseudomonadati > Pseudomonadota > Gammaproteobacteria > Lysobacterales > Lysobacteraceae > Stenotrophomonas > Stenotrophomonas sp. BIO128-Bstrain. The sequence continues at coordinate 3,624,315 of NZ_CP124620.1, read as the reverse complement.
GCTGGCGGTGGCCTACCTGTGCATGTTCGGCTCGATCGTCGCCTTCACCGCCTACGTGTGGCTGCTGCACAACGTGCGCCCGGCACTGGTGGCCAGCTATGCCTACGTCAATCCGGTGATCGCGGTGATCCTGGGCGTGATCATCGGCAACGAGCACTTCGGCGGGCGTGACCTGCTGGCCATGGCAGTGATCCTGGCCGGCGTGGTGGTGCTGACCCTGGCCCGGACGCGAGCGAAGTGAGCCTGCCCGCACCACACAGCCTGCAGGAGCAGCGCCGCGGCCTGGCGATCACCGCGTTCACCTTCACCCTGTGGGGCCTGGTGCCGGTCTACTGGCACCTGCTCAATGCGGTGCCCTCGCAGCAGATCATCGCGCACCGCATCATCTGGAGCACGGTGCTGGTGGTGGCCTGGCTGCTGCTGAGCAACGGCCCGGGCTGGTGGAAGGCCATCGCGGCGCAGCCACGCGCGCTGCCGACGTTGGCGCTGAGCAGCGTGGCGATCGCGTTCAACTGGGGCCTGTACATCTGGGCGATCAACGCCGGGCATGTGATCGAGACCAGTCTGGGCTACTTCATCAATCCGCTGGTGAGCGTGGTGCTCGGCGTGGTGGTGCTCAACGAGCGCCTGCGCCGCCTGCAGTGGCTCGCGGTGGGCTGCGCGGCCCTCGGTGTGGCGTGGCTGACCATCGATGCCGGCAGGCCGCCCTGGATCGCCCTGGGGCTGGCCTGTTCGTTCGGTCTGTACGGGTTGCTGCGCAAGATGATTTCGGTCGACCCGGTGGCGGGGCTCGGGGTGGAGAGTCTGTATCTGTTCCTGCCGGCGATCGGGTTCGCGCTGTGGAGCGAGAACGGGCACGGCGGGGCGTTCTTCAGTGGCTGGGGCTGGCGCAATGATGCGCTGTTGATCCTTGGCGGGGCGGTGACGGCGCTGCCGTTGATCGGGTTTGCGTACGGGGTGAAGCGGATTCCGCTGTCGCTGGTCGGAATCCTGCAGTACATCGCGCCGAGTATCGGGTTGTTGTTGGGCGTGTTCTTTTTCCGCGAGCCGTTTGATACGGCCAAGGCGGTGGGTTTCGCTGCGATCTGGACCGGGTTGCTGCTGTTCATCGGCGACGGTCTGTGGCGGTCGCGGGCGGGTGGTGCGTTGAAGCGCTGAAGGCTGAGAAGCCTGAAAGCCTGAAAGCTTGAGCCCTGGTTTGCTGGGCTGCGTGGCCAGGCGGGGTGTGGGTGGGTGCGCGGGACCCGCCGTGAACCCATCCATGGATGGCGGCATACGAGCTTACATGGGTGAAGGCGCATTGCTTGCGAGGCACTGCCTCGCATGCGACTGAACGCACAGCCGCCAGCGGCTGGGCCGGGCCGCGGAGCGGGACTTGCAGCGGGTCCCGACAACCCACCCGTGCCCGCCCAAGCCAGGGCGAGTCCAGCACTGAAGGCTGTTGTTCCAAGGAGCTATTGCTCCAAAGAGCTGTTGCTCTTAAAGCCATCGCTCCAGAAGCCATCGCTCCAAAACTGCAGCGCAAAAAAAAAGACGGCGCCCGAAGGCGCCGTCTTACTTCCACTCGGCGGCTTGGAGAGAGTAAGCCGCAGATCAGAAAGGGGTGATCAGGCAAGCCCGATCAGAAACGCTGCTGGTACTTCATGTACATGTAACGGCCGATATCGAACCCGCCGTAGTACGTGAAGCTGCTGTTCGGCTGGCTGTACATGATCGGACCCTGATGGTCGAACACATTGTTCACGCCCATCGAAACCGTACCGTTCCACGGCAGCACGTAACGCACCTGGATGTCGTGGAAGGTGTTCGAACCCACCTTGTTGACGCCCTGGCGGCCCGTGTACGCCGAGCTGAAGCCCGGATTGCTGCACTCGGTCGTGTACGCGCAGTTTTCCTTCATGCTGGAGTAGTAACGCGCCGTCCAGCCCAGGCCGAAGTTGCCGTACTGATAATCCAGGTTGAGGTTCGAACGCACGCGGAAGTTGCCTTCCCAGCCCGTGTACTGACGCACCGGCGTGGTGTCGACGTTGTCGTTCTTGCGCTCCAGGTAATCCACATACGTGGTGTTCCACGAGACCGCGAACTTGCCGATCGCCAGTTCCGGCAGGCGGTAACGCACCGAGAGGTCATAGCCGGCGGTTTCCTGGTAGCCGGCGTTGAGCAGCGTACGGTCCAGGCCGTTGACCTGGCCGATGGTGCGGCCCGACTTGGCACGGGTGAAGCGGTCGCATGCGGCATCCACACCCAGCACATAGCACTGGTTGAGCATGTCCGTGGCCGACTCACCGACGATCACGTCGTTGATGCGGATCTTCCACCAGTCCAGGCTCAGGTCCAGGCCCGAGACGAACTCCGGGCTGTAGACCATGCCCACGGTCCAGGTCTTGGCGGTTTCCGGCTTCAGTTCCGGGTTGGAGCCCGAGCTGAAGTCGGTGCCACCCTGCTGGCCGGGCACCGTCGCAGCGCTGCCGTCCGCGGCGAGCTGGCGGAAGTTGGCCGGGACACCATTGGCCAGGCAGCGCGCCAGGACCTGCGGGTTGTTGGCGGCCGCACCGAAGTTGGTATCGCACGGATCGGTGTACGAGTCGCGCGTGCTGGTGGTGCCGCCGTACAGATCTTCCACGGTCGGCGCGCGGAAGCCGGTGCCGTAGGTGGCGCGCACCAGCAGGCTGTCGATCGGCTTCCACTTCAGGCCGAACTTGGTGTTCGTGGTCGAGCCGAAGTTGTTGTAGTCCGAATAGCGGCCGGCCATGTCCAGCGACAGCTCACGCGCGAAGGCCATGTCGGCCAGCAGCGGAACCTGCAGTTCCAGGTAGACCTCGTTGAGCGAGTAATCGCCCTGGGTCGGCTGGCCGGTGGTGCCGGCGATCTGGCCGTTGCGGACCATCAGGTCCGGCGAGTAGCTGGCTTCTTCGCTGCGGTGCTCGACACCCAGTGCACCCAGGATGTCACCGGCCGGCAGGGTGAACAGCGAGCCGGAGATGTTCGCGCTGGCCACCTTGGTGGTGCTCTGCATCTTGTCGGTGAAGCGGGTGAACAGGAAGTCCTGCACGTCCTGGTTGCTCATCGAGCCCGGGCCGGTATAGCCCATCGGCGCCAGCGGGTTCCACGGGGTGCAACCGGCGATCACGTTGCCGACGCTGCCGCAATGGGCGACGTTGTTGGCATCCAGGAACGACGGGCCGACCGACTGGTTCACGTTCGGCTGGTACATGCTGCCCGTGCCGATGCGCTCGCCTTCATTGCGGTTGTACATGTAGCTGACGTTCCAGTCCCAGTAACGCGAACCGGTGTCGAAGCTGCCTTCCAGGCCCAGGCTGGCGCGCTTGGTGGTCAGGTTGTTCTCGGTGCCGCGCGGCAGCTCTTCGGTACGGTGCGCGAAGGCAACGTCCTGGCCGAACGGGTTGAACGCGCTGTCCTTGGACAGCAGCGCACGCGAACCGGTGCTCTGGTACGGATAACCGGCCAGCTGCTTGCTCGACTCGCGCTCGCTGTACAGCGCATCGGCGACCAGGCGCAGGTCATCGGTGATGGAGAAGCCACCGTTGGCGAACACCGACTTGCGCTGCAGACCGGTGAGCAGGCTCATGTTGGTCTTGGTGTTGGCGTCGTTGGCCTTGTCGGCCGGCTTGAAGTTGCCGAGCTGGGTCGGATCGCCGCCCGGGCCCACGCTGAGGTTGCGGCCGTTGACGGTCGCATAGCCCCACGGGGTGACACCGCTCAGGCCGTCGCCGGTGTGGCGCGGGCCGTTCGGGTAGGCGGTGAACTCACGCGCGCCGCCCAGGACCGGATCTTCGTCGGTGTACTCGCCACCCACGGTGACCCAGCCGCGGTCGAAGGTCTTGCCGAAGGTCGCGCTGTAAGCGGTCTTCTGGCCGTCACCTTCGCTGTACTGGCCAACGTAGGCGTTGACTTCGGCACCGTCGAAGTTCTTGCGGGTGATGATGTTGACCACGCCGGCGATGGCGTCCGAGCCGTACAGGGCCGACGCACCGTCGGTCAGCACTTCCACGCGCTCCACGATCGAGGACGGGATCGAGGCCAGGTCGGAGTAACCGCCGGCGCTGACGCCCATGCGGCGGCCGTCGATCAGCACCAGGCTGCGTTCCGGGCCCAGGTTGCGCAGGCTCACGTACATACCGCCGAAGTCGCGGCCCGATTCCAGCGAGGAGGCACGGCTCATGCTCGGCGAACCGGCGGCGGTGACGTCCTGCAGGATGTCGGCGACGTTGACGTAGCCCTTCTTCTCGATCTCGGCGCGGTTCAGCGCAACGCCCGGCTGGGCCGATTCGACACTGGCCTGGCGGATGCGCGAGCCGGTGATCTCGATGCGATCGAGGTTGGTGGTGCCGTCATCGGCACTCTGTGCGAAGGCGGGGGCACTGCAGCTGGCGACAAGCGCGATGGCGATCGCGTTGCGCAGCGGATTGGTCTTCAAATACATCCGTGCGTTTCTCTTTCTCTGTAAAAACATTCGCCCGTTCGGGCGGCGTGGGGAACAACACACCACGACGTGGGGGGCGGGAGTCTAATGACTTTTCAAATTTTTTACTTTCATTTGAAAGCGTAAAAAGCGCTGTAAATGAACGATGGCTGACAAAACCACGCATTCAGACGAAACCTTTTTGTCATCGTCGCGAGACGCATGCAGAAGCGGTCCGCCGCGCTGGGTCGATGCGCAATAGCGGCGACGTGCGAAGCAACTTGAGCGCGTGCGATGTTCCTTTGCAGCGCGTGTACAGCTGCGCGCTGGAGAGCTAAACGTGCAGTGAACGTGCGCTGCAAAAAAAAGAACCGCACTCTTGCAAGTGCGGTTCCGGAGTTGCTATTTCGCGTGCGCGATCACGCGCACGCGCGTTGTCCGATCGTATCGCTCAGGTCTCGCGCAACGCCGTGGTGATCGGCAGTCGCGCCGCGCGCAGGGCCGGGAACAAGCCGCCCACCAGGCCAATGCCCAGCGCCCACTTCAAGCCTGTCCACAGCAGCTGCGGCGACACCTGGAACTGGAACACCACCTGGCTGAAATTGTTGCCCAGCGTGGAAACGGTGTAGTTGTTGAACACCAGCCATGCCACCAGACCGCCGAGCAGGCCGCCGAGCAGCGCCAGGAGCATCGTCTCCAGCATCACCGCGGTCACCACTGGCACGCCACGGAAACCGATCGCACGCATCGTCGCGATCTCTCGGGCACGCGTCGCCACCGCCGCATACATGGTGTTGAGCGCACCGAACACCGCACCGATCGCCATGATCGCGCCGATCACCGTGCCCAGGATGCTGATCAGCTTGCTCAGGCCACCGGACTGCTTGCGGTAGTAGTCACGGGTGGTCTCCACATCCAGCTTCAGGCGCGGGTCGGCCTCCATGGCCGCCTTGAACTGCTGGAAGCCCGCGGCCCCTTCGGTGCGTACGTTGACCGACTGGTAGGCACTGCGGTTGTAGGTGGTGGACAACGTCTGGGTGTCCGACCACAGCTCCGACTCGTGCACATCGTTGGAGGCGAACACGCCCACCACCGTCCACTCCTGCTTGCCCAGCTGCAGGGTCTTGCCGATCTCCAGGCCCTCGAACTGCGCCTGGGCGCCCTTGCCGACCACGATTTCGCGCAGGCCGGGCTTGAACCTGCGGCCGGCGATGATGCGCACGTTGTCGCGCACCGCCCACGCCTGCTCGCCAACGCCGCGGAACTGCACGTTGGTATCGCTGTGGTCGCTGCGCGAGAGCAGGCTGATCACCTGCGACAGCTCGGCGGAGATCAGCGGCTTGCCATCGCTGCCGCGGGCCACGCCGGGCAGGTTCTCGATCAGTGGCACCTGGTCGCGCATGACCACCGAGTTGGTTTCGGCCTGTGAGCCGCCGCGCAGCACGATGGCCACGTCATCGCTGCCGCTGCGCTCCAGGGTGGCCTTGAAGCCATCGCCCATCGCCAGCATCGCCACCAGCACCCCGACCACGCCGGCGATGCCGACCACGATCACCGAGGAGGCACCCCAACGCTGCGGCAGGCTGGCGATGCCGATCCGCGCCGCTGCCAGCGACAGACGGCCAGTACGGGTGAGCACCAGCCAGGCGGCCAGCAGCACGGCGATGGCCAGCACCATCCACCACGGCAGCACGATCCACACTACCAAGGCGACCAGCAGCGCCAGCACCGTCACGACGTTCCATATCCATTGCTTGTTCATGGTGGTCTCCTCAGCGCCCGGCCAGTGCATCGACGATCTTCAACCGCTGCGCGCGCAGTGCCGGCAGCAGGCCCACCACGATCCCGATCACCGCCATCAGGCATAGCGCCACCCCCCACGTCTGCGCCGGCACGCCGGGCAGGCTGATCATGCCCTGGCTGCTGGCGCTGATCACCGGCATCACGATCGAGGCCAGGCCCATGCCGATCAGCCCGCCGAGCACGATCAGCAGCACCGACTCCACCATCACCAGCACCAGCACGGTGCCATCCTTGAAGCCCAGCGTCTTGAGGATCGCCAGCTCCGGGATGCGCTCGCGCACCGCCTGGGCCATGGTGTTGCCGGTCAGCAGCACCAGGGTGAAGAACACCGCCGCCATGATGCCGGTGACGATCAGGCCGATATCGGCGAACTGCTTGGCGAAGGCCTGCGAGAACGAGGCCTCGGTCTGCGACTTGGTTTCGTGATCGGAATTCAGCGACAGCGCATCGATCGCCTGGGCGACGCGCGAGGCGTGTGCGGGGTTCTCCAACTGGACGGTATAGAAACTGACCTGGTTCTTGATGTAATCGTTGGATTCATCGAAGTAGCTCCAGTGCAGCATCAGCTGGTTTTCCGCACTGGCGTTGTTGCGGTCCTTGGCCCGGTAGATGCCGCTCAGCACCAGCGGCCAGTCGTTGCTGCCCTTGCGCGGGAAGATCGTGGCCTGCATCGGAATGGTATCGCCCACTTTCCAGCCGAAGCGCTTGGCCAGGGCTTCACCGACCAGCGCACCGGTCCGGGTGTTCTTGAACGCCTCGGCCTGCTCGGGCGGCAGCTCGAACTCGGGGTACAGGTCCATGTAGTTGTCCGAGACGGAGAAGCTCGGGAAGAAGTTCTTCTGGTCCTGGTAGATGCCGCCGAACCACATCGCGTAGTTGACCTTGCGCACGCCGGGGGTGGCTTCGATATCGCGCAGCAGCCGCAACGGCAGGCTCTGGGTGATCGACAGCTTGGAGGAGACCACCAGCCGCTTGGCACCTTCGATGGTGTCACCGCCGGAGTTGAAGGCCACCCGCACCGAATCGAGCATGCCGAACAGCAGGAAGGCCGCCACCACCGACAACAGCGTCAGCAGGGTGCGGGTCTTGCTGCGGAACAGCTGTGCCCAGACCAGCGAAAAATATTTCATCGCCGCATCCTCCGTCAGTGGGCCGCTGGCGCGCCGGCCAGTTCGCCCTTGTCCAGGTGCACCGTATGGGTGGCGTACTCGGCGGCCTTGGGATCATGGGTGACCATGATGATGGTCTTGCCGTGTTCGCGGTTGAGCTGCTGCAGCAGCCCCAGGATTTCCTCGGCGGACTGGCGGTCCAGGTCGCCGGTGGGCTCATCGCAGATCAGGAAGGTGGGGTCGGAGACGATCGCACGGGCGATCGCCACGCGTTGCTGCTGGCCACCGGACAGTTCGTTCGGGCGGTGGCTGCGGCGGTCGGCCAGGCCGACCAGGGTCAGCGCGATCTCGGCATTGCGCTTGCGTTGTGCGGCGCCTAGGTGGGTGAGCAGCAGTGGCAGCTCCACGTTCTTCTGCGCGGTCAGCATCGGCATCAGGTTGTAGAACTGGAACACGAAGCCGACGTGGTGGCTGCGCCAGGTGGAGAGCTGGCCGCCGCTCATGCGGTCGATGCGCTCGCCTTCGATCTCGATCTCACCGCCGGTGGGCGTGTCCAAGCCGCCGATGAGATTGAGCAGGGTGGTCTTGCCCGAGCCGGACGGGCCCATCAGCGCGACGAAATCGCCGGACTGGATGTCCAGGTCGATGCCGTGCAGCACCTGCACTTTCTCGGGGCCGCGCTGGTAGGTCTTGGTGATGTTGCGGAGCGAAACCAGGGTGGACATGGGTGGTTCTCCGTGGATCGGATGGAAAGACGTACGGCGCGTCTGGGCGAAGGCTTCCGGACGCCAGGGGGACGGGCAGCGCTCACCGTGCGCGCCGGGACGGCACGAGGAAATCGCACTTGCCGCGAGCGTGAGCGGCTCGCGTACCGCGTGGGCGCAGGCCGGTGGCGCAATGGCCACCGAGCCCGTTGTCTGTCAGGGGGTTTCGGTGACCTTGCTGCCATCGTGCAGCTCGGCCGGTGGGGTGGTCACCACGACCTCGCCGGCCTTCAGGCCCTGGGTGACCTGGCGGTCGTTGTTGAGCGTGGTACCCACGGTGATCGCGCGCTGTTCCACCCGGGCATCGTCCTTGACCACGAAGGCGACGGTCTTCTGCCCGCGCTCCACGATCGCCGAGGCCGGCACGCGCACGCCCTGCGGCTTGGCGGCTTCGGCGGCTTCGGCGGGGCGGGCGCTTTCCAGGAAGCTGACCCGCACGCCCATCTCGGGAACGATGCGCGGGTCCTTGGCCTTCAGCGCCACGCGCACTTTCACGGTGGCCTTGCCGCGGTCTGCAGTGGGAATGATCGCGATCACCTCGGCCGGAATTTTCCAGTCCGGGTAGGCATTGAGGGTGGCTTCGACCGGCATCTTCGGCTGCACCCGGCCGATGAAGGATTCGCCGACCTCGACTTCGATCTCCAGCGAATCCATGTCCACGATGGTGCCGATGCCGGTCCGGGTAAAACCGCCGCCGGCCGACAGCGGCGAAACGATCTCACCCGGCTGTGCGGCCTTGGCGGTAACCACGCCGGAGAACGGCGCGCGCACGATGTTGTTGTCCACGCCCAGATCGGCGATCGCCAGTGAATCGCTGGCCACGGTGGTGTTGCGCTGGGCGGTCTTGAGCTGGGCGCGCAGGGTGTCGCGCTGGGCGATGGCCAGGTCGTACTGGGAACGCGAGACCAGTTGCTGGCCGACCAGCGCCTGCAGGCGCCCGGCCTCGGCATCAGCCTGGGCGACCTGTGCCTGCAGACCGGCCAGTTGGCTGCGTGCGGCCTCGAGCTGCGAGGCCGACAGACTGCGCTGGGCGTTGGCATCGATCGGGTCGAGCGTGGCCATCACCTGGCCTTCTTCCACGCGCATGCCTTCCTCGATCATCACCTCGCGGACCTTGCCGGTGATCTTGGCCGAGACCGTTGCCATGCGCCGGGCGACCACATAGCCGCTGGCGTCGAGCACCGAGCTGCTGGCGCCGCCCTGCTGGATCGCCACGACGGGCGCGGTGGTCACGGCGATGGGGCGCTCGCGGCCGAACACGAACCAGGCCAGGCCGGCGAGCAGGATGAGAAGGACGACCGCCAGCGCGATCCAGCGGCCACGTCGCGGGGGCGACGGCGGCGGCGAACCGGCCTTGCGGTCGATACGGAGTTCCTTGAGCAGTTCAGCGGATGCGTTCATCGTGAGTCTGGACGGGGAATCGGGCCGAGTGTGACCGCATCGGCGGCCGAGGGGCAAACCGGCACGGTGGCCGGGTGGCGGACAGCATGCCCCGCGGCCTGGCGCGGCGGCAGTGACAGCTGTCACCTGCATGGGCTGACGACGGCCACTGGGGCCGGGCGGCCCCGGGGGTGACGCTGTGGGTGTCCTCATCGAGTCCACTGCCTTGCCCCTGACCTGCCTTCACGACGTGGAGATCCACCACGGCAGCGCCGCCTGCGGCGCATCGGCTGAAGTGGCATGATCGCGCCTGATCGTCCTGCTTTGGAAACGTCCGTGCCCTCCAGTCGGTTCGCCTCCCTGTTGCGCCCCGCGCCGGACTCGGCCGTGGCCGAGAACATACGGCGCGGCAAATCGCCGTGGGTCGATGCGATCCACCTGCTGTGGACGCTGTGGGTGTTCCTGACGCCGTTGTTCGGCGGCGGCTACACCTGGCGCTGGGCGGCGCTGACCCTGCTGACCTACCCGGTGTTCCTCGTGCTGTACGCCGGGGTGCTGCTGGCACCGCGCTGCCACGCGCCGCGCTACGCGCTGTCGATGGTGGTGCTGGGGCTGGTGCCGCTGGCGTGGTACCCCTCGGCAGTGAGCTATTTCATCTTCGGCTGCGTCACGCTGCGCGTCTCGCGCCGCAGTGGCTATGGGCGCTACCTGCTGCAACTGGCCGGGTTGAACGCGCTGTTCGTGGTGGTGGGCTTGCTGGCCCATTACCCTTGGCAGGCGCTGATCTGGATTCCGAGCATGGCGATGATCATCAGCCTGGTGGTCAACTTCGAGACCGCCAGCCATGAACAGGATGCGGCGCTGCAGCTGTCCCAGGACGAAGTGCGTCGGCTGGCGGCGACCGCCGAGCGCGAGCGCATCGGCCGCGATCTGCACGACCTGCTGGGGCACACGCTGTCCTTGATCACCTTGAAGCTGGAGCTCTCGCGCAAGCTGGCCGACCGCGATCCGGTGGGCTCGCGCCGCGAAGTGGCCGAAGCCGAAACGATCGCGCGCCAGGCCTTGGCCGAAGTACGCAGTGCGGTCACCGGGATCCGCGCCAGTGATCTGGCGGCCGAACTCGCCTCGGCCCGGTTGCTACTGGAGTACCAGCATGTGCATCTGCACTACGCGCCACCGCCACCGATGCCCGTCGATATCGAGCGCGCGCTGTCACTGGTCCTGCGCGAGGCGGTGACCAACGTCGCCCGCCACGCGCAGGCGCGGCAGGCGTGGATCACCTTCGAGCAGGACGGGCGCACTTTGTCGATGCAGATCCGCGATGACGGGCGTGGCGGTGCCCACGTGGATGGCAACGGCCTGACCGGCATGCGCGAACGGGTCGCTGCCCTGCGTGGCACCCTGGTGCTGCACGCGGCGAAGGGCGAGGGGACGTCCGTAACGGTCCGCGTGACCTTGCCGGCCGCGACCACGGCGGTGGTGGCGCCTGTGGCGGTGCCGACCGCGCCGTCGCTGCCGGCCCGGGGCGCATCATGATCCGCATCGTGCTGGCTGAAGACCAGGCGATGGTACGCGGCGCGCTATCGGCGCTGCTCGGGCTGGAGCCGGACATCGAGGTGCTGGGCAGTGCCGCGGATGGCGAGGCCGCATGGCGGATGCTGCAGCAGCTCAAGCCGGACATCCTGGTCACCGATATCGAAATGCCCGGCTTGTCCGGGCTGGAACTGGCGCAGCGGATCGCCCGCCAGGGCCTGCCGATCAAGGTGGTGATCGTGACCACCTTCGCGCGTTCGGGCTTCCTGCGCCGCGCACTGGATGCCGGCGTCTGTGGTTACCTGCTCAAGGATGCACCGGCCGAACGCCTGGCCGATGCACTGCGCCAGGTGCAGCACGGCGGCCGCGCGATCGACCCGCAGTTGGCGCTGGATGCATGGTCGCAGGCCGACCCGCTCAACGATCGCGAGCGCCAGGTGCTGCGCCTGTCCGGCGACGGCCGCTCGGCCAGCGAGATCGCCATGCAGCTGGGGCTGTCGCACGGCACCGTGCGCAACTACCTGTCCGAGTGCATCGGCAAGCTTGGCGTGGCCAACCGCATCGAAGCGTACCGGCTGGCGCGGCAGAAAGGCTGGTTGTAGTGCCGGCCGCTGGCCGGCTCCCGTTATTCTCGATCGAGAGGATGCAGAGCCGGCCAGCGGCCGGCACTACCGGGGTGCCGGAGATGCATGCGATCCGATACCACCGGCCAGCGGTCGGTGGTTACCGCGGATCCGTGTCGGTGGGGGAAGTGCCGCCCGGGCCCTTTGCCATCGCCTGGAACACGCCATCGCGGCGCACCCACAGGTGGAACAGCGCGGCCGACAGATGCATCACCACCGTGGCGAACAGCACATACGCCAGCAGGCTGTGGGCGTTGCGCAACGCGGCATACAGCGCCGGGTTGTGCGGCAGGATCGCCGGCAGATGCACGCCGCCGCCCATCACGATCGGGTAGCCACCGGCCGAAAGCATGCCCCAACCGATCAGCGGCATCGCCAGCATCAGCCCGTACAGCACCCAATGCGAAGCATGCGCGGCGGCGGCCTGCCAGGCGGGCAGATCGGCCGGCAGCGGCGGTGGGCGATGCCGCAGGCGGTTGTACAGGCGCACCAGCACCAGCAGCAGGATCGCGATGCCCAGCGGCCGATGCAGATCGATCAGCACCGGCCGCCAGTGCAGCGAGGCAACCATGGTCACGCCCACGAACAGCATCGCCAGGATCATCGCCGCCATCAGCCAGTGCAGGACGCGGGCGAGGAGATTGAAATGGCCGGCATCACGGTTCATCGCGCACCCTCCTTGCCCGTGGCGGCGGGTGCCTTGCCGCTGGCGATTTCGCGCTCGCGGCGGTTGAACGATTGCGAGTACACCGCCGAGCGTGCGGCCAGGATCGGATCATCGGTGCCGGCCACGCCGCTGGGCAGGATCAGCGGATCGTAGTTCAGATCGCGGCAGGCGCCGGTGGCCTGCGGTTGCATGCTGCTCAGCGTCAGCGTGCCGGCCTTCACCTGGCGGCGGTCCTCCGGCCAGACCTGGGAGGGGTCGTTGATCGGGTCGCCGTCGTTGGCGATGGTCACCCACATGTCCCAGCGCACGGGGCCCTGCGCCAGGCGCCGGGCGAACTCCTCGCTGAGGAAATCGTCGTCGGACTGCGCGCGCTGTTCCGGGGTCATGTCCTCGAAGGGCGCCTGCGGCCGCATGCTCCAGCGCACGAAGCGGTGGCTGCCATCGGCGGCGGTGAAGCGGAAACTGTTGACGCCGTTGTAAGCGGTGTTGGCCCAGCTGTTCGACCAGGGGGCGGTCTTGGCCCACTGCTGGAAGGCACGCGCGGACGGGTACTTCTCCAGCACGGCGGCCATCTTCGCCGGGTCCGGTTTGCCGGTGGCCGGGTCCGGGATGCCGGCGCGGGTCTGTTCCAGGAAGGCCTCGGCGGTGGGCACCGCGAAGAACGGGAAACTGTTCATCGCCATGCGCCATTCCTGGCCGTCATCGCTGACCAGCTGCAGCGCCATGCTGCGCACGCGGGCCTTGTTGTCGGCGCCATGCGGGTCGCCGCCGCCGATCGAGAGGCGGCCCAGTACCGGCACCTGGCGCTGCCGGAACACGCGTGCCGAACTCAGCGCTGCCCCTTCGGGCGTACCCTGGAAGACACCGCTGACGCACACGCCCTTGGTGTGCGCACGGCGGAAGCCGGGCTGCGGCGGACCGGTCGCCTCGATGGCATCGGTGAAGGTCTGTGCGGTGACGCGGTCGCGGCCGATCCAGCCGGCCAGCCAGGCAAAGGCCAGCACCAGGCCGCCGGCGATCAGGGCGATCAGCGCGATCCACAGCAGCGGTGAGGGAGGGCGTGGGCCGCCCGGTTCGCGACCAGCGCGGGTGTAGCCGAAGAGCGACATGTCCGGATTCCTGCCTTCACGATGCGTGTGGGGGGCGACAGGGGCATGGTGTCAGAACGCGGCGCAGGCCGATATTCACATTTTCGACAACTGTTGAAAACAACGATCCCCGCCGGAGCGGGGATCGTCGGGTTCAGCCGCTGGTGCGCTGCCTCAGACGGCGTAGCGCGTCTTCAGCATCGCCCAGGCCGAACGCAGCGCCAGCGCTTCGCCACCGGCCGGACGGCCCGGGCGTTCGCCGTCGTTCCAGGCGTACACATCCAGATGCGCCCAGGTCTGGCCTTCGGCGATGAAACGCTCCAGGTACAGCGCGGCCGTGACCGAGCCGGCCATGCGCGAGCCGGCGTTGGCCAGGTCGGCGATGTTGCTGTGCAGGTAGCGCAGGTACGGGCGCCACAGCGGCATGCGCCAGACCGGATCGCGCACCGATTCACCGGCCTGCAGCCACTGCTGGGCAAGAGTGTCGTCGTTGCTGAACAATGCCGGCAGATCCGGACCGAGCGCGATGCGGGCCGCGCCGGTCAGGGTGGCGAAATCGAGCACGATCTCCGGCTGCTGCTCGCTGGCGTAGGTCAACGCGTCGGCCAGGATCACGCGCCCTTCGGCGTCGGTGTTGTCGATCTCGATGCTCAGGCCCTTGCGGGTGGCGATCACCTCGCCCGGGCGGAACGCATCCGGACCGATCGCGTTTTCCACCGCCGGGATCAGCAGGGTCAGCTGCACCGGCAGCTGCTGGGCCATGATCAGCCCGGCCAGGCCCAGCGCGTGCGCGGCGCCGCCCATGTCCTTCTTCATGTTGCGCATGCCATCGCCCGGCTTGATGTCCAGCCCGCCGGTGTCAAAGCACACGCCCTTGCCGACCAGCGCAACGTGCGGCTGCCCTGCATTGCCCCAGCGCAGCACGATCAGGCGCGGGGCCCGGTGCGAGGCGCGGCCCACGGCATGGATGGAGGGGAAGTTCTGCTCGAGCAGGGCATCGCCGGTGATCACCTCGATCTGCGCACCGTGGGCGGTGGCCATTTCACGCGCGGCGTCTTCGAGCTGCTGCGGGCCCATGTCCTCGGTCGGGGTGTTGACCCAGTCGCGCACGCGCAGGCTGGCGGTGATCACATCGCGCACTTCGGCCGAAGGCGTGGCGGCCAGCTGGGCCGGCGCGCGGTTGGGCGTGCGGTAGCGCGCGAAACGGTAGCTGCCCAGCCCCCAGCCAAGCTGCAGCAGGGTCTCGATCTCCGGCGCCAGCGCGTCGGCCAGTGTCCACACGGTGCCTTCCGGCAGCGCGAACGGTGCATGCGCGTAGCTGTAGACATCGCCCGGGTCGCCGACACCGACGATCGCGCCGGCCAGGCCGTGCTCGCCGGGCAGCAGCACCACGCTGCCACCGCTGCCGTTGAAGCGCTGCGCATCCAGCCACGCGCCGAGCGCGTCGGACTGCCGTGCGCGCCAGCCGGCGTACTGCTCGCGGGTCATCACATGCAGCGGCAGCGCATGCGAGGTATCGGACGTGAAACCGTTGATCTGGGACATGGGATTCGAAGGCTCCTTGGGCGGCCGCTCAGGCATGCGGGACGGATGCGTTCGCATCCAGCCAGTCGGCCAGCCCGGTCAGGGTGTCGAACTGCAGATCGGGCTGCAGTGAAGGATGAGTCCAGGTGTGCTCGACGCGGTTGATCCAGCAGCCGCGCAGGCCTGCCTGCATCGCACCGACCACGTCCATCTCGGCGTGGTCGCCGACGTGCAGCACGTGGGCGGGGGCGACCCCCAGGCGCTCGCAGGCGGCGTGGAAGATGCTGGCGGCTGGCTTGGCCGCGCCGTGCTCGCGCGAGCCGAGCTGGAAGGTGAAGTGGTGCGATACGCCGATCCGCTGCAGGTCGGCATTGCCGTTGCTGAGGGCGGCCACCGGCACGCGCGCGGCGATCCGGGCCAGCGCGTCCATGGCATCGGGATAGAACTCCACCTGGTTGCGCGCGGCATAGAACGCTTCATAGGCCGGTTCCAGCAGGGCCGGGTCGGCGCCGCTTTTCTCCAGCGCCTCGCTCAGCGTCAACCGGCGCAGCGCGCTCAGGTCGTAGTGCAGATGCGGGTTGTCATGGAAGGAGCGCTCGCGCAGTTCGCGCATCGCCGCCACCGGGTACATCGCGGCGGTGGCGGGGCTGTGCTGGAGCATCCACTCGTACAACACCTGGTCGATGCGGGCGCCAATGGGGGCGAACGGCCACAAGGTGTCGTCGAGGTCGAGGGTGATGGCTTGGACGGGAAAATTCACCCCGCCATTCTACGCCTGCGCGCGCGGGCTTTCATCGCGCGCGCAGGGAGTGCAGGGCTGTGCTTCAGCGCAGGTCGTAGGAACAGCTGATGGATGCCTGCCCGTCCTGCTGCCGCACGTTCAGGTCATGTCGACCCACTTCCAGGGTGTAGTCGCCAGCTACGCTGTCGCGCATCTTCGCCAGCGCGGCGATCTGCTCGACGCTGGCCGTGCTGAAGTAGGCGGTGTAGCTGTCAACGCCGTCCTCGCCGCTGGCGCCGTCGTACAGGTACAGGCGGTTCACCGGCTGGCCCAGCACAAGCAGCGGCGTGGTCAGCGCATACTCGCCATCGGACAGCTCGCCGTACGCCTGCAGCTCGGTCGGCTTGAGCACCTTCGCCAAGGCAGCGAACTGCGCGGGCGTCAGGTGACGCTGGCAGGTGACCGCCTCGACCAGCTGGCGACTGGCAACCTCGGTGCTGGGCGGGGTTGCGGCGAACGTCGGTGCGGCGAGCGTGACAAGGCCGGCGAGGGCAAGACAACGGACAGCGAGAGAAGACATCAGGGCCAGGATCCATCCAGAAAAGTGCGGGTATTCTGGCAGCATCCGAGATTGGGCGGCGAGCCTGTCCCGGGCCTGACAGGCTTACTCCAGCAACCGCGCCCAGCCCTGCGTGCCGTCCAATCGTGCCAGTACCAGCTTGATGCAGACCAGCAACGGCACCGCCAGCAGCAGGCCGACCATGCCCCACAGCCAGCCGAACACCATCAGGGCCAGGATCAGGATCAGCGGCGAGATCGCCATCCGGCGGCCGAGCACGATCGGCGTCACCACCTGTCCTTCCACCGTATGCAGGGCGAGATAGCAGGCCGCCGGCAGCAGCGCCTTGAACGGATCGCTGAACTCCACAAAGCCCATCAGCAACATCAGTGCCACGCCGATCAGCGGCCCCACATAGGGCGCGAAGTTCAGCAGGGCGGCCACGGTGCCCCAGAGCAGCGCCTCCTGCAGCGAGATGCCGAGCAGCAGCAGGATGCCGGAGAAGACCAGGCCGACCAGCGTGTTGATCACCGTGATGGTCAGGACATACCGGGAAACCTCGCGCTCGATCGAGCGCAGGATGTCGGCGGTGAACCGTTGCTGCTGGCGGCTGGGGAACAGGGCGATGGCGTGCTTCTGCAGGCTCTGCCCGTAGATCATGAAGAACAGGGTCAGCAGCACCACCGCCAGCACCGAGGCGGCCAGGCGTGGTGCGCGGGTCAGCACCTTGTAGGGATCATCGAGCTGGGTGCGCACGATCTGCACCCGGCGGCTGCCTTCGCCACCGGCCACGCGCGCGAAGTTCTCCGCGGCCTGGTTGGCCTGCTGCACCGGCTTGGTCAGGTTCTGCACCTGGCGGGCGACCTTGCGCAGCTGCTGCGGTGCTTCCTGGGCCCATTCCATCGCCGGGCCGACCAGCTGCACGCCGAGCGCGGCGGCGCCGCTCAGGCCGACGCCGAGCACCAGCACCGCGCCGAGGAACCGGGGAATCCAGATCTTCTGCAGCATCCGCAGGATCGGGTTGCCGACCAGCGCGAAGAACATCGCCAGCAGGATCGGCAGCACCACGTCCTGTGCCGCCCATAAGGTGAAGGCGACGGCCAGGGTGGCCAGGATCACCAGCGACATCGGGGCGCGAGGGCGCGGCGCGGGCGGTGCGACGACGGCTTCGGCAGAAGGGGGAACCGGGACGCTCATTCGGGTCGCACACGGGAAAGGAGCGCCATTATTGGGCAAGCCGGGTGCGCGTGGCGTGTGGGGTGCGTGCAGACGAAGAAAGGCCCCGCGGCAGCTGCCGCAGGGCCTTCGGAAGATGCTGCCGACCGCAGTGCGATCAGCGTTCGGACAGATCCGTGGCTGCTTCAGCCGGTTGCGGCTGGGACGGCGAGGCCGGATCAACCCGCCGCTCCGGCCCGAGCCGTGGCGCGGCCGGTGCCGGTGCCGGGGCGGCCTGACGCGGGGACTGATCGGCCGCGTCATCCACCTTGTCTGCGGCCTGCTCGGCGGTATCGGCCGCTTCGCTGGCCTGCAGCGAGGCGAACGCGGCCTGGGTGCTGGCGACCAGATTGGAGACCGAGCCGATCATCTGCAGCCATCGCGCGCCCTGCACTTTCGCACCGAGACCGGTGGGCTCCAGCTTGCCGGCCAGGAAGCCGCCGGCGAGACCGACGGTGATGATCCGCAACGGCGTCCATCCGGCCCGCCAGACGCTGCTGAGGGTGAACCAGCTGCTGCGGGTTTTCTCGACCCGCACCGCCACCACCAGCTCGGCGCGCTGGACACGTTGCCGCAACGCTTCGAAATTCATCGCTTCACCCCCGTGGTATCCACGTCGGCATCGGGATCTTCATCGCTGGGTTCGTCATACAGCCCCAGCCGCGACAACTGGCGCCGCGTGGCATGCATGCCGGTATGGCGGAAGAAGAACGACACCCGCCAC
This sequence comes from Stenotrophomonas sp. BIO128-Bstrain, assembly GCF_030128875.1. Lineage (NCBI taxonomy): Bacteria > Pseudomonadati > Pseudomonadota > Gammaproteobacteria > Lysobacterales > Lysobacteraceae > Stenotrophomonas > Stenotrophomonas sp. BIO128-Bstrain. The sequence continues at coordinate 3,606,182 of NZ_CP124620.1, read as the reverse complement.
ATCGCGTAGCCGGCGACCAGCAGGCTGACGATCGACGTGATCAGCAGCGAATGGAACCAGGACAGGCCCCAGCGCTGCATCAGGGCGATCAGCGTACCGGCCAGCAACAACCAGGCCGATGCACCGAACACGATCGCCACGCCGGCCCAGGCCAGTGCCCGGCCAAACGCGCTGCGCGCCAGCGCGAAATCGGCCGAAGCCAACCGTCGCAGGGAGCGCAGCGTGTGCTTGGCCGAATCGACTGTCTCACGGCCGGCCTCACCGACCTGACGGATGCTCTCGTCCAGGCGTGGTGCTTTTTCACCGCTGTCCGGTGGCGGGGTATCCGCGCCACCGGGAGCGGTCGACTGGGCTTGATCGCTCACGCCGCTGCTTACTTGTCGCCGCCGCTACGGGCCAGCTTGGCGATGATCCAGCCGGCCGCGAAGGCGACGCCGAAGGAGGCCAGCGGGCGCTCGCGGATCAGTTCAGCGGCGCTGTCGACCAGGTCCTTGCCCTTGTCCATCAGTGCATCGACCTGTTCCTTGGCGGCGGCACCACCGAACTCGGCAGCGGCCAGGCCGGACAGCGCGGTATCGGACAGTTCGGCCTTGACGTTGGCCTTGCCGATGCGCCGCTCGTCACCGGCAGCACCGGTCGCGCCCTTGATGGCACCGCCGGCAGCGGTGGCGGCCGACTTCAGGTGCGAGCCGGCTTCGCCCAGGTGTTCCTTCAGGTTCTCGGTATTGGTGGGGCTCATCGTGTTTCTCCTGCTATGCGATGGGGAAGGTGACCGCGGACGATCCGACGGCAACGAACACAAGGTAATAGCACCGGCCGGGTGTAAGCCACGTTACGGCTGCCGCCGCGTTCAGCGCATCACCAGCTGGCCACCGCCGTTTCCACGGATGATCCGCAGCACCAGCTGGGCCGGACGCTGCTGGAAGTTGGCACGCCAGCTGGCGAGATCGGCAAACTCACCTGCCGTTGCCGCGGTGATCACATCGCCCTGCGCCAGCCCGGAGTTGGCGGCGCGGCTGCCGCGTTTGACCTCGCTGACCAGCACACCACTCACGCCGGCCTGGCGCAGCGACTCGGGCAGATCGACGAATGTGGCACCGCTCAGGCGCGGGTCGAGCGATTCCCCGGTGACCGCGCGCGCCTGCTCCTTGAGCGTGGCCTTGATCTGCAGCGGCTTGCCCTCGCGGCGCACGTCCAGGGTCAACGTGCTGCCGACCGGCTGCAGGCCTTCCACGTTGTGCAGCGCCTGCGCGCTGTCCACCCGCTGGCCATTGGCCGACACCACCACATCGCCCGGCTTGAGGCCGGCAGCGGCGGCACCGGAGCCGGCCAGCACGCGGGTGACCAGCGCGCCGCGCGTCTCGGTCAGGCCCAGGCCCTGCGCGATCTGCTGGGTCAGGTTCTGCGCCTCGATGCCGAGCGTGCCACGCACCACCACGCCGTGCTTGACCAGCTGGTCCACCACGTCGCGCGCCAGGTTGGAGGGGATTGCCAGGCCCAGGCCGATATTGCCGGCCATGCTGCCCTGCGGGTTGAAGCTGGCGGTATTGATGCCGACCAGCTGCCCCTGCAGATTGACCAGCGCACCGCCGGAGTTGCCCGGGTTGATCGAGGCATCGGTCTGGATGAAGTTCTGGTAGCCCAGCCCGCGGATACCGCTGCGCCCCACGGCCGAGACGATGCCGGAGGTGACCGTCTGGCTGAAACCGAACGGGTTGCCGATCGCCACCACGAAGTCGCCGACGCGCAGCTGCGCGCTGTCGCCGAGCTTGATTTCGGTCAGGTTGCCGGTCGGAATCCGGATCAATGCGACATCGGTATCGGCATCGGAGCCGATGAATTCCGCCTTGACCGTGCGCCCGTCGGCCAGGGTCACCTGCACGTCGTCGGCGTTATCGATGACGTGGTGGTTGGTCAGTACCAGCCCCTCGGCGGCATCGATGATCACACCCGAGCCCAGCGATTCGTTGATGCGCTCCTGCGGCACCTCGGGGAACAGCCGGCGGAAGAAGGGATCGTTGAAGTAGGGGTTGCGCACCCGTACCACTTGCTTGGTGTTGACGCTCACCACGGCCGGCATCACCCGTTCCAGCATCGGTGCCAGCGACGGCACCGCCTGGCCGGCGACCGCTGCGGGCAGCGCGGCCGTGGTCGGGATCGTATACGCGGCCGGCGCCGCCTCGGCACGGTTGTCCAGGTGCGCATTGATGGCCGTGGCGGTGAACCCGCCGAAGGCAGCGGCGAGGGCGAGCGTGAGCAGGGTCGGGAGCGGTCGCATGGTCCGGCGGTTCCGTGTCGGAGGGGACGGGGCAGGGGAAAACACGTATACGGTAATTCAACCTGAATGAGTGTGTCCGCTACCGGCTAAACCCTGGATGAAATTCATTGCCGGCGGCGTCGCGCCGCACGACGGATGGGCGCCGGCAGCCAGGGCGATGTGTGCCGCTGGCCACCTGCAGAGCGGGTGCGCCACGATACCCGCGGCAGGGGAAGACCGTACCGGCAGGCGCGTCCATCGGCCGCGCCCGCGCCATCCAAACCAGCGCAAATACGCAGTACGAGGGCACGGAATGGATCAACTACGACGATCCATCATTGCATCGCCGGGCGCGGCGGACATGCGCATCGAGACACATCGCATGCATCTTCTGCGGGAACGCCGATGCTGTTTTCAAGGGGTTTCGTGCACGCGGCCGGTGCATTGCTTGCTGCCGCCGATGAGGGTGCTACTGTCGACTTGGCACGTGCATCGCATCAAGACCGTTCCACGATGGACCGCGCCGGTATAGCATCGCCAGCGATTTGACTAACCAGGCCCCTTAGGAGGCACTCAATGAGCAACGGTAATGGTGTGACCACGGTTCTCTCGCAGACCGTCGAAGATGCAAAAGAAACCGCCACCAACGTCGGCGAGACCATCGCACACGTAGCGGAAGATGCAGTCGCTTCGGTCAAGAAGACCGCCAAGCGCGCGCGCAAGGCTGCCACCACCCAGGTCGCCAAGGTCAAGAAGGCCGTGACCAAGGTCGAGAAGACCGTCGCCAAGAAGGCTGACAAGGCGGCCAAGTCGGTCGGCAAGACCCTGGCCACCGCCAAGCAGAAGCTGGAAGCGGCCAAGAAGAACGCCAAGGCCGAAGCCACCGCGATCAAGAAGCAGGTCGCCAAGAAGAAGGCCACCGCTGAAAAGGCCGTGACCAAGACCACCAAGGCTGCCGGCAAGAAGGCCACCACCGCCAAGAAGGCCGTGACCAAGAAGGCGGCTGCTGCCAAGAAGACCGTGACCAAGAAGGTCGCCACCGCCAAGAAGGCCGTCGCCAAGAAGACCGCGACCGCCAAGAAGGCCGTGACCAAGAAGACCGCCGCCGCCAAGAAGACCGTCGGCAAGAAGGTCGCCGCTGCCCGGACCGCTGTTGCCAAGAAGTCGGCGACCGCCAAGAAGGCCGTGACCAAGAAGACCGCAGCGGCCAAGAAGGTTGCCGGCAAGAAGACCGCCGTCGCCAAGAAGACCGTCGGCAAGAAGGTCGCCACCGCCAAGAAGGCCGTTGCCAAGAAGTCGGCGACCGCCAAGAAGGCCGTGACCCGGAAGACCGCGACCGCCAAGAAGGTGGCCGGCAAGAAGACCGCCGTCGCCCGCAAGTCGGTCGGCAAGAAGGTCGCCACCGCCAAGAAGGCCGTGACCAAGAAGACCGCAGCGGCCAGGAAGACCGTCGGCAAGAAGGTCGCAACCGCCAAGAAGGCGGTGGCCAAGAAGGCCCCGGCCCGCAAGGCCGCCCCGGCCAAGCGTGCTGCGGCCAAGCCGGTTGCCCGCAAGGCACCGGCCAAGCGCGCGCGCAAGTAAGTCGTCGTAACGTGCTGCTCCTGCCTGAGGGCGGGAGCGGCATGGTGGGAGCCATGCACTGGGCTCATCCCCAACCCGGACACGTGGGCGGGGTAATCGTCCCCTCATGGGGAGACAGGGCGCCCCGAAGGGCACCCCGGTAACATCAGCGCGCCGCGATCGCGGCGAACTCGCGCATCAGGTGCTCGCCGTCATAGACCACCTGGATCTGGTTGCTGCCCTTGTCCAACCGCTCGCCATTGACGAATACGTCGGTCTGGATGCTATAGCGCCCCTGCGGCATGTTGGACGGGAAGGTCACGGTGAAGGTGTTCTCGTACGCACCGCTGCCTGCACTCTCGCTGGCGACTTTCTCGGCGGTTTTGAAGGGTTCGGACTGGCCGGGTTCGTAAATCCGGATCTGTTCCTTGACCTCGCGGATCGGCTGCTGGCGGCCGCTGACCGCTTCGATGTTGGAGACGATCTTCAGCGGTTCACCACGCCGTACGCTGTTGCCGGGGAGGCTGGTCTGGTAATGCACGACCTCGGCAGACTCCGGCAGCTGCGAGTATCGCGACCGGTAGTCCGACTCCACCTGGGCCGCGCTACGGGTGCGGCGGCTTTGTGCGTTGATCACGAAGCAGGCGGCGATGCCGGCCGCAGCGCCGACGTAGGCACCTTTCTCACCATTGACCAGCGCGCCGGCGCCGGTGCCCAGCGCGATCGCGCCCAGGCACTTGCCCCAGTCCGATCGGGTCATCTGATTGCCCGTGGTGCAGCCGGTAAGCGTGCCGGCGGTAGCGAGGCCGATCAACAGCACCTTGCCGAGCGAGGCGGGGGCGAAATAGTCCTTTTTCATGGTCAACACCTGGTGTGAAGTGGGGCGGGCATCATTCGATGGTGGTTTCGCGCATGACACGGTCGCGCTCCGCCTTTGCTTGGCGGATGAGCGACCGGGCAGCCGCTGAGTCGGGATTGACCTGCAGGGCCGATTCGCCCAGGGCTACGGCGACGTCGTAGCGGCCTTGCTGCAGTTCAACCCGCGCCTTGCTCAGCAGGCCTGCTTCCGGCGCCGCTGCCGGTGGCAGCGAGATCGTCGGCGCTTTGGGCGGGTAGCTGTTGTCAGGTTGGCGCAGGTCGGCCATGTCTGAGGCGTTGCCCGCGTCTGGGCTGAAGCTCACCTCCAGCTGCATCGTGCTTGCACTCGCCTGTCCGTCCCGGATGGCCGGTAGGTAACGCCAGCGACGCGCTGCTTCCAGCGCAGCACGGTCCAGCGACCGCACCCGACTGGCGCGCATCACCGAAATGGCCGTCGCAGTGCCATCTTCGGCAACATCGATGCTGAGCAGAACGGTTCCGCGTGCCCCGGTACGCACTGCATCCGGCGGATAGCGCACGGGAGCGCGCTCGCGCGATGCGGCATCCACCTGTGCAGACCGGTCCGGGATCGACGCAGGTAGGGGGGGCGCCTGGGCAACCTCAGTGTGGAGGGGTACTTGTGCGGCGGTTGGCGCTGGAGCCGGTGCCGGTGTCGCTGCGCGGGTCGGGCGCGCGGGCTCGGCCTGCTTGGCAAGGTCGGCTTCCAATGCAGTCACCCGGACCTGCAGATCGCGCCAGTTCTCTTCACCCGGCAGATCGCGCTGTATGCCCAGCAAGGCGACGCGTGCACAGGCCAGGTCCGCCCGCGCGAGGCATGACTCCACAGCCGCACGATGCGCTTCGATGCGCCCGGCAGACACCGTTGGCGACGTACCTCGATCGCGCAGGAAGATCGCCCAGAACAGCCCACCCAGAACCAGGCAGACCAGGACCAGCGGCACGCGTGAGCGTGGTCGTGGGCTCGGCCCGGGAGCAATCGGCGCAGGCGCGATCGGCGCGGGAGGCGCAGGTGGCCTGGTCGAGCGCTTGGGTCCCGGCGCGGATGCCGGTTGCACAGCGGAAGGCGGAGGCGCTGCAGGGGCCGGTGGAGGCACGGATTCCACCACTGTCGGCGCCGCTGGCGAGGGTGTCGCAGGAATCGGGGGCGGCGGCATGACCGCCGCCGGGGCTATGACCGGCGGCGCCACAACCGCAGGCGCGGATACCCCACAGAACGGGCAGAAGCGTACCTGCCCGGGCAGGGGCTTCATGCACTGGTCGTTGACACAGATCGAGGCGGTGGCGCTGGCGTCAGTCATTACGGCGATACAGCCTCAGTACCCGGTGGGCGGCGGCGGGGGAGCCGGCGGTTGCGGGGCCGATGGGGCGGTGAACAGATGGCCCAGTTCCGGCAGTGCACCGGCCGCGCTCCACTCGATGCCTTCGCGCCAGAGCAGGCTGTTGCGGTTGATGTTGCCGGTGCCCACGAACTGCTGCAGCTGCTGGACCGTATACGGTCCCAGCGACTGGTTGTTGTAGCCGACGTAGTAGCTGTAATCGACCATCGGCGGCGGTGGCGGGGGTGCCCCGGGCAGGCTGCCCTGCGGTGGAGGCGGTGGTACCGCGCCCGGGGCAAGCCTCGCCGCGCTCGCGCCCGCAATGGACGTAACGCCAAGCATCTGGGCGAAGGCATCATTTACCTGTCGCTTGTCGCCCCGGTCGGTGGCGACCTCGTCAGCATAGACATCGGCCGAAGAGCCGGAAACCGGCTGCGTCCAGGCGTCGAACAATGCACGGGCGCGCTCTTCGATCCGGTCGGCTTCGTCACCGGCGGCCTGCACCAGCTTCTGCCGATAGTCGGTGGCCAACATCTCACTCAGCTTGTAGGGGAAGCGCTTCTTCAAGCTTTCGCGACCCTGCTGGTCCTCCTGCTTGATCGGCTTGTATGCCACGGTGGCGTAATGCCGGAACAGCTGGGCCAGCACAGCCAGCTGCAGCGGGTCGCGCACGTTGGCCGAGCGCTGGCGAAGCTGTTCTTCGATGTTGCGTTTGTCATTCCCGTCCAGGCCACTCTGCCGCACGGAGAATTCATCGCCGATGCTGAACCCGTCGCCTTCCAGCGTGATCTCATACTTGCCATCGGCACGGCGCTTGAGCACCCCCAGGCCGAGGGCATGCAGGTATATCCTGAAATCCTCAGCGAACTGCCGGTACTGGCCCTGAGTGAACTGGATGGGCTGCACGAACTGGCTGACCCGCTTGTGGATGTGCAGCGGAATACGGGCCGCCTCTTTCCGGTAAGCCGCCTGATAGGTCGGCAGTGGCGTGAGTGCCGGAACCGGGAAGCCAGACAACTCGGTGAAGCAGATCAGCTTGCCCGGAATGCCGGATTCGACGAAGTCGATCTGGCTGGCGGTCATGCCGGTGCCCTGCGGTACGGCCTGCTCCAGCATCGCGCCGTACTGGCGGCGGAACAGGCGCGCATCCTTTACGCCGACCAGGCAGGTGTAGCGGTCCTTGGAGATATCAAATCCACCGTTGAGGTTCAGCGGCACCCATGGCATCGCACGCTGAAGCAGCAGGCGGAACGTCTCGCGCAGCTGCTCGGGCGTAAGCGCGGCCAGCGCCTGCATCAGCGGATCGGTCTGGGTACGGGCATCGACCTGGGGCAGCTGTGCCACGGCCTTGTTGCGCAGCTTGCCCAACACTTCCTGCGCGCCGTCGTCGCTGAGCAGCTTCTGGAACAGCGTCTGGGAGCCACCGAAGTCCTTGAATGCTTCCTTGGCCCATTGCCTGAACTCGGCCGGATCGATTGCCGGCTGCTCTTCGTCCTGCGGTGCCTTGAGCGCGATCAGGGTCGCATGCTTCTCGGCGATGGCCGCCTCGATCTTGCCGATGTCACGTTCGACGTGCAGCAGCAGGGACTCAACCGACTGGCGACCGTCCTGCAGGCGCCCGACGAAACCACTCCACAGCGGGCGGCCGTGGGCATCGACAGCTTCCTTGACGCCGAGCCAGCCCGAGACGTCGCGCAGCAGGTTGGCCGCTTCGCGCGAAGCGACCGAGCGCACGTAGAACAGCAGGCTGTCGCGGATCGTTTCCTTGATCTGCGCCAGTACGGTCTCGGCCTGCTTGTCCTTGCCGCTGATCCGCGCAAGCAGACCCTTGCCTGTGGTCTCCTTGAGGCGTTCGAACTCGCGCGCAAGCTCGGCGTTCTGCAGCCTCTCGGAAATCTCGGCGAATCGCTGCGCATTGCGTTCCAGCGCAGGAACGATACCGGTACCTTCGTTCTCGAGCCGGTCCTTGATCATTTCCACCAAGGCCAGCGTGTAGTCCAGGCCACCGCGCTCGTCATCGTCCAGGCGCCGGAAGATCTGCGCCGGCAGTTCAGCCTCATCGGTAATCGACAGCAACACCCGCTGGCGATTCTCCTTGATGCGGACTTCGTGGTTGCGGTCGGCGCTGTCCACCCGGTTGCCCTTGGTATCGCGCTCAAGCTGCTTGATCACATCCTGGACGTGCAGCGGCCATTGGTCGCGGTCAGCGCTGCCGTGCATCAGCTGCTGGAAGGCATTCTCGACTTTCTGTTCGATCTGCGCACCGATGCTGGCGTCGCCGGTCACTTTCAACAGATCATCAGCGACCTGGTAGTGCGTGAACTCACCGTTGAGCGTGGCAAGATCGCCGCGGGAGAGGAACTGCGGAATATCCGTAAAGGTGCGTGGCACGATCGCCAGCTGCTCACGCAGGAAATCATCGCGTTCTTTATCAGTGGGGCGGTTGCCCGGGGCCTGGATATTGGCGATGCCGAAGAACGCCTTGAGCATCGCCTGCACCTGGCGGTTCATGCGTACGTTCTGGCGCGCTTCCACCTGGGTATCAAGCACGGCCTGGCCGACGCCGGAGTAGCTCGCGGTGAAACGCAGTTCCGTATCGTCACCATAGTCCTGCGGCAGCGGAACCGAATAGGCGCGGATCTTGTGCTGGTTCTGGTTGACGGCCACAGAGCGCTTGCGGTTGGCGAAGTCCTGGGAGGTGAAGTCGGTGAAGAAGACATCCGAGAGCATCTCGTAGATGTCTTCCTGTTCACTGGTCTTGGCCATCGCCACGTTGGTGTTGTCGACGATGTACACATCGTCGTACGGGCGACTGTCGATGTGCAGGTTGTCCGAGGCATCCCAATGCTTGACCAGGACATTGCCGCGCAGTGCAGTCTCAAGCTCCATCAACGCGGCGTAACCGTTGGCCTGGATGCGGTCGGGGTTGGTGGTGGTGATGAAGCCGCCGGGAAGGACCATGTACAGGTCGACCTTGCCCTCGACATTCTTCTCCTTGAGGATCGCCTTGGCCAGATAGCCCATGTCCAGGAACGAGCCGGAGCCCGTGCCGCCGGCCGCCGAGCCGGTGATGACCACCCGCACCTTGCCCGGCTCCACTTCCAGTCCCAGCTTCTTGAGCTTGTCCGCACGCGCGCCGATGTTGCTCAGCAGCGTCTCGATCTTGTCGCGCAGCTTGTCCCGGATCACCGGATACTTGTCGAAGAAGTACAGGCGGGACAGCGCACGGATCTGGCCTGCGCCTTTACTTGGATCCACGCCCAGCAGGCGGATGCGCTCGGGCGTGAGCGGGAACCATTCAGCTACTTCCCGATGACGCCGCAGCTCGTCGTCGGACTGGGTGTACTTGTTGAGGTCCAGCCGCTCGATGATCTTCTCTTCTGGAGTGAAGGCGACCTGCTCGGCCAGTACGTCGGTCTTGACCGACTTGCCGTCCTGGGTGACCTCACCGGCATCCAGATCGAAGTTGATGAACTGTGCCACCGGGAAGTCAGCGACGTTCTCGACCTTCGCGTTGCCGCCCCAGATCGCATTGAGAATGCGGCGGCGCAGACGGATGTTGACCTTCATGCCGGTGCCGCCGAGGGCGATGAACAGCGTCGGACGGATCTTCTCGGTTACCTGCGGCGGCTGACCGGGCAGGGAAGTACTTTCGGTGGCATCGTTCATGCGGCGGACCCCTGGATCAACGCTTGGCGGAGAAGGTGGCGAGCCAGGCGATCAACGACACGCCGGCCAAGGCGCTCATCGGCACCAGATACAACGGCGCCAGGAACCGCCCGGCGTTGACGAAGGCCAGCACGGTCACCGTGGCGACCGCCATCAGACCGATGAACAGGAACCAGCCCGACGCATTGGCACGACTCGGCGCGACGCGCTCCTTGACCCGCCAGTTGGCATACGCGTTCTTCACCACGAAGAACACTACGGCCAGCACCAGCAGCACCACACCACCAATCAGCGCATCGCGGCTGCTGGTCTGCTCGCCGACCTGGATGTCCCAGTCGCCGGTGAAGGTCGCAGTCGGCTGCTGCGTCCCCGCGGTCGTCGCCGGTGCGGTCTGTTCGGACGGCGTGGCGGTGGCCGGCTGGTCGGTCACTGGCGCGGGGAGGGAACTCTTCTGGCTCATGCTCTGTCCTTGGCGGTGAATCGTTTAGTTGATGCGGATGGATGTATCAGGTTGGGCCCAGCTCACGCGAGGCTTGAACGCGCCGCGACGGACCGTGGCAACATGCGTGCCGTTGGCATCGCGCACCTCGGTAGTGGTGAACGGTTTGAGCCGCAGGTGCTGGGGTTGATCGTCGATCCAGACCGTTGCTTTGCGCGCGCCGGTCACCAGCACGAGAAACAGCAACGCCCCGATCAGGGCGAGCAGGCCGCCGCCATAGACCACCACGGCAGGCCACACCGGGTACTGCACCCGAAGCAGCAGCGGGACTCGTGTGACCGAGGCATTGGCCGTGACCGGAGGAAGGAAGACCTCCGGCAGCGCATCCCCCGGGAAGAGGTCGGCCATGTGCGCGCGAAACTGCGGCGATACTTCCAGCTGCTGGTTATCAAGGTGGATATCGATCGCCCCGCGCCGTTCATAGCCGCTGCGCAGCAACACCTCACGCGACCACTGCGACGGCAGGGGGGGCAGCGACAGGCGCAGGGTCAGCGGATCACTCTGTTTGCCTGGATCCAGCGCCTGCAGCGAGTGCGTGGACATCTCGCCCTGCAGGCCGATGGCTGGCGGCGTCACCAATGACGTGTCAGCGCTGACGATACGGTAGGGATTGAACAGATTCTCGAACCGGCCCTGCACCTGTGCAGTGCGCACCTGCGTGCTGGCGTCGAACGACAGCACGAGGGTGTGGCCGTCGGGGGCGAGGCCAGCGGCGATGCCCGGCGAATCTTTCACACCTGTCGGGCTGAAGCGCACGGCCGCTTCGTTCAGTGGCTTCAGGCGCACATGTCCCTCGGGAAGCAGTGCGGTCAGGGCTGGTTGCGCGAGTATCGCGTCCAGCGCGGCCGAGGCCGGTTCGCCGTACGCCAACGCGTACAGCATCAAACCGTTGGCGCGGTAATGCTTACCCTGTACCGGCATCTTCAGCGGAAACGCAGCGATCCGGCTGATGACATCCTCACCATGCAGCAGCTCGTAGAACTCGCGATTGCGAGCCACGACCTCGGTACTGTTGTTGGGGCTGTTCTTGTTGTTGGTGACGATCCAGATGATGCCCGGGCGGCCTTCCAGGCCCACCTCGATCGCACCGAGCAGCGCTTCCTTGAAGTCGGTGTCGGCCAGTGCGCCGCTACCTTTGTGCGCCATCTGCAGGCGCGTCATCGCCTGGGCGAGCCCCGGGTGGTTGCCCGGTCCGCGATACACCCACTCCGGCGAGGGGTGGGTGGCATCGGACTGGTTGAACGCGCCCACCACGACCTCTCCGTGGCCAGCAGCAGCCTGCGCCAGCTGCGCGACAAGCGGCTTGAAGGGCGACTCGGCATCAACGTAGAACGGCTCCATCCAGCCAGAGTTCTGCACCAGTACTGCCTGCCGCAGCTCGGCGGCTCCGACGTTCATGCCCATGCTGCTCGCCAGCAGCACCGCGACGCCCAGCAGGCGATTCAGGACGACGCCGTTCATTGCGGCAGGCTCCAACGCAGCAGGGTGCCGCGCGCGTCTACCCAGAGCCACAGTGCCTCATCGTGGACGAACCACTGCGCGTTCCAGGGCGAGGGTGTGTCCATGGCATAGGTGTAGGCATGACCGCCGATCCGCTCCAGGCAGAACGTGGCATGCACGGTCGCCTGACTCTCGAAGAATGACAGCAGGCTGCGCTGCTGCGGCAGCGGCGCGTGGAGCGACAGCATCAACTGAGGCTCGACGACTTCCAGGAACGGATAGACCACATGGGTCACCGAATACAGGTCATGGTCGAACTCGTCCCACGGGCGCTCTAGGCGGACGTTGAACTGAAAGTTGGTTCGGCCGGTGCTGGTGGATCCGCGTGGCGCGGGGCGTTGCTCGGGCAGCACGGTGTCCAACCGGGTGAGCAGCCACTTTTTGTCCCGGGTGTCATACAGCAGCTGCCAGAAGCCTTCGCCGTCGCGATACGGTGGACCCAGAACCGGGTTGGCCTGATAGCCGTCGGGCCAGCTCTGCCACCGGGCGGAAACGTCCCCCTGGCCGTCCAGGCGCACGCTCAGCACGCCCTGCGTGCCGATCCAGAACAGGCTGCGGTGCGCTGGATCGCTGATCGGCGCAGCAAGCAGTTGCAGGGGCGCGTCAAGCGTCAGCAGCACCTGCTGCCATGCCTCACCGGCGCGGCGGATCGCAAGGCACCATTGGCCATCATGTTCCTGTGGCACGAAGGCGGCATCGTCCAGCAGGCCGGGTGCACCCAGGGACCGACCCACCGCGCGATCAATCTGATAGCTCAATGTCATTGCGTCGACGCTGACGCAATCGGCACCTGCATCAGTCGCCATGATCACCTCATGGCCATCGTCGTGCGGCAATGTCAGTGTGGCATTCGCCCATGTTTCAAGATGGCTGCGGCCGAGTGAGGCCCCGCGCGGTGTCAGCGGCACCCAATGGCGGTGACCACGCTGCCAAAGCGACAGCTGGCCAGAGCGGCTCGCCGCGAACAATCCATTGCGATGGCCACCGGCGCGGCTGCTGAAAAAGAACAGGCCACTCGGCTGCGGTGACTTGATCACCTCGGCGGCGTCCTGCATGGACTGGCCACTTCGCTGCCATTGATCGAACAGCGCCTGAAGCGTCGAGGGGATCGGTTCCGCCGCGGCGGCGCTGCAGCTGCGCCCCCCATCATCCCCGCCAAAGGGGGTTCGCCACTGCTCAACCGGGCGCCGCTCAAGCGGCTGGCCGGTAAAGGGAGAAAACCGGAAGCTGCCCGGGAGATACCCCCCCTCGGGCACGCGATACGCGCCAGACAGATAGTCCAGATCGCTCAGTGATGTTGGAGGCACGGCAGCGTCGATGGCGACCAGAGAAAATCCGGTTCCATTCTGCACCCACGACTCATTATCCAGGTGCCAACGGGCACCTCGCTCTGCTCCGGCGGCCACGCCGTCCCCCTGTATCCTTTCGCGGGCAAGGATATCCTAAAGTCAACGGCATGGAACAAACGCATGCGAATGGTGCCTGTAGGGAAACTCCTGACGTGACGCATTTGGCTCCAAGTCGCATTATCGCCCGCGCATGAAGGAATATGTCTGCAGAAAGGCAGCTGTCGCAGGGCATCACGCATTGGACGCATCAGGGGATACGCAGTGAAGAAAATTCTGTGGGGTGTACTGTTTGTCGTGCTTGCCGGCTGCCAGCAGGGTCGGGCGATCCGCCTCGACCTGATGGCGATGGAGTTCCGGTCCGAGTGTTTCGGCGCAGGCGCGACGACAAAGTGCGTTGCCATGCGCGTCAAGTACAACGTCGCTGCAACACAGTTGATGCTTGATCGGCTGGAAGACGAGTTCGCAAAGATTCCCGAACCGGACCCCCAGGCCTATGCTGCTGCCAGGCAGGCACTTCAGCGGGTGATCGATCGCAACGAACAGGATCGTCCCGGGTGGTGGCGGCGTATCCTGATGAACAACATCGAAGTGACCTACGGTCTGGCGGCGGGTCAGTTCCTGGTGACGCCCAACGAGCTTTCGGAACTTGCGGCCGTGGCTGCCGAGAACGAAAAGCGGCGGCGCAAGGTGGCTGCGATCGATAGCCTTCCCGTAGAAGCAGCTGCGCCAGAGGTGAGCGACGTCGCCTTCCATGCCGATGCGGCGGCGACCACAGAGGGGTTTGACCTGGACTCGGAATCCGCCGATCCCCGTGATGCGCCAGCCGAGCCGGAAGCCATTGAGCGAATCGCAGTGCAGGCAGCGCCTGCAGATGAAACCGGCTATGCCGGCATGATGGCGCGCATGGCGCGCGAGGCTGAGCAAGCGACGGCCCGACCGAGTTTCGACTGCGCCCGGGCGAGCCATCCTGCCGAACACCTGCTATGCAGTGACGCCAGCCTGGCAGCCATGGACGTTCGCATGGCTCGGGCCTATGCCGATGCACCTGCATGTGGGACGGACCGGGCTGCATTGCGCGCCGATCAGCGGCAGTGGCTGCAACATCAGCGCAACCAGTGCAGCGACGCCGCCTGTCTGGAAGACGCCTATCAGGCCCGGATCGCACAACTGGAGCAGTACTGCACGGGTTGAGCACGGCGCAGCCTTGACGATTGCGGGCGTATCGTCCTGCTAGTCTGGACGCCGGCTTCTGGAGGCATTCCATGCGCGGTCTCGACTTCACCTCCTGGCAGGCCATGCTCTCCACCCTGGCTGGGCTGGCGATCATCACCCTGATCGGTGTCGGCATACGGCTGCTGGTCATGCAGACCATGCAGCAGCGCCGCGAGCGTGAGAACCGGCAGATCAACGAGCGACTGCGCACGCTGATCGCGGCTTACAAGGTCCTGGGCGGTTCGTTCACCGGCACGCTCGATGTCGATCCTCGCCATCGCCGGGATTTCCGCGCGCTGCCCGACGGCAGCGAAGCCGGCGATGCGCTGCACCTGCCGGCGGAGGCCGAGAACGGTGGCGAGCGTGCGCGCCGGATCCGTGATGCGGTGGAAGCGGCCCTGTCGGACATCGTCCTGCTGGGCACCGACGAGCAGGTGCGCCTGGCCGCCCACGCCGCCAACGAGATGGCCCAGGGTCGCCTTGTTCCCACCGCCGAGCTGGTGGTGTCGCTGCGCGACTTCATTCGTCAGGCGCTGGATCTGGATCCGATCCCGGCCTCGGTCACCATCCCGCGCCAGGGTCCCGCACGGCCCTCGGCCGGTGCGAAGGGCAAGGGCGATGCGGGTGACAAGGGCGGTGGCAAAGGGGGCGGAGGCGGAGGGATGGGCGGTGGAGGCGGGGGTGGCATGGGAGGAATGGGCGGTGCTGGCATGGGGGGCGGAGCGGAGGATGCCGCCGATACCCATCGCTGAGCGAGGCGCGTCACCTCACGGCGAGGCGGCCGCCCCGATCCGGTAGGGCGGCGGCGTCGCGCCCATCAGATGCGTGACGAAGTAATCCCACATCCGGCGCATGTAGTAATCGTCGTTGCGGAACAGTTCGTGGTCCTGGTTGGGCAGGTAGAGCAGGTCGTAGTCCTTGTTGGCCAGCGTGAGGGCGCGCGCCAACTGCAGGGTCAGCGCCGGCATCGCGTTCTCATCCAGGTCGCCGTAGACCAGCATCAGCCGACCCTGCAGGCGATCGGCCAGTGCATCGTTGGCCAGCGGCTGGAACAGCGCTGGCACTGCATCCGGTGCTGGGCGCACGGCGGTGCCGTCTGCATAGACCGGCTGGCCGCCGACCAGGCGGTCCATGCCGTGGATCGCGCCGCCGTACATGCCCTGGAAGCTGTGGCTGCCGGCCGAAGCCACGCCGACTTTGTAGAAGGTCGGATGACGCAGCAGCGCACGCGCCGCACTGTAGCCGCCGAAGGAATGCCCATAGATGCCGACCCGCGTCAGGTCCATGCCCGGATAACGTACGGCAAGCGCGCCGATCGCCGCGACGTGATCGTCCAGCTGCAGATCGGCCGCGCTCAGGAAGCTGGCATCGTGGAAAGCCTTGGAACGTCCGGGTGTGCCACGCGCATCGATGCTCACCACCACGAAGCCGAGCTGGGCCAGGCTGGAGCGCGCGACGGGGTTCATCGTCGCGGTGGCGTCGACGAAGCCCACCGGGGTATTGGTGATGTGCGGTCCGCCGTACATGGCATCGATGACCGGATGCCGTCCGTCCTCGCGGTAACCAGGCGGCAGATAGACCGTGGCCTGCAGTTCGGTGCGTCCATCGGCGGCCAGGACACTCACCCGCTGCGGTGGCGTCCAGCCGGCGGCGCGCACGGCGCGGTCGTCGCCGCGCTCCAGTTCCAGCACAACCCGGCCATCGGCCGTTGAGCGCAGCACGCTGACTGGCGGCTGGTCCACCCGCGAGTAGCCATCGACCACGTACGCCGCCGAGGGCGACAACAGGTGGGAGGGACGCCCGCCCATGAGCACACCGGTTCCGCCATCGATCGCATGATCGGCCGCTTCAGGTGTGAGAAGGACCGGCGCCCCACCATCCAGCGACACGCGGTACAGGCGTCGTTGATACGGATCACCCGGCTCGCGCCCGCCCGCAGTGAACAGCACCTGGCGACGCACCTCATCGACGCCGACCACATCGCGCACCAGCCATGCGCCCTTGGTGAGCTGGCGGACCACACGTCCATCGCGTCGATCGACCAGGTACAGATGGCCCCACCCATCGCGCTGCGAGAACCAGACGATGCCGTCGTCGTGCTGCAGGACATGCACCGCCGGCCGGTTGTAGGGATAGCTGTTGAGCTGCACGCGGGTATCGCTGCGCTCCTCCTGCACGGTGCGCACGCTGCCGGTACTGACATCCACCTCGACCAGACGCAGCCGTGCAGGGTGGTCATAGCGCGCGATCGCCGTATAGACCTTGCCGGCATCGGCCGACCAGCCCAGCACGCCGGCTTCAGTCAATGCATGCCAGCCCTCGGGAACGGGGATGCTGCGTGTGGCGCCATCCATCTCGCTGACGAACCACGCATCGCGGACCTGCTCGACGTCGCCCAGCAGGCCCAGCCGTACTTCGTGGACGACCGGGCGGAAGCCTGTGGCCGGCGCGGTGGCCAGGTAGGGATAGGGCAGGACGCGGCGTTCGTCGTAGCGCACGCCGAACAGGCGCCGGCTGTCCGGAGACCAGGTCACCGCGAACGGTGGTATCTGCATCCGGCCTTCCCGGCGCGGAATGCCGCGCAATGCAAAATCGGGCAGTACCCCATAGCCGTACGAAGGCTCACCATCAAGAGTGAGCGGCCGTCGTTCGCCGTCGGCGCCGCGCCGCAGCCACAGATTGTCCTGCTCGACCCGCACGCTGTGCCGACCGTCAGGCGCAGGCAGGTCGCGCGGATCGGCGGCAGGCGATGACTGCACCTTGCACGGCATCGGCAGCGTGCATGCCGCCACCCGCTGTGCGTCCACGCGCAAGGTAATCCGTAGTCCATCGTCGCCGCTGGCGACGCGGTCCACCTGCTGCATGACGTTGCCCGGATCAGCGACCCCGGCAGCCTGCAGCGCCGTACGCATCACGTCGTCGTCAAACATCGCCGCGCGCGTGGAGCCCACCGGATCGACCAGCACGTAGCCGGTGCGGCCATCGTCCTCTTGGCGGGCATACCAGAAGCGGCCGTCCTGCAGCCAGCGCGGCGCGACGCTGGCATTGCGGACCTTGCCGCGCAGCTGCTGGTCGAGCACGCGCTCGGCGCGCTGGTACTGCACCAGGCCCGGCGCCTCGGCCCCGGCCGGTGGGCTGGTGATCGCGGTGACCGCCACGCCGAGAAAGAGCAGACAGTGAAACATCCCCGAACGTGGTGCGGCCATGCGTATCGCTCCCTGATGACGGTCGCCCGGCAGGCGGCATCGTCATCATGGCGCGCGCTCCTGCCAGCCTGGAGCACCGAGCATGCCGGTGCTCCAGCGCGCACTCAAGCGGCGCTGCGGCAGCGGGTGCGCCCCTCGGGGCCCCCGCTCACTGTGTCAGTTCCACCACCGGCACGAAGCCACCGTAGATCATCCGCTTGCCGTCGAACGGCATCGGATTGTTCTCCGGGTTCATCCGCGGGTCCTCCATCATCTTCTGCATACCGGCATCGCGGGTGGCTTTGTCCGGCCATTCGATCCACGAGAACAGCACGGCTTCATCGTCCTTGGCCGCCACCGCGCGATGGAAGTCGGTCTGCTTGCCATGCGGGACATCGTCGCCCCAGCACTCCACCACGCGCAGCGCGCCATGCTCGATGCAGATCGCATCGCCCATGTGCGCGTGTTCCAGGAATTTCGCTTTGTTCGCGGTCGGCACGGCAAGTACAAAACCATCGATGTAGGCCATGGCAGAGCTCCAGATGACGCGCCGGGATGGGCGTCTTCAAGACATACGACGAACCGGGGGACGGAATCTCGACACTGCGCCCGCTGGCCTTTGCGGCCAGTGAAGTTGTCCAGACGGGTCATGGAGTGAACAAATTCAGCATCCGATACGTCCTTTAGGGCTGCCTTTGGGACAAATGTCAGAAAAGTCTGAGTCATTGAGGGGAACATCCTGATAGTCCAGCTGACGCATTCAGCTCATGATGGCCTTGCCGGGCAGGACGCCCCACGGCGCCCTGCGGTCCAACGCCCCACGGCACGGACCTCGGTGCATCCAGGAGGATGGACGCGTTAGCCGATAACTCCCCAAGAGCGGCTTCCCCAGCGCGTGACGCCCCGAAAGGGCACCGTCGTGACCAGAATCCTTTCCGGCCCCGTCCACCTGCGCGCCGCGCCTTCCCCTTTGCATGACGCCCCCGCGTGATCCCCGCGGCAACGGGCGCTCACGCCGTCCTCGCCTGGAAAAAGTCACGCGCGTATGCCAGAGCGCGTCTGAACGCCGCCCCAAAATTCACTTTTGTGGACGCGGTCAACTTCAGGGCGGGTTGTGTCGAATAACGGAGAATTTACATTCCCGATGCAGTCCGGCCTCCATGCCGGGTGCAAGTAGTCCAAGACATAAAGGTGTACCCCCATGAAGACTTCGTTGATTGCTCTGGCCCTGGCCGCCGCCCTCCCGTTCACCGCTTCGGCGGCTGAAGGCCTGTCCTACAACTATGCTGAAGCCGATTACGTCAAGACCGACGCAGATGGCGGCAAGGCCGATGGTTGGGGCGTGAAGGGTTCCTACGCCTTCCACCCGAACTTCCACGCCTTCGGTGAGTACAACCAGCAGAAGACCGACATCGGCGACTTCAAGATCGACCAGTGGCGCGTGGGCGTTGGCTACAACCAGGAAATCGGCAACAGCACCGACTTCGTGGGCCGCGTCGCCTACAACAAGTTCGACCCGAAGGAAGGCCAGGACTTCAACGGCTACAGCGCTGAAGCCGGTATCCGTACCGCCTTTGGCCAGCATGCCGAAGTCTATGCCATGGCTGGCTACGAGGATTACAGCAAGAAGCACGGCGTCAATCCGGATGGCCAGTTCTACGGCCGCCTGGGTGGCCAGGTGAAGTTGAACCAGAACTGGGGCATCAACGGCGACATCAAGATGGATCGCCATGGTGACAAGGAATGGTCGGTCGGCCCGCGCTTCAGCTGGTAATTCCAGCGTGACCGCATCGCCACGCGCCTGACCGGCGTGGCAGGAAAGGCCCGGCATTGCCGGGCCTTTTTCGTGGGCGCGATCCAGGCACGGGGCCCGAGGGATAATGAAGCACCGCCATGGAGATGCCCGATGCCCCCGTCCTCTGACCTGCAGCACCCACGCCTCGGCTGCGGCGCCGTCATCCAGCGCGATGGCGCGATCCTGCTGGTCCAGCGCGGGCGTCAGCCTGAGCAGGGCCACTGGGGCCTGCCCGGCGGCAAGGTCGATTGGATGGAGACGGTCGAAGATGCCGTGGTGCGCGAGGTGCAGGAGGAAACCGGGCTGCGCGTCGCAGTGACGCGTTTGCTGTGCGTGGTCGACCACTTCGAGCCGACATTGGGGCAGCATTGGGTGGCCCCGGTGTATCTGGTGCGTGCGCTCGACGCGACCGTCGCATCGGTGAAAGAGCCCGAGGCGTTGCTCGGGCTGGGCTGGTTCATGACGGATGCGCTGCCGGCGCCGCTGACGCTTTCTGCGCGGAAGGCCCTGGAACACCTCTCGATCGCGAACTGAGCTGCACCGTGGCGGCGCTCAGCGCCGCGCCGCCGCCCCATCGCCGCGCGCCACGGCCTCCACTTCAGCCAGGCTGGTGACAGCGCAATCGCCCGGCGTGGACATCGCCAGCGCGCCATGCGCGGCGCCCAGGTCCACCGCTGCCTGCTCGCCCTTGCCGCTGAGCAGGGCATGCACCACACCGGCCACGAAGGCGTCGCCACCGCCGACACGGTCGAGCAGGTCTACTTCGCGCGCGTCGGAGACATACAGCTGCGCCCGCGTGCGCAGCGCACCGGCCCACCCATGCCGGGCCGCCGTGGCGGCGTCGCGCAGCGTGAACGCCACCGCCTGCAGCGCCGGGAACTGCGTCATCGCGCGCACGGCGGCTGCCTCGGCTGGACCGACATCCATCGGCGTGTGGCGGCGACCGAGATCGCTCAGGTCCATGCCCAGGCATGCGGCGAACGAATACTCATCGCCGATCAGCAGATCGCATTCGGCGGCGATGGCGCAGTTGGTGTGCCGCGCGGCCTCCGGGTCCGGATGGCTGTTCCAGAGGCTGGCGCGGTAGTTGAGATCGTAGGAGACCGCCACGCCGTGCCGGCGCGCAGCACGCACCGCCGCAATTGCCGTCGCCGCGCTGTGCTCGGACAGGGCGGCGAAGATCCCACCGGTATGCAGCCAGCGCACGCCGTGCTGGCCGAACAGCGCGTCCCAGTCGAAGGCCTCCGGCTGCAGTTGCGAGGCCGCCGAGTACGCGCGGTCGGAAATGCCCAGCGGCGCACGCGCCCCGAAACCACGCTCGGTGAAGTTCAGGCCCATGCGGGTGTTGCGGCCGATGCCATCGTAGTCGCGCCAGAGGATCTGGCTGGCATCCACGCCACCGGCCTGGATCAGCTGCTGGGCGAGCAGGCCAAGCTCGTTGCGCGGCAGGGCGGTGAGCACCCCGGTGCGGTGTTCGAACGTGCTGCACAGGCCACGCGCCACGTTGTACTCGCCGCCGCCTTCCCACACGGTGAACTGGCGCGCGCTGCGGATCCTGCCCTCGCCGGGATCGAAGCGCAGCATCACTTCGCCCAGCGCCAGTGCGTCCCAGCGCTGGCCGTTGTCGGGTGCGACAACGAAGGTCTGGGCCGTCATCGTACCGGGCACCCGAGCAGGGCCAGATCGATGCCGTCGGCCATGCGCCGGTAGCCTTCATCGTTGGGATGCAGGTGATCGCGGGTGATGTCCTCGGGCAGGTTCTCCGGGTTGGCCGGGTCGCGCAGGATCCGGTCGAAGTCGATCAGGCCATCGAAGCCGCTGCGGCCACCGCGCATCCAGGCGTTGAGGGTGGTGCGGGTGGCGGCCGCGATCGGCTCGTAGCGGTCCGAACCACCGAACGGCGTGATCGTGGCGGCGATCGGGCGGATGCCGTTGCTGTGCAGGCGTTCGGCGATCTGCCGGTAGCCCAGCACCATGTCCTCGGCGTTGCGGCCGGGCACGGGTGGGGTGCCGCCGTCGTGGCGGATGTCGTTGATGCCTTCGAACAGGATCACGCGGTCCACGTTCGGCAGCGCGATCACGTCGCGGTCCAGCCGCGCCAGCGCGCTGTGGCTGCGGCCATGGTCCATCACCTTGTTGCCGCTGATGCCGGCGTTGACCACCACCACCTGGTCCGGGCAGGCCTGCTGCAGGCGGGCGGACAGCAGTGCGGGCCAGTCGCCGTTGCTGCCGCGGGTGGCGGTGGCCCCTTCGGTGATGGAGTCGCCCAGGGCCACCACGACGATCGGCTTGCGGGTGCGTTCGGCCAGCACGGCCGAGACCACGTTCTGCCGGTAGGCGAGTTTGACCGCATCGCCGACCGTGGCAGCGCGGCCCTCGGCAATGCGCAGCGCGGTACGCCGGACGGCCGGGCGGGTGGCATCCGGGAAGTACACGGTGAGCGAGACGTCGGCCAGCGCCGGTGCGGTGATCGCGACCGGGTCGCTGAGCAGGGCGGCGCCGACCGGCA
Organism: Stenotrophomonas sp. BIO128-Bstrain; assembly: GCF_030128875.1. Taxonomy (NCBI): domain Bacteria; kingdom Pseudomonadati; phylum Pseudomonadota; class Gammaproteobacteria; order Lysobacterales; family Lysobacteraceae; genus Stenotrophomonas; species Stenotrophomonas sp. BIO128-Bstrain. The sequence continues at coordinate 3,584,452 of NZ_CP124620.1, read as the reverse complement.
CCACCACCTCGCCACGTCCATTGAAAGTGACCGGCCTGGCCGCGTTGGCGGTGCCGGTGAGGTGGGCCGAGGCACTGCCGATATGCAGCGGCGCCTGGCCGAGTTCATTGCTGATGCGGAAGCGCAGCGCCCTGGCCGAACTGGCCAGGCGCATGTCCTGGCGCACGGTCTGGTTGGCAAACTGCACCGGGGCTTCGGGGGTGCCATCGAGACGGTCCGGGGCCGGCGAGGCGGTCCAGGCCGGCACCCAGACCTGGGCCTGGGCGGGCAGCGCCGCAGCGCTGGTAGCGAGTGCAAGAGAGAATGCAGTGATCCAGCGCAGCATGGCGGCCCTCCCAGGCGGTCAGCGGGTCAATCAGGAGAAGTAGGTGCCGCCGTTGACGTCGACGTTGGCACCGGTGATGAAACCGGCGGCGTCGGAGGCCAGGTACACCGCGGTATCGGCGGCTTCCTGCGGACGGCCCTGGCGGCGCAGCGGCGTATTGCCGGCCACGGCAGTGCGTACTTCCGGCTTGGTGAATTCATCATGGAAGCGGGTGGCGATCATGCCGCAGCACAGCGCGTTGACGCGGATGCCGCGCGGGCCAAGCTCCTTGGCCATGGCACGAGTGAAGGTCATCACCGCGGCCTTGGCGGTGGCGTAGATCGCCGCGCCGGGGCCACCGCCATCGCGGCCGGCCTGCGAAGCGAAGTTCACGATCGCGCCGCCTTCGGGCATGTGCGGTACCACCGCATGCGTGGTCAGGTAGACCGAGCTCATGTTGAGGTCCATCACCTTGTGGAAGAAGGCCTCATCGATCTCGGCCAGCGGACGGCGCTGGACCATGCCACCGGCGACGTTCACCAGCACGTCGATCTGCGGGCCGAACGCGGCCTGGGTCGCGGCGACCATCGCCGCCACCGCCTTGGCATCGGTGACATCGGCGCGATGCACGATCGCGGTGCCGCCGGCGGCTTCGACCTGCTTGAGGGTCTCCTGCGCGCTGGCTTCGTCGTTGGCGTAGTTGATGCACACCTTGGCACCGGCCGCGGCCAGCTTGAGCGAGATCTCGCGGCCGATGTCACGGCCGCCACCGGTGACGATCGCCACCTTGTCCTTGAATTGGGTCATGAAACACTCCTGTGATGCGTTGGGGGAAAGAGAAGAAGGGAACTCAGCGGCGCTCGACCGGGCCGTGGATTTTTTCCACGCGACCGGTGACCAGCCACAGCGCCAGCAGGGAGGCCGGCACCAGGGCCGCCACCAGGATGAAAATCGGTGCGTAGGAGTCGTGGGTCATCGCCGGCACCAGCCAGGTGGTGATCAGCGTGCCGGCCACCGCGGCCATGCCGCCCAGGCCAGCCACCGAGCCGACCGATTTGCCGCTGAAGATGTCGCCGGGCAGGGTCTGGATGTTGCCGATCGCGATCTGGAAGCCGAGCAGCACGAAAGCGATGGTGATCACCGCCCAGACCGGATCGGTGGCCAGCACCGCACCGATCAGCGCCGGGGCCATGATCGCGCCGCCCAGGGTGATCACCACCTTGCGGGCTTTATCCACGCTCCAGCCGGCACCGATCAGACGGCCGGACAACCAGCCGCCGCCGAGGCTGCCGATCATCGCGCCTACGTAGGGCACCCAGGCGAAGATGCCGATCTGCTTGATGTCGAAACCGAAGGTATCGGCGAGGTAGATCGGCAGCCAGGACACGAACAGCCACCAGATCGGGTCCAGGAAAAACCGCGAGATCAGGATGCCCCAGGTCTGGCGGTGGCCCAGCAGCTGGCGCACGTTCGGTACGTACTCGGCCACCGGCACGGCCGGCTGCTCGGTCGGCGCATCCAGGATCAGTGCACGCTCGGCCGCGCTTACCCACGGGTGTTTGTCCGGGCCGGCGCGGTAGATGATCAGCCACGGCAGCAGCCAGATGAAACCGATCGCACCGATCAGGATGAAGGTCCCGCGCCAACCCAGCCACAGGAACAGCACGGCGATCAGCGGCGCGGAGATGATCGCGCCGATCGAGGCGCCGGCGTTGAACACGCCCTGCGCCAGTGCGCGTTCCCGCGCCGGGAACCACTCGGCATTGGCCTTCACCGCGCCCGGCCATGCACCGGCTTCGCTGATGCCGAGCATGGCGCGCACGATGCTGAAGGACAGGATGGAGTGGGTGACCGAGTGCAGCGCGATCGAAATCGACCACACCGCGATCGAGAGCGCAAAGCCCAGGCGCGTACCGATGATGTCGAACAGGCGCCCGAACACGAACTGGCCGGCGGCGTAGAACAGCATGAACACCGTGACCAGCAGCGCGTAGTCTTCCTTGGTCGCGCCGACATCCTGCGAAATCTGCGGCCACATCACCGCCAGCGCGTTGCGGTCGATGTAGTTGATCACCGTGGCGACGGCGATCAGCGCCACGATCAGCCAACGGACATAGGTGCGGGCCTGCGTGGTGACCTTCATTTGCTGTCCTTGCCGGCGCCGGTGCCGGTATCGAAGCGCTTCCAGCCGCCGTCCCAGCGCCAGCTCTGGCCATCGCCACTCACTTCATGCGATCCGCCCTGGGTGGGGTCGTCGGCGATGCCCAGCGCCAGCCGCTTGCCGCCGGCCAGGTCGAGCACCAGCACATCCGCATCCTTGCCGCGGTAGTGGGTGAGGCGATCGATGCGGCTGTTGGCGCCGCGCACGGTCTCGGCGGTGCCGTCGTACTGGCCGTGCGGTTCGAGCACACCGTAGAACGTGGTGGCGGCCTGGCCATCCACGCGCTGCAGCAGCATCGGCTCACGGCGCAGGTTGAACGAGGGATCATTCGCGCCGCTCTCGCCGATCAGGGCGCGCGAGGGTGCGGTGCTGGCGAACCGGTAGGTGTAGAAGCGACCGTCCAGCAGCCAGGTCAGGCTGCGCGCATCGCGGGTCGGCTCGCTGGCCGCATCGACCCACACATGCTGGTAGCCGTTGGCCTTGCCCAGTACGGGACGGGCGGCGACGGCGGACTGGGTCTTGAAGCCGACGTCCATGATGTGCCCATTGAAATGCAGCGGCAGGTCATAGCGCGCGGCCTTGCTGCCGGTGACGCGCAGCAGGTCCAGCACCACCGGCTCGCCCAGCGATGGGTGCGAGAGCAGCGCCTGGGTGCGGGTGAAGCTGACCCCGTCGTAGGCGCCTTCCATCCGCGCGGAGGCGATCTGGGTATCGCCGCTGACCGCGAACAGCAGCGGCGTCGGCGCCAGCGGCTGGCCCTTCTTCCAGTCGCCACCGAAGTGGCTCTGCTCGTTCACCACCAGCGTGTTGTGCGCGATGGTCTGCCGGGCCCAGCTGTTGTTTTCCGGCAGGTAGATGCCACCGGCCTTGGCCTCGATGTTGAGGAAACGCGCGGCACCGTAATCGGTGACCACGCGCTGGCCGTTGTCGTAGAACAACCAGTTGAGCTTGTCGAAGTGGCCGTGGCCCATGCCCTGCTTGGTGTTCTTCATCACCAGCGCCTGGCCGTTCTCGCCGCCCATGCGCAGGATCGCCAGGCCGCCCTCGGTGCCATCCGGGCCATCGCGCAGCAGGGTGGGCACGAACGCAAACGGCCTGGCCTTGTTCTCCGCCAGCGCCTGGGCCACCTGCAGGCCTTCCGGCGAGAGCAGCACGCGCTTCTGCATCCTGGCCACCGACAGCAGGCGGGCATCGCCGGTCTGCGCGTAGGCGATGTCGATGCCGGCCACCAGTTCCTCGGTGTCCAGGCCTTTGTCGAGGATGGCGTCGTTGATCGGGATGAAGTAGCCGCCGTAGCTGCTCTGCACCAGCGCATCGACCGCCTTGAGCAGCACGCCGTCGCGGCGCTTGAAGATGCCGCGCTGCGGTTCGTTGCGCTCGATCGCGTTGGCGAACAGGATGAACGGCGCCAGCGCATACCGCTGGTAGTACGGGCCTTCTTCGTAATAGCCGTCCGGCGAGAACAACTGGTCGACCTGCTTGAGGAAGCCTGCGCTGCCATCGCGTTTGCTGCCCTGCAACGCCTTGTCGACGTAGCTGGCATCGCGCAGCACGTAGCCGGTCATGCCCACGGCCGCCACGGCCCAGGTGGCGTGGTTATGGATCTTGTCGAAGTTCTCCGGCGTGCCGGACAGGAAATCGGCCATCGCGCGGAACACGTTGTCGTCGATGGTCGTGCGATCCGCGTCACTGAGCGTGTCGCGGATCGCGTCGTAGCCCTGCGCCGCGCTGACCAGCCACACCGAATCGTTGAGGGTCTGCCAGAACAGCCGGCCGGGAATCTGGCCGCGGCCCTGCGGGTGCGCGCCCAGCCCCGGGTAGAGCTTGGCGTAGCCCAGCAGCAGGTCGCGGGCGAAGGTGGCGTAGGCCTTGTCGCCGGTCAGGCGGTACAGCGCGCCGGCGGCCTGGATGGCCTGGTAATTGCGCTTGTGCTGTTCGTGCGTATAACCGCCGCCCTTGTCCTTGGGCACCGGCACGTCGATGCCGGCCTTCATCATCGCGCGCACGCGCTGTTCGGCGCGCTGCTGTTCCTTGGCGAACAGTGGCGAGCGCGCACCCTCGGCACGCATCTGCGTCCACTGCGCAGCGGTGACCAGCACCGGTGCGGTGGCGGACGCCGCGGGCGCCTGCCGGGCGGCGGGTGCGGCCTGTGCGGCGGGCAACGCAGCCCCGCCAAGCGTGGCGGCAAGCAGCAGCATCAGGGGCGGGGCGTGATTCATGGCAGGGCCTCAACAGGGGTATCGGACAGCAACGGCGCGGTGGCCGTCAGCGGGTTGTCGCCCATACGCAGGGTCGGTTCCCCGACGCGATGGCTGAAACGGATGCGGCCGCTGCGGTCGAAGCGGTTGTCGCGGATGCTGGCGAACTGCACGCCATGCAGGCGCAGGCTGGTGTCATCGGCGACGCCCACCTGCTCGAACTGGTTGCCGTGCACCTGCAGGGCCGGGCCGAAGGTGCTCTCGTCGGTGCCACCGCGATACAGGTTCAGGACCGGCCCACCGATGCGGCGGAAGCGGGAGTCCAGCAGATCCACCTGCTCGGCGTTGTAGGTGCCCAGATCATCGGTCTCGGCGGCCGCGGCGATCACGCTGCCGGTGATGTCCTCCACCGTGACGTTCGAGAGCGCGATCCGCGCGGCCAGGCTGCCCTTGCCGGTGGCGATCACATCGAAGGCCTTGTTGGCGGTCAGCCCGTGCACGTGGCTGTCTTCCAGCAGGAGCGTGTAGTTGAACGCCTGGCTGCCCGGCGGCACGCGGATCACCGCATTGCCGGCCGCATCCGGTGCGAGCGCACCGTCGATGTCCAGTCGCGCCAGTCGCAGCGAACCGCCCGCACTGATCTCGAACAGGCTGGGCCGCGAGAACTGCACGCTGGCCTGGCCACGCGCGGGACCTGCCACGCTCAAGGGATGGTCCACCGCGAGCACCTGGCTCACGGTGTAGCGGCCACGCTGCAACTGCAGCCGGTCGCCTGGGGCGCTGGCAGCCACGGCGGCGGTGAGGGTGTCCTCGCCCGGCGCGACCGTGCGTACCGCGCCGCTGTCCAGGGCGGTGGTGGTCAGGGTCTTGGGGTACCAGTCCACGCCGACCTGGTCGCGGGCGATCGGGGCCAGATCGCGCGGGGCCCCGGCATCGATCGCCGCGGTGGGGTAGAGCAGGCCGTTGGGCGCGCGCTGCAGGGTCAGGGACTGGCCGCTGACACCGCCGGGGAAGCCGGGCGATACGGCCGGGCTCTGCACGTTGCCGGCGAAGGTGATGCCGGAGAGGTCACCCTGCGCGCGCAGCAGCTCGCGTTTGCCATCGCCGATGAACAGGTTGCCGGCGATGCGGCTGTTCACCGGCATCGCATTGCGCTCCTCATCCAGCCCCGCGCCCAGCAGCACGGTGCCGACCTGGATGAAGCTGTTGCGTTCGATCACCGCGTGATCGATCTGCTCGTAGCGGTTCAACGGCGCGTCGTGCGTACCCGCCATCACGCTCAAGGCGGCGGCGAAGTTGTCGCCGGCGATGCCTTCGAAGTAGTTGTCGCGCACGGTCTGGTGGCGGTTGATCACACGCACCCCGCCGGTATGCGCCTTGCCATGGCCGAGGAACACATTGCGTTCGACCCGATTGCCGTGGCCGTGACGCAGCACCAGCGAGCCGCGCGAGTCCTGGAAGACGTTGCCCCGGTAGATGTTGCCGCCGGACTTGTTGGAGACGATCTCCACCTCGCCATCGCACTGCTCGAACCAGTTCTTCTCCACCACGGTGCGCGAATCGGACTGCGAATCGTGGCTGGTGCCGATGCGCATCGTCTCGCCGCCGTTGGAACCGAGGTTGGGGCGCGGGCCGAACCAGTTGTGGTCGATGCGGTGCTGGTTGTCCAGGCCGCTGGTGGCGTTGCGCACCACCACCAGGGTGGTGCCTGCATTGGTCTTGCCGACCAGCTGGTTGTGGTCGAAGCGGTTGTGATGGCCGTACAGCGCCACCCAGTGATCGGACTGCTGGCGGTCCGGTTTGTTGTAGCGGTCGATCACGATCCCGGTGACCCGGCTGTGGTTGGCCCACTCACTGGCCGACCGCCGGAACGAGACCACTTCGCCACCGGGCGCCCAGCCATCGCGGAAGACCAGGTTGGACACCTCCAGATGCTCCCCGGCCAGACGCAGCTGGGATTGGCCGCTGAGAATCACCTTGCCGGGGGTCTGGGCCGTCAGTCTAATTGGTTGACCAATTTTCCCGGTTCCCTGGAAAAGCAGGTCCATGTCACGCCAAACGCCATCGGCCAGAATCACCGTATCGCCGGGGGCAAGCGCGCGGGTGGCGTTGGCATAGGCAGCGGCGTCGCGCACCAGGTAATCGGCGGCCGTGGCCGGGAATACGGCCAACGACAGGCTCAACAGCAGGGCGTTGGCCAGGGGACGCAGCACCATCGGTGCAAGCGAGTGTTGCAAAGTCACGGGGTTACCCTCCCAGATGAACCGTGGCGACTGACGCGAACCACGATCCTAACAGGTTGCCGGGCGCGAGCGTCAACCACAAGCACATACCACTTTAGGCGCATGTGGTCTGCGGTTTGCGCATTTTTCTGCTGCGTCCGCACATTAATTCAGTGCAAAGTGGTCTGGACGGTGGTGCGGGGTAGACTTTAGTACCAATTCATTGACATTGGTTCATCAGTCGTGAATCTTCCGGATCGAATCCGTGTAATCGGACGATCCATCCTGGGAGGGAGATCACGATGTTGCATGACCGCCGTACGGCCTCGCCACGAGGCCTCCGCCACACCGCGCTGCACAGCGCGCTGTTCTATGCCCTGTGCGCCACCGCGGCCCTGCCGCTGGCCCACGCACAGGACGCCGATGCCCCGGCCTCGCCGCCGGGGCAAGCCACCACGCTGGATCAGGTCCAGGTGACCGGCATCCGCGGCACCATCCAGACCTCGATCGACAAGAAGCGCGAGGAGACCGTGGTCTCCGACGTGCTGGCGGCCGAGGACATCGGCGACCTGCCGGCGCTGTCCATCGGTGAAGCGATCGAAACCATCACCGGCGCCTCCACCCACCGCGAAAAAGGCGGTGCGTCGGAAATTTCCATCCGCGGCCTGGGCCCGTTCCTGGGTTCGTCCACCTTCAATGGCCGCGAGGCCACCAACGGCAGCGGCGACCGCTCGGTGAACTTCAACCAGTTCCCGTCCGAGCTGATCAACACCGTGGCGATCTACAAGACCCAGCGTGCCGACTTCGTCGAAGGCGGTGTGGCCGGCACGATCAACATGGAGACGGTCAAACCGCTGGAGTACGGCAAACGCACGTTCCAGCTCGATGGCCGTGGCACTTGGCAGGACTACGACGACCGCCTCAAGGACAAGGACGGCGTCGGCTGGCGCGGTACCGCCAGTTACATCGATCAGTTCGATATGGGCAACGCCGGCAAGCTCGGAGTCTCCATCGGCGTACAGGCGCTGGAAGGCAGCAACCCGGAAGAGATGTTCTCCAGCAGCTCCACCTGGGTGGCCTGCGATGGCCGTGAAGTGGTCGGCGCGACCCGCAACTGCACCCAGGTCAACGGCAACCAGGTCGCCAATGGCGTGCCGTACTACCTGGTGCCCAGCAGCCGCATCTATCGCCAGTTCATCGAACACGACAAGCGCGATTCGCAGTTCGCCGCGCTGCAGTGGCGCCCCAGCGACCTGGTGGAAGTGAACCTGGACTACCAGCACTCCAAGCGCGATTACACCGAAGACCGCTCGGATCTGTCGCTGTCTTCGATGATGCGCAACCTCAACAACCGCGTGGTCACCGATGATGGCGCGCTGCTGCACCACACCGGCAGCACCACGGTCGATTCCACCGGCAATTTCCTGGAGCGCCAGGAGGAATACACCGGCGGCGGGCTCAACGTGATCTTCCGGCCGAGCCCGGCGTGGACGCTGTCCACCGATCTGTCCTATTCCAACACCGAGCGCGATCAGATCGAACGCAGCACCCGCCTGCGCGCCGGCCGCACCGACGTCAACGGCAGGCCGGTCGGCGGCATCAAGAACACCCGCTATGTTGATTACACCTACGATTACAGCGGCGATGTGCCGAGCATCACCCTGGATCCGGCGTTCGATGTGAACAATCCGGACAACTTCACCGACTCGGCCCTGGTGCGTCGTCGCCAGCAGCACCGCGAGCACACCATCCGTGCTGGCCGCTTCGATGCCACCTTTACCCCGGAAAGCGGCTTCTTCACCGCCATCAAGGGCGGCCTGCGCCGCTCCGAGGCGACCTACACCGATTACACCGATACCGTGGATGTGACCACCACGAACGTCGCGGCGATCCGCGCCGCCAACCTCGCCTGCCGCCAGGCGTTCCCGCAGGACGATTTCCTGGCCAATGCCAGCGGCAACACCATCGACCAGTGGGCCAGCTTCGACAGCCGCTGTCTGTTCAAGGCGTTCACCGGCGTGGACGATACCGGCCTGAGCGCGGACCTGCGCAACCCAGCCAACAACGATGTCACCGAGAAAACCAGCGCGCTGTACCTGATGGGCGACTACAGCGCCGAATGGTTCGGCCTGCCGGTGACCGGCAATATCGGCGTGCGTGGTGTGCGCACCGAAGTGCGCTCGGTCGGCCTGCGCAGCGGTCTGGATGTGATCAACAATCCCGACGGTACCGTGACCCTGGAACCCACCGGCGATTTCACCTCGCAGGTGCTCAAGTCCAGCAATACCGAATGGCTGCCCAGTTTCAATGCTGCCTTCGAGCTGCGCCCGGACCTGCTGCTGCGCGTCGGTGCCTATCGGGCGATGTCGCGGCCGGACCTGGCCGCCGAAGGCTTCGGCCGCACCTTCAACCTGGGTGAGGTGGATACCGAGTTCAACAGCGTGGGCGATGCGCTGCGCAGCATCACGGCCACCGGCAACCCGCGCGCCAAGCCCTTGATGTCGTGGAACGGCGACCTCTCGCTGGAGTGGTATGCCAACGAAGACACCATGTTGTCCGGTGCGCTGTACTACAAGCAGTTCAACGGTGGTTCGATGCCGGTGATCGTCAACGAAACGTTCGATATCGATGGCCAGAGCGTGACCGTGCCGGTGGAGCAGCTGGCCACCAGCGACCAGAAGAGCGATCTGTTCGGCGTGGAGTTCACCGCCTCGCACAGCTTCTCCTACCTGCCGGGGATCTTCTCCGGGCTGGGCGTGAAGGCCAGCTACAACTACGCCGATTCCAACTTCAAGACCGAAGACCTGCGCCTGGGCGAGTCCACTGACCCGGCCACTGGCGTAGTGACCCCGGGCATCGTCGAGCCGGCCAACATCTTCGGCCTGTCCAAGCATGTCGCCTCGGCGCAGGTGTACTGGGGCCTGGGCAAGCTCGACCTGCAGGCGATCTACAAGTACCGCTCCGACTATTACCAGCAGTTCGTCGGCGACCCGTCGCAGAACCGCTATGTGCGGGACAATGGCTCGCTGGACTTCCGCGCCACCTACAAGGTGAACAAGCACCTGTCGCTGTCGCTGTCGGCCAGCAACCTCACCGATGAGCCGCGGGTATCGGATATGCCCATCCTCGGCAGCTTCCGCGAGTACACCACGTACGGGCGGCGGTATTATCTGGGGGTGCGCTACCGCTTCTGAGGTCAGTGGCGCGGTTTTTCCGACCGCGCCGCTCTCTGAAGGCGCGGTCGCGTGTCGGTCCCCAGCCACCTGTCAGCAGGCCTTTGATGATGTCCGAACCCCGTCTGTACCAGTCCATTGCCGCCGAAATCGTCGCGCTGATCGAGAAGGGCGAATTCCCGCCGGGCTCGCGCCTGCCGGGCGAACGCGACCTGGCCGAACGCCTGGGCGTGAGCCGGGTGACGGTGCGGGAGGCGGAAATCGCCCTGGAAGCGCAGGGCCTGATCACCATCAAGACCGGCTCGGGCGTTTACGTGAAGGCCAAACCGTCACAGGCGCCGGGCGCACTGCCCGATGTCTCGGCGTTCGACCTGACCGCCGCCCGCGCGGTGATCGAGGCCGAGGCCGCAGCGATGGCGGCCAGCCGCATCACCGATGCCGAACTGGAGGACCTGGCCGGCCTGATCGCGGCCATGGTCGACCCCAATTCGGGCGAAGCGGCGGCCAGCGAGGCCGACCGCCAGTTCCACCTCTCGATCGCGCGGATCGCCGGCAACCCGGTGGTGGAGCACTGCGTGCAGCTGATCTGGCGGATGCGCAACGAACTGCCGCGGGTCAAGCAGGTGTATGCCAACGTCTGCCACAACGACGATGACACCCGCGACGAGGAACACACCCGGATTCTGGACGCCTTGCGCCAGCGCGACCCGGCAGCGGCACGGTTGGCCATGCGCAACCACTTCCAGCGTCTGTTCGAATCGATGCTGGAAGCCACCGAGAACGAAGCGCTGGCCGAAATCCGCCGGCGGACCCAGCAGGACCGCGAACGCTTCAGGGCCGCGACCGGGCACTGAGCCCGGCGCGCGCCGGCGCGATTATTCGCCCTGGTACTGCTTTTCTTCGACCAGCTGCGAGCCGGCGATCCGGTTGATCTCGTTCTTCACCTTGACCCGCTCGCCATTGGTGCCATAGACGCCGCGCGCCAGCTGGATGAAGGCATCGTCGAAGACCTGCGCTGCTTCCTTGTCGCGCAGCTGGTCCTGGATCTCCCACATGCGCTCGTTGATCGCCTTGAGCTGCGTCTTCAGTGCTTCCAGCCCCGGCTGAGCGCTTACCTGCTGCTGCCACAGCGGCCACAGGCCCTCGAGTTCCTTGCGGACGTTGGCGTTCTTGCCGGCATCGGTGATGCGTTCGGCCTTGATTTCCAGGATGGTGATCTTGTCGATCAGCTCGCCAATCGATACCGGGGTCAGGATCGCGTCCACGCCATTACTCGCAACAGGTCAGAGTGGGCATGATACCGCGCACCTCCCGGCGCCACCCTGACGCAGGATTTACAGAAACGTTGCGCCGATCGGGTGGCCACGCCATGGCGGCTTTACGCCGGTCCTGAGGACACTGTCGCTCTCGACGGCGCGGCCGTCATCTGGAGCGGGACACGTGGTGGGTAACTATTCGAAACAGCGCCTGCGCTGCGGCGTGGTGCTGGTGGGGCTGGTCATGAGCGGTGCGGCCGCGGCCGCTGTGGAAGGCAATGCGACGCTGACCTCGGACTACGTCTGGCGCGGCAGCTCGCAGAGCGACGGCGATCCGGCCGTGCAGGCGGGCGTGAAACTCAGTGCGTCCAACGGCTGGTATGCCTCGGCGTGGGGCTCGGGTGTCTCGTTCCGGCCGGACAACGGCGCGCGCAGCGAGTTTGATCTTGTCGCCGGCTGGAGCGGGGCGGTGACGCCGGACTGGAGCGTGGACGTCAATCTGACCCGCTACGTCTATCCGTCCGCCACGGTCGATCTGGACTGGACCGAGCTCAATGGCACCGTCACCTGGCGGGAGCGCGCCTGGCTGCAGGTCGGCGTCTCCGACAACGCGTTGGCCGGTGGCCATGGCGGCACCTACGCCCAGCTCGGTGCGCGCCTGCCGCTGGGGGAGCAGTGGCGTATCGAAGGGGCGGTGGGCCGCTACTGGCTGGACAGCGCGCAGGCCGACGACTACCTGCACGGCCAGCTCAGCGCCATCTGGAAGGTGCACGGCCCGTGGGAGCTGCGCCTCACCGCGCACGACACCGATGGTGCGGCCAAACGCCTGTTCCCCGGCAACGCAGGCTCGCGCATCGAGTTCGCGGTACAAACCGCCTTCTGACGGAGCGCCCACCCACCCCGCGCGGTAGATCCGACCGTTGGTCGGCTGCTCGAGCCAACCTCACCCGATATTCCAGACGTCGGGTGCGAACCCCACCGGGTAGAGCCGACCGTTGGTCGGCTGCCCCAGGCGGCGCGCAATGCCGCCGATCAACGGTCGGCTCTACCGGCGTACTACCGCCACCGTCCACACCGCGATCGCAACCATCGCGACGCCGGCACCGGTCACGCACACGCCGGTCCAGCCGAAGCGATCAAAGACCTGCGCCGAGACCAGTGAGCCCAGCGAGCCGCCGATGAAATAGCCGGTCATGTAGCCGGCATTGAGCCGGTTGCGGGCGTCCGGACGCAGCGCATAGACCACGTTCTGGTTGCTCACGTGCAGCAGCTGCGCGGCCAGGTCGAGCACGATCACGCCCAGCACCAGTGCGATCAGCGAGTGCGTGGAAAAGCCCAGCGGCAGCCACGATGCGGCCAGCAGCACCAGCGCCACGGTCGTCGCCAGCGCCGCCTTGCCCCGGTCGGCCATGCGCCCGGCCACGCCCGCGGCCAGCGTGCCGGCCGCACCGACCAGCCCGAACAGGCCGATCGTCGCATCGCTGTAGCCATACGGTTCGGCGGCCAGCAGGAACGCCAGTGGCGTCCAGAAGATCGCGAACATCGCAAAGCTCAGCGCACCCAGCACGGTGCGCAGGCGGAACACCGGCTCCTGCGCGAACAGCGTACCGATCGAGCGCAGCAGCTGCAGGTAGCCCAGCCCGGCGGTCTGATGGAAGCGCGGCAGATGCCGATAGAGCATGCCCGTGGTCAGCACCAGCGCGGCCGCGGCGATCCAGTACACGGTGCGCCAGTCGCCCAGCGAGGACAGTGCCCCGGCCACGGTGCGTGCCAGCAGGATGCCGAGCAGCAGCCCGCTCATCACCGTGCCCACGACCTGGCCGCGTTCTTCTGGCCGCGCCAGCGTGGCCGCGAACGGCACCAGCACCTGCGCCACCACCGAGAACAGGCCGGTCAGCGCGGTGCCCACCAGCAGCCACACGAACTGATGGCTGAGCGCGCTCAGCACCAGCCCCGCCGCGGACAGCAGCGACATCACCACGATCAACCGGCGGCGCTCGAACAGATCGCCCAGCGGCACCAGCAGGATCAGGCCCGCCGCATAGCTCAGCTGGGCGACGGTCACCACCGTGCCGGCCCGCGCGAAGGACACGCCGAACTGGCCGGCGATGGTATGCAGCAGCGGCTGCGCGTAGTAGTTGCTGGCCACGGCCACGCCGGTGGCGAAGGCCATCAACAGGACCTGCCAACGGCTGAGTGGCGAGGGCGCGTCGTTGCTCATGACGGGCTCCGGGAAAGAAGGGGCGCCAGTGTCCGCCTGATGGGCGAAAGGGGGAAATGAAACGTCTTCATCCCATGCATCTGAAATCCAGATGGCTCACCCACGCCAAGCAGTTGAGGCGCGTGGCCCCTGCATCGGAGCCACGCATCAACGACGTCTTCAGGCGCCGCGCACGCGCAGGGTCAGGCCCTTGAGGAAATTGCGCAGCATCTGGTCACCGCAGGCGCGGTAGTTCTTGTGGTCCGGCTGACGGAACAGCGCGGACAGTTCCGGCTTGGAGACCGAGAAACCGGCGGCGTCGAACACTTCGTGCATGTCCACGTCCTTCAGCTGGAAGGCGACGCGCAGCTTCTTCAGCACCAGGTTGTTGGTGATGCGCTTTTCCACCGGGCGCGCCGGCTGGCTCTCGTCGCGGCCGCGGAAATGCACGATCAGGCCATCCAGGAAATGTGCCAGGGTGCGATCGTCGCAGGGCACGAAGCCTTCCTCGTCTTCCTTGCGCAGCCAGCCGGCCACATCGGCCTTGTCGACCACGAAGGCTGGATCGGCCAGGGCACAGGTGTCGGCGATCATGCCGTCGCTGAGGTCGAGCATGTAGCGGATGCTGCGCAGTACATCGTTGTTGATCATGGGACGTCCAATACCGCCGGCGCGGCTGCGCGGCTGGCGGTCATTTTACCCCGTGCCGGGCGCGCGGCCGGCTGCGACCGGTGGTCGCTGTCATCTGGCTGCCACGAAAGTGACGCACAGTGCCGCGATCAGGCATCGACAGGCAATGGAGCAGGCAATGCGCAGGTGGCAGGTTCTCGGGTGTGTGGGCATGTTGCTGGCGGCCCCGGCGTGGGCGCAGGCCCCCTATGTGGCGCTGGAGCAGCGGCTGGATCCGCAGGCGCTGGCCGACGTCGGGCTGACCCCGGCCCAGCTGCAGGCCCTGAACCGCCTGCTGCGCCAGGCCCAGGCCGATGCCCCCGCCCCGGTGGCCGTCGCGGCGGCACCTGCCGCAGGCCCGGGTGTGCCGACGCCGGCCCCGATGTTCCCCGGGCTGGACGACGGCCCCATCAACGCCAAGGTCACCGGCCAGGTGGACGGCTGGGCCCCCGGCACGGTGTTCACCCTGGACAACGGCCAGCAGTGGCAGGTACTCAAGGGCGAGATGAAGCTCAAGACCGCCCGCAGCAACCCCGGGATCGTCGTGGTGCCCGGCATCGCCGGGCGCTGGTTCCTGCAGGTGGATGAAGACCTGCCCAAGGCGCGGGTGTTCCGCATCCGCTGACGGGACGACCCGTGGCGCCGGTCAGCCGGGTGGCGCCCGGCGCCACACCGGGCGCGCATCGGTGCGAAAATGGTCGGGATCTTCACGGAGTACCTCGATGACCCGTACCGCTCTGATTACTGGCGCCACGTCCGGCTTTGGCGCCGCCGCTGTCCACCGTTTCGCCCAGGCCGGCTGGCGCGTGATCGCCACCGGGCGCCGTGCCGAGCGCCTGCAGCCGCTGGTCGACGCCTACGGTCCCGAGCGCGTGCATGCCGCGGTGTTCGACGTGCGCGACAGCGTGGCGATGGAAGCGGCTCTGGCCGCCCTGCCGGCCGGTTTCGCCGACATCGACCTGCTGGTCAACAACGCCGGCCTGGCCCAGGGCACCGCCCCGGCGCAGAGCGCCTCGCTGGAAGACTGGCGCACCATGATCGACACCAACGTCACCGCCCTGGTGACGCTGACCCATCGCCTGTTGCCGCAGCTGGTCGCGCGCAAGGGTGCGATCATCAACATCAGCTCCGTTGCCGGCGTCTACCCGTACCCGGGCGGCAATGCCTACGGCGGCACCAAGGCCTTCGTCAGCCAGTTCTCGCTGGGCCTGCGCTCGGACCTGCACGGCAGCGGCGTGCGCGTGACCACGATCGAGCCGGGCATGGCCGAAACCGAGTTCACCGTGGTCCGCACCCATGGTGACCAGGCCGCCTCGGACAAGCTCTACACCGGTGCCAACCCGATGACCGCCGACGACATCGCCGAGCAGATCTTCTGGGTCGCCTCGCTGCCGGCGCACCTGAACATCAATCGCCTCGAAGTGATGCCGGTCAGCCAGTCGTTCGCCGGCTTCCAGGTCGCGCGCGACTGATCCAAGGGCACCGCTGGCCAACACCTCGGCCACACACCCGAACGGGCCAACACCTCGGCCGCACGCCCGAACCGGCGAACGCTTCGGCTGCACGCCCGAAACTGGTAGAGCCGACCGTTGGTCGGCTGCCCTTGGCGCATACCCACCGCTGACGGCAGCCGACCAACGGTCGGCTCTACCTGCATCCTGGCAGCCGACCAACGGTCGGCTCTACCTCAGGCGGCCGTCCACACCGCCAACTCATACCCATCCGGATCGCGGAAATGAAACCGCCGCCCACCCGGAAAATCGAACGCCGCCTGGCAGATGTCCGCGCCGGCCGCTTCCAGCCGCTGCTGCGTGGCTACCAGGTCATCGGCATACAGAATCACCAACGGCCCACCGGCGCGCACCGGCGCGTCGGTGGTGAACCCACCGCGCAGGCGGCCATCGTAGAACTCGGTATAGCCCGGGCCGTAATCGGTGAACGACCAGCCGAACACGCTGCCGTAGAACGCCTTGCTGCGCGCGATGTCAGCCACGTTGAATTCAATGTTGTCGATCCGGCGATCGTTGCCGGGTGCGGTGCTCATGGAGGCGTCTCGTTGAAAGGTAGCCCCGTAGAGCCGACCGTTGGTCGGCTGCCCTGGGCGGTAAAAAAAACGCCAGGCAATACCCGGCGTTCCTGTAATTGTCGCGGCGCGCGGCTACTGCGCCTTGATCGCCATCGCCTGAAGCCCCGTCCCATCCAGCTTCTGCTTCGCCTCGGCCAGCTCCCCGGCGCTGCCATACGGCCCCATGCGCACGCGGTATACCGTCTTGCCGTTGATCTGTGCAGATTCCACCCGCGCGGCCAGGCCGATCATGGCCAGCTTGGCCTTGGTGGCCTCGGCATCGCCAGACGCGCCGAATGCACCGGCCTGCAGGATGTAGCGCACGTTGCTGGCTGCCGGCTCAGCCGCCCCGGCAGCCGGCGTCGCCGCCGCCGCCGCCGGCGTCGGTGCAGCCGGAGCCGCCGCCGCGGTCTGCGCCGGCGTCGTCGCCGGGCGCTCCGCCACCGGAGCCGGCAGCGGGGCGGCGCTCACTGCCGCAGGCGAGGTGGTCGCGGCGGTGCTGGTCGGCGCCGGTGCGGGCGGCAACGGGCGGCCTTCCAGCGCGGCCTGCGCGCGCTGTGCTTCGGCCTTGGCACGGCGCTGGTCTTCGGCGCGTGCGCTTGCGGCCAGCTCCGCATCGGACATTTCCACTTCCTTGCCGGGCAGCAGGGTGTAGAAGTCGTACTGCGTCGCCGCCGGCTTGGCCGGCTCGGCCGGCTTGGCGGCACCCGGCTTGGGCAGCTCGGTGCCGACGTCGGTGTCGGCATCGCTCACCGGTGCCGGCTGGGCGTTCGGGTCCGGCTGCGGGCCGACCCGCAGGAAACCGTCACCGTCGTTCTTGAACAGGTTGGGTGCCGCCAGGAACACCACGGCCGCAATCGCCACACCCGCGACCAGCCACACCCATCCCGGGGTGCCCTGGTTGCTGTTGCGCCGTGCCTGGCTCTTGCCGCGTCGTGCTGCCATTTACTGCTTCTCCACTGCTTACATTTTTTCCGGGGCGGATACGCCCAGGATGTTCAGACCATTGGCCAGGACCTGGCGCGCGGCGCAGGCCAGCGTCAGCTTGGCGTTGCGTTCGCTTTCGTCGGCCACCAGTACCTGCGTGCCGTGATACCACGTGTGGAAGGCATGCGCCAATTCACGCAGGTACTGCGCGATCAGGTGCGGTTCCAGCGCCAGGCCGGCCGCCTCGACGACTTCCGGGAAGCGCGACATTTCCACCATCAACCACAGCGAGGCCTCATCGCCCAGCGAGGACAGCCCGGCCAGCCCTTCGGCCGGCGTGTAGCCCAGGCCCTTCTCCTGCGCCTGGCGCAGCAGGCTGCAGACGCGGGCATGCGCGTACTGCACGTAGAACACCGGGTTGTCGTTGCTCTGCTGGCGGGCCAGATCGATATCGAAGGTCAGCTGCGAATCGGGCTTGCGCGCGATCAGGAACCAGCGGGTCGCATCGCGGCCGGCTTCTTCGATCAGGTCGCGCAGGGTCAGGTAGCTGCCGGCACGCTTGGAGAGCTTCACTTCCTCGCCGCCGCGCATCACCGTCACCATCTGGTGCAGCACGTATTCCGGCCAGCCCTTCGGGATGCCGACGTCCAGCGCCTGCAGGCCGGCGCGCACGCGCGCCAGCGAACCGTGGTGGTCCGCGCCCAGCTCGGTGATCGCGCGCTCGTAGCCGCGCTGCCACTTGCTCAGGTGGTAGGCCACGTCGGGCAGGAAGTAGGTGTAGGTGCCGTCGGACTTGCGCATCACGCGGTCCTTGTCGTCACCGAAGTCGGTCGAGCGCAGCCACAGCGCGCCGCCTTCCTCATAGGTGTGGCCGGCCGCATTGAGCTGGGCAACGGTCTCTTCGACCTTGCCGTCCTTGTACAGCGAGCTTTCCAGGAAGTAGATGTCGAAATCCACGCCGAACGCGGCCAGGTCCTGGTTCTGCTCGTTGCGCAGGTAGGCCACGGCGAAGCGACGGATCGCATCGAGGTTGTCCGGGTCGCGCTCGCCAACCACCGAATGGCCTTCCAGCTCTACGGTGGCGCCGGCCAGGTAAGCCTTGGCCACATCCTCGATGTAATCGCCGCGGTAGCCCGCTTCCGGCCAGCCGGCGTCGTCGGGCTTGAGGCCCTTAGCACGTGCCTGGGTGGACAGCGCCAGGTTCTCGATCTGCACGCCGGCGTCGTTGTAATAGAACTCGCGCTTGGCGTTCCAGCCGTTCACTTCCAGCAGGCGCGCCAAGCAGTCACCGATCGCCGCCGCGCGGCCGTGGCCGACATGCAGCGGACCGGTCGGGTTGGCCGACACGTATTCCACGCCCACGGTGCGGCCGTTGCCGCTCAGGTTGTGGCCGTAATCGGCGCCTTCCTTGAGCACACTGGCCGCTTCGCGCTGGTAGGCGCTCGGGGCAAGGTGGAAATTGATGAAGCCCGGGCCGGCGATCTCGACGCGGGCCACGTCATCGCTCTTGGGCAGCGCATCAAGCAGCGCCTGGGCCAGGGCGCGCGGATTGCTGCGCGCCGGCTTGGCCAGCAGCATCGCGGCGTTGGTGGCGAAATCGCCGTGCTCACGGGTCTTCGGGCGTTCGACCACGAATTCCGGGGTCAGGGTATCGGCCGGCAGAGTGCCGTTGGCGCGCAAGGCTTCGATGCCTTGGCTGATCAGGGCGCGGAGGAGATTTTTCACAAGGCCTGCTTTGGGACTGGAGCGGCGGAATCGGCAATTTTAGCCCAGAAGCCACCCCGATCCATTGAACCGGGGCCGAGCGGCGGCGTTTCCCGCCCGGATCAGGCCGCTGCGATGCCCATCCACCCGCGCGCGGCCATCGATACCGGGGCCCCGTCGCCGATCACGACGTGGTCGAGCAGGCGGATGTCCACCAGGGCCAAGGCCTGCTGCAGCAGCGTGGTGATCCGGCGGTCTTCCAGCGAGGGTTCGGCACTGCCGGAAGGGTGGTTGTGGCTGACGATCACCGCCGCCGCGTTGTGCAGCAGGGCGCGCCGGACCACCTCGCGCGGGTAGACCGCCGCCGCGTCCACCGTGCCGCTGAACAGCTCCTCGCAGGCCAGCGTGCGGTGCTGGTTGTCCAGGAACAGCGCGGCGAACACCTCGTTGGGACGCGACCGAAGCCGCTGCTTGAAGTAGCGCCCGGCGGCGGCGGGGTCGCGCAGGCTGTCGCCCCGGGCCAGCTCGGCGGCCAGATGCCGGTGCGCCAGTTCCAGCCCGGCCACCAGCTTGCAGCTGCGGGCCGGGCCCAGGCCGGGCAGGGCGGCCAGCGCGGTGGCCGGCAGATCAAGCAGGTTGCGCAGGGGGCCGTGGGACTGCAGCAGGTCGCGCGCGGTCTCCACCGCATCGCGCCCGCGCAGCCCCGAGCCCAGGAAGATCGCCAGCAGCTCGGCATCGGACAGGGCGCCGGCGCCCTGGGCAAGCAGCTTTTCGCGGGGACGCTCGGCAGTGGGCCAGTCTCGGATCGACATGGCCTCAGTCTCCACTCCCTGCCGGCCCCGCCACCATCGGTGAACCGGGCGCCATCGTGTCGGTAAATGCAGGAAATCGTGCCCAGTCCGGTGGTTGCTTATGACGAAAACCTGCCTCCTTATGCCGCTGGCGCATCAGGCGGCGTACAGACCATCGGGTAAGCTAATCGCCTCGGTTCGACAGGAACACCCAAGGTGGCTGACTCCCCCCAGGCTTCTCCGGCGGCCGCGCGCCCGTTGGAAGGCCAGAAGCTGTTGTTGTGCGTTGGTGGCGGGATCGCTGCCTACAAGTCGCTGGAACTGGTGCGCCGCCTGCGCGATGCCGGGGCCCAGGTGCAGGTCGCGATGACCGCCGGGGCCCAGCAGTTCGTCACCCCGCTCAGTTTCCAGGCACTGTCCGGTCAGCCGACCCGCACCACCCTGTGGGACAGCGCGGCCGAGCAGGCCATGGGCCACATCGAGCTGGCGCGCTGGGCCGACCGCATCGTGGTCGCGCCCGCGACCGCCGATCTGCTCGCGCGGCTGGCCAATGGCCACGCCGATGACCTGGTCACCACCCTGTGCCTGGCCACCACCGCGCCGCTGACCGTGTGCCCGGCGATGAACCATCGCATGTGGCTGCACCCGGCCACCCAGGCCAACATCGGCCTGCTGCGCGAGCGCGGTGCCCAGGTGATCGGGCCGGAAGACGGCCCGCTGGCCGAAGGCGAATCCGGCCCCGGCCGGCTCACCGAACCGCACGCGATCGTGGCCGCGCTGGCCACGCTGCAGGCACCGGCCCCGGCCGAGCCGCCGGCCGCCAGTGAACTGAAGGGCCTGCGCGTGCTGATCAGCGCCGGTCCCACCTATGAAGACATCGACCCGGTGCGTTACGTCGGCAACCGCAGCAGCGGCAAGATGGGCTATGCCCTGGCCGCCGCCGCCGCCCGCCTCGGCGCGCAGGTGGTGCTGGTCAGTGGCCCGGTCCAGCTGGCCACGCCCGCGGGCGTGCAGCGTGTCGATGTGCGCTCGGCCGCACAGATGCGCGAAGCGGTGCTCGCTGCACTGCCGGCCGACATCTATATCGGTGCGGCCGCCGTCTCCGATTACACCCCACGCCAGGTCGCCCCGCAGAAACTCAAGAAGACCGCCGGCACCCAGAGCCTGACCCTGGAGCTGGTGCGCACCCCGGACATCCTGGCCGAGGTCGCCGCGCAGACCAACGCGCTCAAGCTGGTGGTCGGCTTCGCTGCCGAAACCCACGACGTGGAGAAGTACGCGCGCGGCAAGCTGGTGGACAAGCGACTGGACCTGGTGATCGCCAACCAGGTCGGGATCAGCACCGGCGGTTTCGAAAGCGATGAAAACGCGGCCACGGCCTACTGGCAGGGCGGCGAACAGGCGTTCCCCGGCACCTCCAAGGCCGTGCTGGCCGAACAACTGTTGTCCCTGATTGCCCAGAGGTTGCACGCATGACCATCGATTCCTCCCTCCAGCCCCTGCAGGTCAAGCTGCTGGACCCGCGTTTCGGCGACGAATGGCCGCTGCCGGCCTATGCCACCGAACACAGCGCCGGGCTGGACCTGCGCGCGGCGCTGGAAACCGAGCTCACCCTGCAGCCGGGCGATACGGCGCTGATTCCCAGCGGTATCGCGATCCATATCGCCGATCCGAACCTGGCCGCGGTGGTGTTGCCGCGCTCGGGCCTGGGCCATCGCCACGGCATCGTGCTGGGCAACGGCACCGGCCTGATCGATGCTGATTACCAGGGGCCGCTGCTGATCAGCGCCTGGAACCGCGGGCGCGAGCCGTTCACTCTGCAGCCCGGCGATCGCATCGCCCAGCTGGTGGTGCTGCCGATTGCACGCGTGGCGCTTCAGGTAGTGGATACTTTCACCGACAGCGCCAGGGGAACGGGTGGATTCGGCCATACCGGGGTGCGCTGACAGGGGAGCTTGATGAGCAAGGCGAAGGCGGAAGGACGGCCGCGGTTCACGACAGGGCGCTCGGTGCCGCTGTTGGCCGTGCTGCTGGTGCTGTTGGCGGGCTGGTTCGGGTGGAGCGGTGTGCGCCAATGGCGCCAGGCGGCCGTTGGCGCCGACCTTGAACAGTCGCGTGACCGCGTGGTCGAGGGGCTGCAGACGGCGGTGACGGGTCAGCTGGGCAGGTTCGGCAAGGTGCTCAAGACCGGGCCCGTTGCCAGTGCACTGGCCAGCGGCAATGCACAGGGGGCGGCCGTGGCCATCCGCGAAGGCTGGCCGGGCGTGGAAGACGTCCAGGTCCTGACCGCCGATCTCGATGCGGCGTACGCCGATCCGAAGGCCTTCGGTTACTCGCGCCTGGCGCTGCTCGAAGCCGCCATCGCAGATGACAAGCCGGTGGCCCGCGTCGTACGCGATGCCGGTGGGCAGCGTCTCGGCCTGGCGGCCGCCGTCGATCTGGGCCCGCAGGGTGCCGCGGTCATCTACGTGCGCCAGCCATTGCTGCGTTTGACCGGCGTGTTCGATCAGGTTGCCGTGCCCGCCGACGGTTACCTCGCACTGCGCCAAGGCAACCACAACGTAGTCGAACAGGGCAGCCGCGCGCTGTCCGGCGGCGCTGAAGCGTTGGCGCGCCCGATCGGCACCAGTGGGCTGCGCCTGTCTGCGGCGGTGCCGGACATCGAACCGGGCCCGTTGGGACTGGGGGCGATCTCCAGTGCGATCGTGGCGCTGTTGCTGCTGCTGATCGCGGTGCTGCTGGTGCTCGGCAAAGGCAAAGTGCCCTTGCCGCGCCGCCGCGGTGCGGATGACGGTGCCGCCGACGCCGGCCCGACTCTGAGCGAAAGCCTCGCCCAGGCACCGCTTGCGGTGGAGGCCGTCGACACCAGCGACGAGGCAGCACCGCCGCCGCCCTCCGTGCCGGGCGAATCCGTTGCCCCCGATATCTTCCGCGCTTACGACATCCGCGGCGTGGTCGGCCGCGAGCTGACCCCCAAGGTCGCCGCCCTGATCGGGCAGGCGATCGGTTCGGTCCTGCAGGTGCAGGGCCTGCGCGACATCGTGGTGGGTCGCGATGGCCGCCTGTCCGGCCCCGAACTCACCGCCGGTCTGATCGAAGGCCTGCGCCGCGCCGGCTGCAACGTCACCGACATCGGCCTCGCACCGACCCCGGTGGTGTACTTCGCCAGCTACCACCTGCGCGCCGGCAGCTGCGTGGCGGTGACCGGCAGCCACAACCCGCCCGACTACAACGGCTTCAAGATCGTGGTCGGCGGCGAGACGCTGTCCGGTGATGCGATCACCGAGCTGTACCACCGCATCCGCGATGGGCAGCTGCACGTGGCATCAGAACCGGGCAGCTTCCAGACCCGCGAGGTCAATGCCGATTACATCCAGCGCATTGCCGATGACGTGCAGCTGGACCGCCCGCTCAAGGTGGTCGCCGATGCGGGCAACGGCGTGGCCGGCGAACTCGCCCAGCCGCTGCTGGAGGCGATTGGTGCCGAGGTCATTCCGCTGTACTGCGATGTGGACGGCAGCTTCCCGAACCACCATCCGGACCCGAGCGACCCGCGCAACCTGGAAGACCTGATCCAGACCGTGAAGCGCTTCGACGCGGATATCGGCCTGGCCTTCGATGGCGATGGCGACCGGCTTGGCGTGGTCACCCGCGAAGGAAAGATCATCTATGCCGATCGGCTGTTGATGCTGTTCGCGGCCGACGTGCTGATGCGCAACCCGGGCGCGCTGGTGATCTACGACGTGAAGTGCACCGGCAAGCTCTCCGACTACGTGCTGCGCAACGGTGGCAGCCCGCTGATGTGGAAGACCGGCCACTCGCTGATGAAGGCCAAGATGCGCGAGACCGACGCCGAGCTGGCGGGCGAGATGAGCGGCCACTTCTTCTTCAAGGAACGCTGGTTCGGCTTCGACGACGGTCTGTACGCCGCCTCGCGCCTGCTGGAGATCCTGGCCCAGCGCGATGAGACGCCGTCGGAGGTGCTCGACGAGCTGCCCGACAGCGTCTCCACCCCGGAGTTGAAGGTGCCGGTCGATGCGGGTACCCCGCACGCGCTGGTGTCCTTGTTCGTCTCCTCGGTGCAGGTGGAGGACTCGCCGTTCGCGGGCGCGCGCCTGTCCACCATCGATGGCCTGCGTGCCGATTTCCCCGATGGCTGGGGCCTGGTGCGCGCATCCAATACGACGCCGGTGCTGGTGCTGCGTTTCGAAGCTGACGACGAGGCGGCACTGGAGCGCATCAAGGCATTGTTCCGCGCGCAGCTGCAACCGCTGCTGCCGGGTGTTGAACTGGGCTTCTGATCTGTGGGTACCGACCGTGGCGATCAGCGGTAGTGCCGGCCGCTGGCCGGCGCTTCGCATTCCTTGAACGTGACGTGGAGCCGGCCAGCGGCCGGCACTACCGTGCATCTGCGCCACGCGCATGTACATCCATGCCATGCCCATGCAGATCCACGCCATGCGTGGATGCCGTCGATCACCCCTTGAAGCGCAGCCCCACGCCCGGCTCGGTGAACAGATAGCGCGAATCCAGCGCCGAATCGCCCAGCTTGTGGCGCAGCTTGCCGACCAGGATCCGCAGGTAGTGGGTGTCGTGCTGGTGGGTCGGTCCCCAGATCTCCTGCAGGATCTGCGGCTGGGTCACCACCCGCCCGGCGTTGCGCAGCAGCAGCGACAACAGTGCGTACTCCTTGCGGGTCAACGCCACCGGCGCGCCGTCCAGGTGCACTTCGCGCCGGACCAGATCGATATGCAGGTGGCCATCATCGAACTGCGGCAGCACGCCTTCGCTGGAGACCGTGCGCGAGCGCAGCAGTGCCCGCACACGCGCCATCAGCTCCTGCGTACCGAACGGCTTGGTCACGTAGTCGTTCGCACCGGCATCCAGCGCCCGCACCTTCTCGGTCTCGCTGGCGCGCACGGTCAACATGATCACCGGCACCTGGCTCCACTGGCGCAGCTCGCCAAGTACCTCATGGCCTTCCATGTCGGGCAGGCCGATATCCAGGATCACCAGATCCGCCCCTTCGCCGACCAGTGCTTCCAGCCCGGCTTGGCCGGTCGCGGCCTGGGACACGCGGTAGCCCTGCGCGCGCAGGCTGATCTCCAGGAAGCGCCGGATCTGCGCTTCATCGTCGATCACCAGCACGCGCGCCGGGGGCACGCCGTGGGAAGCCTCAGGAATCGTCGTTGTCATCGGCGGGGTGGGGATGCAGCAAGGGCAGGGTGATGCGGATCAGGGTACCGCGTCCGTCGCGGCCCGGCAGCGCCTGTACGCTGCCGCCATGCGCGCCGATCATGCCCTGGCAGATGGTCAGGCCCAGCCCGGTGCCATGCCGGCCACGGTCGCCGCGTTCCACGCTGTAGAACATGTCGAAGATGCGCGCGCGCTCCTCGTCCGGGATGCCCGGTCCGGCATCGAGCACGTCGATGCGCAATTCGCCCTCGACCAACCGTGCCTGCACCTCCACCGCCGCGCCGGGCGGGGAGAACTTGGCGGCGTTCTCCATCACGTTGAACACGGCCTGTTCAACCAGCGCCGGATGCACCCAGATCGGCGCCAGCTCAGCGGGTATGTCCAGCTTCAACAGCACATCGGGCTGATAGCGCTGCAGGCGGCGCGCGGCCGAGCCGACCAGCTCGTCCACGCCGATCCAGTCGCGGTTGATCTGCAGCCCGTCATGGCCCAGCCGGGTCATGTCCAGCAGGTTCTGGATGTAGCGGTCCAGGCGCTCGCCTTCCACCAGGATGGTGTCCAGCAGGGCGCGCCGGTCGCTGGCGTCCATCGCATCGGCATAGCTGGAGAGGCTGTCGGCCGAGCCGATCATCGCTGCCAGCGGCGAGCGCAGGTCATGCGACACAGACGACAGCAGCGCCGAACGCAGCCGCTCGGTCTCGTTGCTCACATGCGCCTTTTCCAGGTCGGCCACCAGCTGGGTGCGCAGCGCGGCCTGCGCGATGTCGTCCACCATCGCTTCGGCCAGCTGCCGTTGTTCCGGTGTCAGCCGCGGTGCCTCGCGCGGGAAGCGCATGCCGGCCACGCCGATCGCGCGGTCGTCGCCGTCCAGCAGCGGCAGGAACCACCAGCCAGCACCGGCCAGGGTATCGGTGAAGCGTCCGCTGGGTTGGCCATGCCGGTGCGCCCAGTCGGCCGCGGCCAGATCGGTGTCGCCCGGTGCGGCGCTGCCGCTGGCACTGGTGTACTGCCCGATGCGCAGCCACGCCGGGGCGTCCATCGCCTGTTCCAGTGCCTCGCGGCCGGCCTGCGCGACCTGCTCGTTGCTCGCCGCACTGGCCAGTTGCCGGCCCAGTGCCTGGCGCGCATGCGCGTGCCGGTTGGCCGCGCGCAACGCGACCACCTGCATGCGCAGGCGCGAGGCCAACCGCCCTGCCACCAAGGCAGCGGCCAGGAACAGGAAGACCGTGATCACGCCCTGGCGCGCACTGATCGCGAAGGTGAAGCGCGGCGCGATGAAGAAGAAGTTGTAGGCCAGGAAACACAGCGCGGCGGCGATCACCGCCGCACTGGTGCGGCTGCGCGCGGCGACCATCACCACCGCCACGATGAACACCATCGACAGGTCGTACAGCCCGATCCAGCGCTCGGCGACCAGCGCCACCAGGCAGGCCGCCGCCGTGGCGCCGAGCGCCAGCAGCGCGTCCTTGCCGGCGCTGCGGCTGGGAATGGACAGCCCCGACCGCCGCGCCCGCGCCCGCGCCTGTGGTGTGCCGATGATGGTGATCTCGAAATGCGCGCCACGACGGATCAGCTGCTGGGTCAGCGTGCGGTTGAGCATGCGCGCCAGCGGCCGCTCGCGCGTGCGGCCCAGCACCAGCGTGGAGACCCCGTTGTGTGCGGCGTGATCGAGCAGCGCATCGGCGATGCTGGAGCCATGCAGCAGTTCGGCCTCACCCCCGAGGCGGCGGGCGAGGGCGAAGGCGGCATCGATCTCGCGCCGGGTCTGCTCGTCGTGCGCGCGCGCCTGCACCGTCACCACCGTCCACGGCGCATCGCGCCGCTCGGCGATGCGCCGGCCGACCCGCACCAGGTACTCGCTCTGGCCGCCGCCATCGATCGCCACCAGCACGCGGCGGCGCAGCGGCAGGTTGCCTTCGCCGCGCGCGGCACGGGTCTCGCGCAGGCTGCTGTCCACGCGGTCGGCGGCTTCCTGCATCGCCAATTCGCGCAGTGCGGTCAGGTTGGCCGGCGAGAAAAATGCCTGCAGCGCCTGCGCCGCCTGCTCCGGCACATAGACCTTGCCCTGCTGCAGGCGCTCGATCAGTTCGCGCGGCGGCAGGTCCACCAGCACGATGTCGTGCAGGCGGTCGAGTACCGCATCCGGCACGGTCTCGCTGACGCGCACCCCGGTGATGCGCATGACCACGTCGTTGAGGCTTTCCAGGTGCTGGATGTTGACCGTGGTCCACACGTCGATGCCGGCATCGAGCAGTTCCATCACATCCTGCCAGCGCCGTTCATGGCGACTGCCGGGCACATTGCGATGCGCCAGTTCGTCGACCAGCACCAGGGCCGGGCGACGCGCCAGCACCGCATCCAGATCCATTTCTTCCAGCGCGTGCTGTTGGTACTCGCGTTGCAGCAGCGGTACCTGCGGCAGGCCCGCCAGCAGCGCCGAGGTCTCGGCGCGGCCGTGGGTTTCCACCAGCCCGATCACCACGTCCACGCCACGGCGCAGCTGCTCATGCGCGCGGGTCAGCATGCTGAAGGTCTTGCCTACCCCCGGGGCCGCGCCCAGGAACACAGTGAGCTTGCCGCCGGCTTCGCGCTGCAGGGTGTCGACCAGGGCATCGGCCTGGCGGGTACGGGAGTCGCTCATGGGCGGGGATTGTGCGCCGGTTCGCGCGATCCCGGCATCACGGTCGGGCCTTGAGATCCTCCAGCGCCAGGTTCAACGTCATCACGTTGACCCGGGCCTGGCCGAACACGCCCCACTGCGGGCCCAGCGTGCTGGCCTGCACCAACGCGGCGACGCGCTCGGCCGGCAGGCCACGGCTGCGTGCCACGCGGGCCACCTGCACCTGCGCGGCGGCCGGGGAGATCTCCGGGTCCATGCCGGCGCCGGACTGGGTTACCAGATCGCCGGGCACCTGCGCGGCAGGCACGCCTTCGCGTGCGGCCACCGCCGTGATCGCCGCCTGCACCCGTTCCTGCAGCGCCGGGTTGCTGCGCGCCATGTTGCTGCCGGCCGCGGCCATCGGGTCATAGTTGGCCGCCGAGGGCCGCGCCTGGAAGTAGCCATCGCCGACGAACGGCTGGGCGATAAGCTGCGAGGCACGCACCTGCCCGTCGCGGATCAGCAGGCTGCCATCGGCCTGCGCCGGGAACAGCAGCCGGCTCACGCTGGTCGTGGCCACTGCATAGGCCAGGCCGAGCAGCAACAGGCTGCTCACGCCGAGCACGAGGGCCGGGCGCCAGGCGCTGTCCTGCTGCAGGTGGAGGGAGGCGGCCGCGCGACTGCGCGCCGGACGGGGGACGGACGTAGCAAGCGAGCGGTTCATGCGCCGAATACCGAGACGAGGAAGAGGTCGATCAATTTGATGGCCGCAAACGGCAGCAGCACGCCGCCCAGGCCGTACACCAGCATGTTCCGGCGCAGCAGCGCGGTGGCCGTGGCCGGGCGGAAGCGCACCCCGCGCAAGGCCAGCGGGATCAGCGCCGGGATCACCAGGGCGTTGAAGATCAGCGCCGCCAGCACCGCATTGCGCGGGCTGGACAGGTGCATCACGTTCAGCGCCGCCATCGCCGGCAGGGTGGAGGCGAACAGCGCCGGTAGGATCGCGAAATACTTGGAGACATCGTTGGCCAGCGAGAAGGTGGTCAGCGCACCGCGGGTGATCAGCTGCTGCTTGCCCACTTCCACCACCGCCAGCAGCTTGGCCGGGTCCGAATCCAGATCGACCATGTTGCCGGCCTCCTTGGCGGCCTGCGTGCCGGAGTTCATCGCCAGCCCGATGTCGGCCTGGGCCAGCGCCGGGGCGTCGTTGGTACCGTCGCCGACCATCGCCACCAGCCGCCCACCGGCCTGCTCGGCGCGGATGCGGGCCAGCTTGTCTTCGGGGCGGGCCTCGGCGATGTAGTCGTCCACACCGGCTTCGGCGGCGATCGCCGCAGCGGTCAGCGGGTTGTCGCCGGTGATCATCACCGTGCGGATGCCCATCGCGCGCAGCTGCGCGAACTTCTCGCGCATGCCGTGCTTGACCACGTCCGACAGCTCGATCACGCCCAGCACATGGCGGCCTTCGCACACCACCAGCGGGGTGGCACCGTTGCGCGCCACCTGCTCCACGCGGCCCGGCAGCTCCGACGGCACGGTGCCGCCCAGCTCACGCACATACGCGGTGATCGCATCGGAAGCGCCCTTGCGGATGCGGCGGCCGCCGTCCAGATCCACACCGGACATGCGGGTCTGCGCAGAGAACGCAAGATAGTCCGCACGGTCCGGCTCGGCGGTGGTGCAGCCCTGCTCACGCGCGAGACGCACGACCGATTTGCCTTCCGGCGTCGGGTCGGCCAGCGAGGACAGCAGCGCTGCTTCGCGCAGCTGCGTGGCATCAATCCCCGCCAGTGCATGGAAGTGCGTGGCCTGGCGGTCGCCATGGGTGATCGTGCCGGTCTTGTCGAGCAGCAGCACGTCCACGTCGCCGGCCACTTCCACCGCCTTGCCGGACTTGGCCAGCACGTTGGCGGCCAGCGCCCGGTTCATGCCGGCGATACCGATGGCCGGCAGCAAGCCGCCGATGGTGGTCGGAATCAAACACACCAGCAGCGCGATCAACAGCAGCGGATCGACCTGCACACCAACGAACGCACCGATCGCCGGCAGCGTCGCCACCACCACCAGGAAGGTCAGCGTCATCGCCGCCAGCAGCAGGGTCAGGGCGACCTCGTTCGGGGTCTTCTGGCGGTTCGCGCCTTCCACCAGGGCGATCATCCGGTCCAGGAAGCTGTGACCCGGCTCGGCGGTGATGCGCACGATGATCTGGTCGGAGAGCACCTTGGTGCCGCCGATCACGCCACTGCGGTCGGTACCCGCTTCGCGCAGCACGGGGGCCGATTCGCCGGTCACCGCCGCTTCGTTGATGGTGGCCAGGCCCTGCACGATCTCGCCATCGGCCGGGATCAGTTCCCCGGCACTGACGATCACATGGTCGCCCGGGCGCAGTTCGGCGGCCGGGACCTGGGTCTCGCTGGCCCCGGCATGCGCGGCCGCCAACCGGCGCGCGCTGAGGTCCTGCCGGGCGCGTCTAAGCGAGGCGGCCTGGCCCCGGCCGCGCGCTTCGGCCACCGCCTCGGCGAAGTTGCCGAACAGCACCGTCAGCAGCAGGATCGCGGTGACCGCCAGGCCGAAGCCCAGCGGCGCATTGCCGGTCAGCGTGACCAGGGCGCTGACCACTGTGCCGACCATCACCACGGCCATCACCGGGCTGTGCAGCAGGTGCCGGGGCGAGAGCTTGATGACGGCGTCGCGCAGGGCACGGCGCCAGCCGGCGCCGTCGAGCAGGCGCTGGCGGCGATGGGAAGAAACGTTCAACGGATACGTACTCATGGAAGGCGGTCTCAGTGCAGCGTCAGCGACAGGTGATCGGCGACCGGGCCCAGCACCAGCGCCGGCATGAACTGCAATACGGTGAGGATGACGATCAGCGCGATCAGGGTCAGCGCGAAGGTCGGGGTTTCAATCTGCAGCGTGCCGGCCGATTCCGGCGCCCGCCGCTTGGCCGCCAGCTGCGCGGCCACGATCAACGGGATCACCAGCACCGGATAGCGGCCCAGCAGCAGCACCAGGGTGCAGCTCAGGTTCCACCACACCGTCGCATCGCCGAGGCCTTCAAAGCCCGAGCCGTTGTTGGCGAACGCCGAGGTGTACTCGTAGAACACCTGGCTGATGCCGTGGAAGCCGGGATTGGAAGTGCCGGTGATCGACGGGATCGCCAGGGTCAACGCGGTGAAGCCCAGGATGGTGATCGGCTGCAGCAGCACCAGCAGCGCGAGCAGGCGCACCTGCGGCGTTTCCAGTTTGCGGCCGAACAGTTCCGGGGTGCGGCCGGTCATCAGGCCGGCCAGGAACACGCCCAGCAGCAGGTACACGATGAACTGCTGCAGCCCACAGCCGATGCCGCCCCAGATCGCATTGACCAGCATGTTGACCATCGGCACGGCGCCGGCCAGCGGGCTGAGCGAGTCATGCATGCCGTTGACCGAACCGTTGGATACCTGGGTGGTGATCGCGGCCCACAAGCCCGTGCCATCGGCACCGAAGCGCACTTCCTTGCCCTCCATCAGCAGCGGGCTGGCCGCAGTGGCCGAGTGGCCTTCCAGCCACACCGTGGCGGCGATCGACACACTGGACATCGCCAGCATGCAGCCGAACACCAGCCCGGCCAGGCGCTTGCGTCCGGTGAAGGCGCCGAGCATGAAGATCACCGCGATCGGGACCAGCAGGATGCCGATCAGTTCCAGCGCGTTGGACAGTGGGGTTGGGTTCTCCAGCGGCATCGCGCTGTTGGGGCCGTACCAGCCACCGCCATTGGTGCCCAGCTGCTTGGCCGCGACCATCGCCGCGACCGGCCCGAGCGGCAGCTTCTGCGTGCCCATGCCGGCCGAGGCGTCGATCGGCGTGGCCTGCGGACCGCCGGCGAGGGTGGCGGGCACGCCCTGGCTGGTCAGCAGCACCGCCCACAGCAGGCACAGCGGCAGCATGAAGCGCACGCTCGAGCGCACCACATCGGCGTAGTAATTGCCCACATCGACGCGGCGGTCCGCACTCAGCAGCGCAGCCTGGTCGGCCGGCACATCCTCGGGGCGCGCGCCGAACAGCGCACGCAACGTGGCCACCACCAGCGCCAGGCCCATCATCGGCGTCACCACCTGCAGCCCGGTGATCGCGGTCATCTGCGAGAAGTACGACAGCTGCGCCTGCCCGGAATAATGCTGCTGGTTGGTGTTGGTCAGGAACGACACCATCGTATGCAGCGCCGTATCCCAGCGCATGTTGGGGATCTGGTCCGGATTGAGCGGCAGCCAGGCCTGGGTCATGAAGACGGCCTGCACCAGCACCGCGATCACCACGTTGCTGAGCAGGAAGGCGCCCACGTAGCCACGCCAGGACATGCCGCGCGCCGGGTTCACTCCCAGCAGCCGGTAAAGGGGTTTTTCAACCAGCCCGAACAGCGCATCGCCACGCATCGGGCCACCGCGCATCACCCGGGCCAGGTACAGCCCAAGCGGAAAGGCCAGCACGATGCTGGCCAGCAGGATCAACAGGATCTCGGTCATGGTCGGCTCCGGTCAGAAGGTTTCGGGCCGAAGCACGACGTACAGCAGATAGGCGGCGGCAACGAGCACCAGCACGCCGCACAGCAGGGAAAGCCAGGCAGACATGGTCGTGGCCTCAAACGCGGGAAAGGGAGCGCACGGTGCGCGGGGCACCGGCAGGAAAGACAGACAGATACGGGCTCATGGGACGTCCAGGTGGAACCACTCCACGTCAGGCGCCCATGGTCTGCCTGCACGGCATAAACGCTCCACGCCCGAAACCGGCGCCCCGCGTAAAAAGTGCATAAAAAGGTGCTTCCCTGCCGCGAGCGTTACGCCCCGCAGCGACCGGCAGGCCCCTCGGCAAATGTCCCCCGGCCGCCGCCTGGCGGCGACGGCCTCCTCCTTGATTTTGCCCAGGGACCTGCCGGCCGCTACGGAGCTCAGCGTGCGATACGCGTGCGAGACAGCGAACTTGCTGTTGGCCGCCAGTGGTCTGTACACGTGGGGCGCGATGCCCTTGTGGGCGAAATCAAGGAGGAGGGGGCGGCCGCAGGCCGACGCCGGGGGACATTCGCCGGCAAGGGCGTCGCGTCCCAGCGCCCGACCAACTCACCGCTCCTGCTTGCGGAAAAGTTCAGAGCGCGCTCCGGGCCTGCCGCGAGGACGAAAACAGAGAAGGCGGCCCAAAAGGCCGCCTTCGTTTCAACGCGATCGCACATCCACCTTACCCGCGCGGATCGCTCCCCACCCCTTTCAGCAACCGATAGCGCTGCAGCGTGCTCTCGATCTCCACGTCCAGCGCCCTGCGCTGCTGCTCGAACGAGGCCTGCATGCGCCGCTGCGTCACCAGCTCGGCATGCCGCTGGCGGATGCGCTCGGCCTGCTTGTCCGGCACCGGCTGCCCGTCCAGCTCGCGGTTGCCCGCACTGGCCAGCAGGGTGACCAGCGCATCACGCACGCTGGCCACGTTGTAGCTGGCGGTATGGATGTTGTTGTCCAGGATGCCGCTGCGCTCGGCGAACACCCGGCGCAGGTCGTCCTCGCTCTCGTACGTGGCCAGCATCGCCTGCTCGGTACGCTGGCGGGTCTGCTCGGCGGCCAGGTCCAGGCGCTGCTGCGCGGCCTGCGCCGCAGCATCGGCGCGTTCCTCGTCAGTCAACGCGCGCTGCACTTCGCCACTGCGCATGCCGCTGCGCAGGTTGAACTCCTCGCGCGCACTGTTCACCGCCTCCTGGGGCAGGGCATCACTGCAGATCCGCTCGCTGCCCTTGTTCCAGCAGTACAGCTTCTTCGGCGCTGCGTCGGCCGCGCGCTTCTGTGCCTGGGCAGGCAACAGCGGCACGGCCAGCAACAGGCCGACAACGGTGAACGAGGCAAACCTGGACATGGTGAAAGCCCCCTGCTCTCAACGTGTAGGACGGCTGCCGTAGCGGGAACGATAGTCCTCCAGCGGCTGCCGGTAGCCCACAAGTTCCGGATTTCCGGAGGCAAAATCAAGCAGGTCGGCCAGCGTGGCCACGGCGACCACCGGAATGCCGGCTTCTTCGGCCACGGCCTGCGCGGCCGAACGGCGGTCGGTTTCCGAGGCGATCTCCTGGCGGTCCAGGGCCACCACGATGCCGGCCGGGGTGCCACCGGCGCCCTTGATGATCGCCAGTGCTTCGCGGATCGCGGTGCCGGCGGTGATCACGTCATCGACGATCAGCACGCGCTTGCCATTCATGTCCGCGCCGATCAGGTTGCCGCCTTCGCCGTGGTCCTTGGCTTCCTTGCGGTTGAACGACAGCGGCAGGTCGCGGCCGCGCTGGGCGAATTCACAGGCGGTCGCGGTGGCCAGCGGGATGCCCTTGTAGGCCGGGCCGAACACGACGTCGAACTTCAGCCCGGTCGCTTCCACGGCATCGGCGTAGCAGGCCGCCAGCTGGGACATGCGCGCGCCGGAATCGAACCGGCCGGCGTTGAAGAAATAGGGGCTCAGACGGCCGGACTTCAGGGTGAACTGGCCGAAACGCAGGGCATCGGCGGTCAGGGCCAGTTGCAGGAAACGGTGGCGATGGTCGCTCATCAAGACTCGATTCAATTCATTTGGAGCGCAAATCCTAATGCATGCCCGCACTTTTCCGCTCGTCGGGCCCTGCGGCCCGGTGTCGCACGGGCTGGCGAGACGGCCTCGCCAGATGGCCGCGGGCGGTAATGCCGTCCGTTTCCAGCCAGCCCCTGCAAGGGCCGAAACGGTATGCTCTTGCGGGTATCGTTCCAGACTCGGGTCAGCATGCGCATCATCAGTTTCAACGCCAACGGCATCCGTTCCGCCGCCACCAAGGGCTTTCTCGAGTGGTTCCGCGCCCAGGACGCCGATGTCCTGTGCATCCAGGAAACCAAGGCCCAGGAAGACCAGCTGACCGACCCGATGTTCCGCCCGGACGGGCACCACTGCTTCTACCGCGACGCCATCACCAAGAAGGGCTACAGCGGCGTGGCGATCTACAGCAAGCGCGAGCCGGACCAGGTGATCACCTCGCTGGGCTGGGCCCCGTTCGACGATGAAGGCCGCTACATCGAAGCCCGCTACGGCAACCTCAGCGTGGTCTCCTTCTATATCCCCTCGGGCAGCTCGGGCGATCTGCGCCAGGGCTTCAAGTACGAAGTGATGGAGTGGCTGCGCCCGATCCTGGCCGGCTGGCTGGCCAGTGGCCGCGACTACGTGCTGTGCGGCGACTGGAACATCGTGCGTTCCGCGCTGGACATCAAGAACTGGAAATCCAACCAGAAGAACTCCGGCTGCCTGCCGCCCGAACGCGACTGGCTCAACGGCCAGTGCGTGGATGCCGACCAGGCACTGGACATCGCCGCCGGCCAGGGCTGGACCGATGCCTACCGCCTGCTGCACCCGCAGGGCGAGGACTACACCTGGTGGAGCAACCGCGGCCAGGCGCGCGCCAACAATGTCGGCTGGCGCATCGATTACCAGTTCGTCAGCCCGGGCCTGCGTGACCGGCTGCGCAGCTGCTCGGTGTACCGCGATGAACGCTTCTCCGACCATGCGCCGTTCACGGTGGACTACGCCCCATGACCGAAGCGGTCGAGCCGGTGTCCTACAAGGGGTGGGCGGGGATCAAGCGCGCCTTCGGCACGCCCTCGGCGCTGACGATGGCCTTCCTGGGCTTCGGCAGCGGCCTGCCGTTCCTGCTGATCGCCTCGCAGACGCTGTCCACCCGCCTGCGGGATGTCGGCCTGGACCTGGGCAGCATCGGGCTGATCAGCCTGGCCAGCTTCTTCTATCTGATGAAGTTCGTCTGGGCGCCGCTGATCGACCGCTACGCGTTCCCGCTGATCGGCTTCCTGGGCCGGCGCCGCTCGTGGCTGCTGGCCTCGCAGATCGGCGTCACCGGCGGGTTGTTCGCGCTGGCCTTCGTCCGGCCCGAACTCGGCGTCACCCCGCTGGTGCTGTGGGTGCTGGTGGCTTCGTTCGCCGGTGCGACCCAGGATTCGGTGGTGGACGCCTACCGCATCGAGATCGCACCGGAGAGTGCCCAGGCGGCACTCGCCGCGACCTATACACTGGGCTATCGCATCGGCCTGATCCTGGCCGGCGCGGGCGCGCTGTACCTGGCCCAGTTCGAGAGCTGGATCGTGGCCTACCTGGCCATGGCTGCGTTGATGATCCTGCCGATCATCACCACGCTGCTGTGCCGCGAGCCGGAGCAGCCCGAGGTGCGCATCCAGCGCCGGATCGATTTCTTCGGCGCGTTCTGGCAGCCGATCGCCAGCTTCTTCAGCACCAATGGCGTGGTGCTGGCGCTGGTGCTGCTGGCCTTCGTCGGGCTCTACAAATTCCCGGACCAGGTGATCGGGGTGATGGCCGGTCCGTTCTATCTGGATTCGGGCTTCACCAAGGCCGACATCGCTACCGTCTCCAAGCTGTTCGGCGTGTGGATGGGCATCGGCGGTGCATTCCTCGGCGGCATCGCGGTGGCCGCGTTCGGCTTCCGCCGCATGTTGCTGGTTGCCGCGCTGGGCGTGGCGCTGTCCAACCTGGCGTTCCTGCTGATGGCGCACAATCCGGGTCAGCTGTGGGCGTTCTATGCGGCGCTGAGCGCGGACAACCTGTTCCAGGGCTTCGCCGGCACGGTGCTGGTCGCCTTCATGTCCTCGCTGACCGACCGCAACTTCACCGCCACCCAGTACGCGCTGCTGGTCTCGCTGGCCAACCTGCCGGGCAAGTTCGTCGGCGGCGTCTCCGGTTACATCGTGGAGGCGAGCTCGTACAGCACCTTCTTCATCCTCAGCGCCACCACGGTCATCCCGACCCTGCTGCTGCTGATCTGGCTGTGGCCACGGATCCGGGACCGCAGCTCGGCCTGAGTGGTTTGCGTGCCGGCAGAGCCTGATGGATCATGCCGGCACAGTCGCCGCGGGGATGGCGGCGCGCCAACGGGGAGAACGATGGCTGATCTACTACTGCGGGATATGGACCCGCTGTTGCTGGAACGTATCCGCCGCATCGCAGTGGCGCGTGGCTGGTCCCGCGAGGACACCTGCGTGGCATTGCTGGAACAAGGCCTGTTCGCCAGCGAACTGGAGGTCCGCAGCGGCTTCCACGATCCCGAAGTCGATGCGCTTGCCGATGCCATCGCGGCACTGCAGGCGCTGCCGGACGCGCAGGGGCTGTAACGGCGGCACGCGCCGAGCCGCGCATCGGCGATCGCCGCCGCACGCAGCGCCCGCCGCCGTGGCGCCTCAGGCCGGGTGGATCGCCCCGAGAATCCGCGGCCCCCGCGCACCACTCACGCTCGGCAGATTGCCCGGCAACCCGGCCAGGGTGCGCTGCGCCAACCACGCAAACCCCATCGCTTCCAGATAATCCGGATCCAGCCCGTGCACCGCGCTGGACTCGATCACCACGCCCGGCAGGCGTGCGCCCAGGCGCCGCAGCAGCTGCGGGTTGCGCACGCCACCGCCGCAGACCAGCACACGCTGCGCACCCGGCAGGTGCGCCAACAGCGCATCGGCCACCGTCGCGGCGGTCAGCTCCAGCAGGGTCGCCTGCACATCAGCGCCGGAGACCTGTCCCTCGCCCAGTTGCGCCTGCGCCCAGTCCAGGTGGAACTGCTCGCGCCCGGTGCTCTTGGGCGGCGGCAGCGCAAACCACGGATCGGCCAGCCACCGCGCCAGCAGCGCCGTATCGACCTGCCCGCTGGCCGCGAATGCCCCGTCGGCGTCGAACGGTTCGCCGCGGTGGCGCTGGCACCAGGCATCCATCAGCGCATTGGCCGGGCCGGTATCGAAGCCGCGCGGGGTGCCCTGGCGCGGGATCAAGGTGAGATTGCCGATGCCGCCCAGGTTGAGCACGGCGCGGTCTTCGTCGCTGTCACCCAGCATCGCCAAGTGGAACGCCGGCATCAGCGGCGCGCCATGGCCGCCGGCGGCCACATCGCGGCGGCGGAAATCGGCCACGGTGGTGATGCCGGTCAATTCGGCGATGCGGTTGGCGTCGCCGATCTGCATCGTGAAGGCAGGATCGGCCAGCGGCCGATGGCGTACGGTCTGCCCGTGCGAACCGATGGCGTGCACCTGGGTGCGGTCGATGCGCGCGCTGTCCAGCAGCCGGTTGGCAGCCGCGGCGAACGTGATCCCGACCTGGGCATCGAGCCGGCCCAGCGCGTCCAGCGAGGCGATCGTGCCGCCTTCGCCCAGGGCAATCAGTTCGGCGCGGATCGCCGGATCCCACGCGTGGGTCAGGCCATCGACAAAGCGGCAGCCGCCCTCGGCGGGGAACTGCACCAGCGCGGCATCGATGCCGTCGGCGCTGGTGCCGGACATCAGGCCCAGGTAGAGCGGGGTGGTGGGATCAACAGCAGAGGTCATGGCCAGGCGGTCCAACGGGTTGCATGCAGCTTCCGCGCAACCCGTTGCCGCCGTCAATCGATGCGATCAGCCGCGGTTGGATTTGACCGGCTTGCCGGCCTTCGCGGTGGCCGTATCGGCCGACGTGGCAGCCGGGGCCGGGCTGGCGTCGGCGTAGATCAGCTTCTCCATGCCCTGGATGCGCGCCAGTGCCGGCGCGGTCTGCGCACGGAAGGCGGCCAGCTCGGCACCCTGCAGCGGCTCCGGCGGCGGCATCGTCACCGACAGCGGGTTGCGGTGCACGCCGTTGACGCGGAATTCGTAATGCAGGTGCGGGCCGGTGGCCATGCCGGTCGAGCCGACGTAGCCGATCACGGTGCCCTGGGCCACGCGCTGGCCGGTCTTGATGCTGCCAAAGCGCGACATGTGCCCGTACAGCGTGGTGTGGCCACGGCCGTGGTCGAGGATCACCACGTTGCCGTAGCCGCGCTGCACGCCGGCGAACTGCACGCGGGCATCGCCGGCGGCCATGATCGGGGTGCCGGTGCGCGCGGCGTAGTCCACGCCCTTGTGCATGCGCATCTTGCCCAGCACCGGGTGCTTGCGCGCGCCGAAGCTCGAACTCAAGCGCGCGAACTGGATCGGCATGCGGATGAAGCTCTTCTTCAGGGGGCGGCCGCTGGCATCGAAGT
Organism: Stenotrophomonas sp. BIO128-Bstrain; assembly: GCF_030128875.1. NCBI lineage: Bacteria > Pseudomonadati > Pseudomonadota > Gammaproteobacteria > Lysobacterales > Lysobacteraceae > Stenotrophomonas > Stenotrophomonas sp. BIO128-Bstrain. Next base: position 3,545,964 of record NZ_CP124620.1, on the reverse strand, counting down.
ATTCGGACTTGCCGTTGCGGTCGAAGCGGAAGCCGCTGTAGGTCTTGCCACCCGAGCTGAAGGTCGCCGCGAGGATCTTGCTCGTGTCCACCTTCTCGCCTTCGCGCCAGGTTTCGTCCATCACCACGCTGAAACGGTCGCCGGGCTGCAGATCCTTGGAGAAGTCGATGTCGTACTTGAAGATCTCGTCGGTCATCGTCGCGATCGCCGAGGGCGAGAGCCCGGCCTTGCGCGCGGCGGCGTACAGCGAACTGGTGATCTCGCCACTGGCGACCACCCGGCGGGTCGAGGTTTCGCGCTTGCTCACCGTCTCGGTGATCTTGTCGCCGGCCAGGGACAGCTCGACGCGGTTGTCGGCATCGCGGTCGAAGCGGATCGTGCGCAACTCACCGGACAGCGGCAGGTCGAAGGCGATCTCCGCGCCGGGGCGCAGCTTGGTCAGCGAGTCGCGCACACCCGGGTGCTCCAGTACCTGGTGCATCACCGTGGCCGGGATGCCGGCCTGGTCGAACAGGTTGCTCAGGGTCTGGCCGCGCTGCACGCGCAGCACCTGCCAGCTGTCGCCGGGGGTCTGCTGCTGGCGTTCCAGCGACAGCGGCGGCAACGGCAGCGCAAGCGTCGAATGGCTGACCGAGTAGGGCGAGTCGATGGTGTGCGAGAAGCCGGGGACGATCGTGGCCACCAGGGCGCCGATGGTGGCGAACAGGCTGGCGTGCATCCAGTGGCGGCGGGTCCAGCGTTGGTTGAAGGCCGCGGGAAGATGCTGTTTGAGCTTCCGATGGAGGGCGGTGTCGTGGAGGACGTGGAGACGTTCCTTGAAGCGCTGCTTGCGCGCGCGGCCTTGATCGGAATTGAGCATCGTCGGTCTGTTCCTGGCTGGCCCGGGAGCGCGGGCCCAAACGTCGGTAACATAGACAGGTATAAATACCGCGTCAAACCCTTGTGCCTATTGGCTTTTGTGAAG